>NZ_SJPO01000001.1:600000-900000 GCF_007859935.1 Posidoniimonas polymericola | reverse complement strand
AGCATGGTGCCGATCTGGTCGAGCGCCACGATCGCCGGCCTGCCGATCGACAAGTACCCTGGCTGGAACGCCAACCTTGCAAATCAGCTCTTCACCCGCACCAAGGGGAGCGGCGCCGAGGTGATCCGCGGCAAGGGGGGCGCCGGCTTCGCCGTAGGGGTCGCGATCCAGGACGTCATCGAGGCAATCGCCCTCGACAGCCGCCAGGTGCTGCCGGTCTCGAGCGTGCAGGACGGCTGCTACAACATCCGCAACGTTGCCCTCTCGGTCCCCACGGTCGTCGGCCGCGACGGCGTGATGGCCCGGCACGAGATCGAACTCTGGCCGAAGGAGATGCAGGGCCTCCGCAACAGCGGCAACGTCCTGCGTCAAACTCTCGACACTGTACTCGCCCGCGTGTGAGGGGAGAGCACTTCGCGACTGGCACGACCTCAGCTGCGGGCGCATGACTAAGCCGCCGAGCCGCCAGATCCCGACGCGGCCGTACGAACCAACCTTCTGGCGGCGCCAAGCTGGTGCTTTCTAGTCCGGCAACTTCGGACACGCGTATGTATACGCCGAGTGCATGGAGATGACTCGGGAACTTCGCGGCGATGGTGCTTGGCTCTGATTCCCGGGGCGGGGCCATCGGACCGACCAATGGTCAGCCTGACGCGGAGGGGACTGGACCGGTCGCCCCCTTTTAGCTTGATCCTTTGCGTCCTGCCCGTAGGACGCGGCGTATTATTTGGCGGCTCTGAACGGTCCACCATTGGCAAGACGGCCGGATTCGTGCCGCGAACCGCGGGCGGGTGGATCGCGGCTTTGCTCGCCAGAAGCGCCCGGAATCCCGCGTCCTTCCACACCGGAGCCGCGTCACTAAAGCGCCCTAGAATCAGTCTCTTCAGACCTTCGGAGCCGCATTTTTCCTGACGTGTCCCGCAAGAATCGCGGGGCACTCCCTGCATGCGGAATCCTGCAAACTCGTGTCTAGTTTCCCCGGCCTTTTAGACTACGATAGAACCAGCTAAGCACAGGCTGAAGGCGCCGCAGTTCGCAAATGGATGGACCGGGACGCGGCAGGCCCACGGCGCCAGAATCAGTACTCTGGAATCGCTCGCCTTGCGCCTACAGACGCTGTGAGCAGATGCTTGGCACCCACCTTGAATTGCCTACCGAATGCAGCGCGAAGGTCGCCCCAAAGCGGTTCCGACGCCCGCCCAGCTAGAATCACGACCTTCATCCGGAAGTAACGTCTTTGAATGGATGTGCCCCCCAAGGCAGCTGCTTCTCCCCGTGCGGAAGCCACCGTCGGTTCGACGAGTTCCTGAGGTTCAACCTGACGGGGCTTGGTCGGAGCGTCGCTGGACTCTGGGCTGCCTCTCCTACGCGACCCAGGAACTCCCAGTGAGAACCGGGTCGTCGGCGAGGGTAGACCCGTCGCCTCCGATCGACGCGATTGCACATTGCCCCATTTCAGAGCCAGGGTTCTCCAGCCACAGCGCCGCCCCCCAGATGTGCCCGATGCAGGAAAGCATACTCTTCACCTGGATGCTGGACCCACGTGCTGGATTCGACCTCGAGCAGATTGTCATCTCTGGTCTGCCGGAAATGGACGCCGAACTGCTAGGCAAGGCGTTCACCCATGTCGTGCGAACGCACGCGGGCCTGTCGGCGACGTTTGACGCCGATGGCTCGGTTTCGTACCACCGAGACGCGACGGTGACAGTAGAAACCGCGTCGGGAGACCTGCCAGAATTCCTACGGGAGGATCGGACGCGTGGGTTTAAACTCACCAATTCTCCTCTCATGCGCGCAACGCTACTGACTGATCGCACCAGTACTGCGTTTGTATGGACAGTACACCACATTCTGGTCGACGGCCGCAGCTTTGCCCCTGTGCTAAACGAGGCTTTCGACGCCTACGATACGTTGCTTGCCGGCCAATACCTTCCACCCCCTCCATTTAAAAACGCGCACGCAAACTATTTGCAGTGGCTTTGCGAGACGCGTGGTCGCAGTGTCGAGTATTTCTGTGAGTATTTAAGAGGCAAGACCTGCCCTACTCCTCTGCCCTGCAGCGAACCGGCCACCCGCCCGCTACCGGTTGGTGGGTCGACGAGCTCAAGCGTGCGACTGAGCCCTGAGGCGACCGCCAGATTCAATGCCCTGGCCGAGCGTCTCGACCTCGCCGCGTCGTCGCTCGTGCAGGCCGCACTCGCCATCCTCCTCCAGCGGCTAGCCGGCGACCGCGACGTCGTGTTCGGCCAAGTGCTTTCCAACCGTGCGCCAGCGAACGCAATCGACGAAGTGGGCCTGTACATCAACACGCTGCCGTTGCGTCTGACGGTGGACGAAGAGGATCTATTCAGCGACGTGGCCTACCGCGCACGCCTGGCCACGATGAAGCAGCGCCAGCACGGCGCCGTCCGATTGGCCGATATCAAGACCGCCTGCGGGCTGCAGCACAGCCTCTTCGAGACGCTGCTCATGTACGAGACGCAGGACCTGAGCCACAGCCTGCGCTGCCTCAACTCCCGCTGGGACGCCACCGAGATCTCGCTCCACGAGCAGCCCACGGTCCCGCTTTCGTTCGTGGTCGTGAACGACCCGCGGGGAGGGCAGTTGGAGATCCGGACCATAGCTCTCAACTCACGTTTTGAACCGGAGGTCGCCGAACAGATGGCTACCTACCTAGCGACTGCGTTGGAGTCGATCGTTGATGCCGAGAAAGTCAAGGAGGTCCGGGTCTTGCCCGACCACGTGCGAGACAGGATCGTTTACGATTTCAACGAAACCAGTCACGACTTCACCGAAGATGCTTTAATACAGCAGCTGTTCGAGCAGCAGGCGGCGGCGCGACCGGAGTCTATCGCCGTGGAGTGTGACGGCCGGTCGCTCAGCTATCGGCAGCTAGAGAAAAAGGCGAATCAGGTTGCCAACTCCCTCCGTTCGCGCGGCGTGCGACCGAGGCAATTCGTGGGACTCTGCATGAGGCGCGACCTCAACCTAGTGGTCGCGATGCTGGGCATCCTGAAGTCCGGAGCCGCCTACGTTCCGATTGAACCTACCTACCCCCAGGAACGCATCGACTTCATCTTGGAGGACGCCCAAGCAGCAACAGTCCTCACGGAAGAGGCCCTTGAAGTCAAGTTTCAAGACCGCGACTTCGTGACCATTGAGGCGGCGTGCGACGACAGCGTCAGCCACCAGAGGCCTGCCGCCGGCGTCAGTGCCGATGACGCCTGCTACTGCATCTTTACCTCAGGGAGCACAGGCAAGCCCAAGGGAGTGCTGCTCTCCCACAAAGCGGTCGTCAACACGCTGGAGTGGGTCAACCGAACGATGCAGGTGGGGCCGTCTGACAGACTGCTGTTTGTGACCTCCCCTTGTTTTGACCTATCCGTGTACGACGTGTTCGGCGTCTTGGGGGCCGGCGCGACGGTGGTCGTCGCATCGGAGCAGACGCTCGACTCCCCGCACGCAATCGTCGAGTCGCTCGTCAACTCTCAGATTACGATCTGGGACTCGGCGCCCGCCGCTCTGCAACGGCTAGTCCCCCTCTTCCCCGCTGACTCTCGGGACCTGCGGCTCGTAATGTTGAGCGGGGACTACATCCCCCTGACTCTTCCCGACGACGTTCGCGAAGCCTTCCCCAATGCTCAGGTGATGAGCCTGGGGGGCGCCACCGAGGCGGCCATCTGGTCGAACTACTTTCCGGTTGGCGAAGTCGATCCCCGCTGGACTAGCATCCCCTACGGATTCCCGATTCAAAACACCCGATACTACGTGCTGGGCCAGGATCTTTCCCCCTGCCCATACCACGCTCCTGGGGACCTCTACATCGCGGGCGAGTGCCTCGCCAACGGCTACCTGAATCGGCCAGAGCTAACCGAACAGCGGTTCATCGATGATCCGTTCGTGCCCGGTGAGAAGATGTACATGACCGGCGACCTGGCTCGTTTCAACGAGGACGGGTGCATGGAGTTCTTGGGCCGCTCTGATTTTCAGGTCAAGATCCGGGGGTACCGAATCGAGTTGGGGGAGGTGGAGTCGGCGATCTCTTCGGCGCCGGGAGTCGAACAAGCAGTCTGCATCGCCCACACCGACGCGGGCGGTCAGAAAGCGTTGGCGGCCTACGTGGTAGGTCCGGGTTGCGATGCCGACGAAATCAAGAGACGCCTGGCCGATTTTCTTCCCGACTACATGACGCCGTCGCACGTGGTGATGCTCGACGCGATGCCGGTGACGAGCAACGGCAAGATCGATCGCATGGCTCTCCTCAGCACAACCGACGAGCGTAGCGAAGACCGTGTGGCCCCGGCCACGCAGCTCGAAAATGACCTGGTGCAGATCTGGGAGAGACTTCTCCGGCGGGAAGTCGGGGTAACCGACAACTTCTTCGATCTCGGAGGCCAGTCCCTGCTCGCGGTGTCTCTGGTGGTAGCGATCGAGAAGGAGCTGGGGCATTGCGTGCCGCTGGGCGCCGTCATGCAGGCGCCAACCGTACGCGGGATCGCTGGCCTCATCACTGGCGAGGCTAGTGACAACCCACACCGACACCTGGTCGCGATCGAAACCGGCTCGGGCATCCCGATCGTCTTGGTGCCAGGGATTGGCGGCTACGGATTTACATTCGAGCGGGTCGCCCACTTGCTCGGCGACCATCCTGTCTATGTCTTTAACTCGGTCGGCACTCACAAGGACGATGAACTTGTCGACAGCGTTGAAGAGGTCGTCGAGGCTTACCTCCCTCAGCTCCTCGCAGAGATCCCGGACGGCCCCGTGGTGCTGGGCGGCTACAGTTTCGGCGTCCTGGTCGCGCAGGAGTTGGGCATCCGGCTTGAAAGAATGGGGCGCCGGGTCCCTGTCCTGATCTCTTTCGACGGCCAAGCGCCCGGGCACCCTAAGACGAAGCCGGCCTACAAGCGGGCGATTGAACACGCCAAGCAGTTGCGTCCCCTGCCGTGGAACAAGCGGTACAACTACGTCCGCGACAAGATCCAGGCCCACTTCGACGACGATGACAGCTACGGCTTGTTTGACCTCCCCGGAGTGGCGGATGAGAAGCTGAATCAGCGGTTGAGGGAGACTGCGATCGTGCTCTGGCGGGCTCGCGAGAGGTACCGTCCCACGCACAAGCTGAACTCCCCCGTGCTGCTGGTGAAGGCAGCGATTCCATTTGACTGGATAGGCACCGACTTCGAAACATACTACGGCTGGCGACAGTTCGTCAGTCAAGAGGTCTCGGTGCACCACGTCCCCGGGCAACACCTAGAGATGTTCCAGCCCGACAACAGCAGCCTCATTGCGGAAACAGTGCTCGAGGCGATCAATCGGGCGGCGGGCAACCAGATCAACGATTAACAGACCTGGGCGGGTCTGCCAGAGTCGACCACGGGCCGGCGGCCGCACCCCACTGGGTGCAGCCTCGCTTCTAAACCTCGCTTTCGATCGCGGCCTCCAGGGCTCGCTTCAGAACAGCCGCTTCTTGCCGCGCGTCATGCTGACGCTGCACAATTTCTCTGCCCGCGAGCCCTAGCGTGTCGAGCCGTCCTGGCTCGGAGCCTGCCGCGTCTCGCATCGCGGTGAAAAGCGCCTGCGGGTCCCCCGCCGCGACCAGCCACCCGCTCTCGTGGTGTCGCACGAGCTCGGGTACGCCCGCGATCTGGGTGGCAATAACGGGGCGAGCATTCGCTAGGGCTTCCATGAGCACCACGGGGAGCCCCTCGGCAAAGCTCGGCAGCACCATGCAGCTAGCCCGCTGGATCTCGGCCAAGACTCGCGATCCCGGCTGCCAACCAAGCAACGCAATCCGGTCGGAAAGACCGCGTCTGGAGATCTCTGCTTCGAGCAATTCGCGAAAAGGCCCGTCCCCTAAAAGTCGCAGTGAAAAATCCTGACCGTCTTGCATCAGTAGATCGCAGGCTTCGATCAGGGTCATTAGGCCCTTTTGCTCTGCGAGCCGCGCCACGGTCACAAACCGATCCGACTCCAAGATGGGCTGAACCGGCTGCTCTAGGAAGAGTCGATCAAGGCCGCAGCGTACGATTCGAATCTTCGACCAGTCGCCGTATCCGCACCATCGCTGCAGTTGACTGCGGCAGAAACTGCTAATCGCAACAACAAACGCCGCCGATTCAATCTTCGCAGGCAGCGAAATCAGCAGCGGACCATCGAACTCCTCCGGGCCGTGAACCGTGAAACTGTAAGTTGGGCCGCCGAGGAAACGACAGTACATCAAGACAGTGGTTGGGTTCGTGCCAAAGTGCGCGTGCAGGTGCTCGACGCCACTCCGCTCGGCGTCCCTCAAGAGCAGGCAGGCCTCGGCAAGGTAGGCCGCGTGCTTTGTGAGCCCTGCATTGGATGAGCTCCGCAGTCCCCAGATTCGGCGGCAGGCTGAGATGAATGCAAGCGGACGGGTCGCCGCCACCGTCAACGCCGCCGCGAGCATCGCCCGCGGGCGGAACAGAATCTTTGTCAGCTCGCTCTCGCGTTCGTCCTCTGGGTCGATCAGCTCCTCGCGGGTGTCGCGTACAGAATACCGCTGGACCTCGACCCCCAACGATTCCAGGCCCTGGATCTCACGCCGGATGAACGTGTGGCTGGTCGTTGGGTAGCGGTTGACTAGGTAGCCGATTCGCATGCGTCAATCGCCACGTGGAGTAAACTGCAGACAAGAGCCGCCCCGAGCTAGTCGATGATAACCACGGAGCAGTTGCCGGGCGAGAGGCTCGCCGACTCAGCCGTAATGGAGTCGGCGAACGGGTGACGGGCGTTCTGGCGCATCCGCCTATCGGCGTGAACGCTCTCGGAGGACCAGCTGCGGGAAGACGATGGCGTCTTGAAGGTACCTGCCGGCAAGTCGGCGGGGATTGGTCGCAAGCCGGTGCAGCCACTCCATCCGGCACCGCTGCACCCAGCGCGGCGCGCGGGTTTGCCGTCCGGCAAGGAAGTCGATGGTGGCGCCGGCTGCGACCGCGACCTTTGCGTGGAGCCTCGGGCGCGTCCGGGCGAGCCACAGCTCCTGCTTTGGCGCGCCGAACCCAACCACCAGCAAGTCCGGCTCCGCGTCCGCGACCAGCTCGACGATCCTCTCCTCCTCGGCATCGTCGTGCTCGAACCCAAACGGCGGGCTGTCGACGCCCACGATGTCGACCGAGGGCCACTGCTCAACGATACGCTCGGCTGCAACCTCAGGCACGCCCTCGGCGCCTCCGAGCAGGAACACCCTTGCCGGCCTGTCGCTGCGCGACGTGGCCAACAGTTGGGGCACGAACTCTGACCCCGGCACACGGCAAGGCAGCGACTTTCCAAGCCAACGCGAAGCCGTGACAATTGGCCAGCCGTCCGCCAGAACCAGTCCGGCCGACCGATAGGCGTCCCGGAGGTCCCGGCTGTGGCTCAGCTGAACCACATGGTCGACGTTTGGAGTGAACACGAGCTCGCACCCAGTCCATTCGGATAGCATCCGCTCCGTCGCCCACCGAACCGCGGCGGGCATGTCGACCTGGTGGATGTCGATACCGAAGAGGTTGGCACTCGGCGGGGAGAAGCTAGGCTGGTCGCTAGTCGCCCCGATGCCATCGGTCATCACGCCTCCCGACGACTGCGATTGGACATTTGGGACAGTGCTGCCCGCGCGGGCCGATTGCGAGGCTCGAGTGGCGATCACGCTCTAATACGCGCCCTCTGCACTCACCACGGCGCGGACCGTTTTGACCAGCAGCAGCATGTCCAACGCCAAACTGCGACGCTCGATGTAGTCGATGTCGAGTTCCAGCTGCTTGGGGAACGGCAGGTTACTCCTTCCGGACACCTGCCAAATGCACGTGATGCCTGGCTTCACTTCCAGGCGTCGCAGGTCCTCACCCGAGTACTGCTCTACCTCGTGCGGCAACGCAGGGCGGGGGCCCACAAGGCTCATCGATCCCTCCAGCACGTTGAACAACTGAGGCAGTTCATCGAGGCTCGTTTTCCGCAGGAACTGACCCACGAAGGTGATGCGGGGGTCCTTGGCAATTTTAAAAGACCGCGTGTCCGTGTGTTGGCTCTGACTCTGCAATTGAGCCTTGACCGCGTCCGCCCCGACCCGCATCGATCGGAACTTCAGACACGTGAACTCTTCGCCGCGCAATCCAACTCGCTTGTGCAAGTAGAAGACGGGCCCGCCGTCGCAGAGCTTGACGACCAGCGCGATCAATGCGAGCAGCGGGCTCGCGACCGCAATGATCGTCAAGCCAGCCGCGCAGTCAAACAGCCGCTTCAGCAGGCTGTAGACGGGCCTTGGATCGACAGCGGGACCCCAAAAGACCCCATCGAGCGCTAGGTTAGCGCCATAACGGGAAAGGGGCTGCGAGTCGCGGTGGGGATGTTGGTGGGGGTTTTCGGCTGCCTGATTAATGGCGGGAGCAGCCATGTCTACGCTGGGGGCCCAGTGGGCTGGCCCCGAAGCTATGGATGTCAAAGCTGTACCTCGAAGTGCATGATCACAGATATAAAGCCTGTCGCGTATCGCGGCCCTTTAGGCAAAACTGGTGCCAATCGGCTTAGCGTTCGCGCAGGCGGAGGTCCGCATGACGCATGTGAGCAAAAAGCATGGGCAATCTAGGCGAGACGAGCGGCCGCGACTTTCGGTACGGTCTTCCGCCCACTATCTCTTGCCCACCACTCCGATTCTCGATCTGATAAATTGCGTGATAAGTCCGTCGCGGATCCTTGGGAAATTGTGACCCTCGACTCGCTTGCGCCGTCGACTGCGGCTCGCTGGGGGCTCAGCCGCCGAGTAAGGAAACCGCCAATTCTCAGCCGCGGGATTCAACCTGTTGCGGCGGTTGTTATCGGTGGTTAGCCTATCGGCTGCAGGCCGTCTTCCCCTCCCATCCCTCCCCTCTGGCTGATGCACCTAACCCCCACCGCCTCACCGCTGCGGGCTAGCCCCGCCGGACCGAAGGCAGCGGCTGCCAGGATTGCGGTAGTGATTGTCAACTACCGAACCGCCGAATTGACGATTCAGTGCTTGGAGTCGCTCCAGCCGGTGCTTGATGAGTGCGACTATGTTTCTGCCTACGTCGTCGACAACGCCTCGGGGGACGATTCGCCAGCACTGATCGAGAACGCGATTCGCGAGAACGATTGGCGGTGGGCCCGGCTCGTCCAAGCCAAGCGAAACGGCGGGTTCGCCTACGGCAACAACGTTGGGATGGCGGCCGCCGAGGACGACCACGAGACTCCCTTCGACGCCTACTGGCTGCTGAACTCCGACACGATCGTCAGGCCTGGCGCCCTTAAGGCCCTGGTCGATGCACTCGACGTAGAGTGCGGCGTAGGGATCGTCGGCAGCCGCCTGGAAGACCCCGACGGCTCGGCGCAGATTTCAGCCTTCCGGTTTCACACCGCGGGGAGCGAGCTGGCACGGGGTCTCAACCTAGGCGTCTGGTTTCGCTTGTTCCCCTCGGCGGAAATTGCCCCGGCTCAGGACGACGCCCGTGAGCTGGCCGACTGGGTCGCCGGAGCCAGTATGCTGATTGACCGCAAGGTGATCGACCAGGTCGGACTGCTCGACGAGGACTACTTCCTGTACTACGAGGAGGTCGACTACTGCTTGCGGGCCAGGCGGCTGGGGTGGAAGACGAGCTACGTCTCGGCCAGCCGCGTTGTGCACCTAGTGGGTCAGAGCTCCAACGTCACCGAGCGTTCTAGCGCTGCCAGGCGGCTCCCCAAGTATTGGTTCGAGAGCCGGGCGAAGTACTTTGAGAAGAACTACGGCCGCGGCGCTCGGGTGCTGGCGGACGTTGGCTGGCTTGCGGGACACTTGCTGTACCGCGCCCGGCGTGTGCTCCAAAACAAACACGACCAGATCCCCAAACGCCTCGTCACCGACTTCATCCTCTACAATCTTTCGCCACTAAACCGCGTGCACTAGGCCCTTCTCACGCCCCACTGCCTAACCACGGCCATGTCGACCTCACTCGCCGGGACCGCCCCGACCGAACACTGTCCGCCGTCGCTATCGTCGGTTACCGACCGCGCTGCGCTAGATCCATCGGGAGCGTCGAACCAAAATCCGTCGGGCATTTCGCTGTGGCAGCTACTCCGAGAGGACTACCAGACCCACGACAACAAACTGCTGGAACAAGGCTTCTGGGCGATCGCGGTCCACCGCTTTGGCAACTGGCGGATGGGGATTCACAATCGCGTGCTCCGCTGGCCGCTGTCGGTTCTCTACAAGCTCCTCTACCGGTTCGTCGAGTGGACCTGTGGTATAAGCCTTCCCTACACGGTCCGCGTGGGGCGGCAGGTGAGGCTGTGGCATCACGGCGGCATGATCCTTAACGCCGCGGCCATCGGCGATCGGGTCCAAGTGCGTCAGAACACCACCTTCGGCGTCGTTCGCACCCAGCACAACTTTGAACTACCGATCCTCGAAGACGACTCCGACATCGGGGTCGGCGCCTGCATCTTGGGCGAAATTCGCGTCGGGCGCGGAGCCGTGATCGGAGCCAACGCGGTCGTGCTCAAGGACGTTCCCGACTACGCGGTGGCGGTTGGCGTCCCGGCTGTCGTGGTGAAGCAACGCACCCCGCCCGCCGACGAGAGCGATTCATGAGCGTCGGCATCATCGCTATTGGCCGCAACGAGGGCCCTCGGCTCGCGGCGTGCTTAGAATCCCTTCCGCTTCCCCGATCGCGAGTAGTGTACGTCGACTCCGGCTCCAGCGATCAAAGCGTCGCAACAGCTCGGGCGTTGGGGGTAAAGGTGGTCCAGCTGGACCCGGGTAAACCATTCTCGGCATCCCGTGCTCGGCAGGAGGGTGCGACCATGCTGCTTGAAGCGGCCCCGGATACCGAGCTCCTGCAATTTGTCGATGGCGACTGCGAACTCAATCCAACGTGGCTGGAGGTCGGCGCCTCATTCTTAGCGCAGCACCCAGAGATTGTCGCGGTCTCCGGGCGACGACGCGAGTGCCGCCCACAGCAGTCGCTGTACAACCGGTTCATCGACCGAGAGTGGGACTCGCCAATCGGCGAGGCGCTCTCCACCGGCGGCGACTTCCTGGTTCGGGCGGCTGCGTACGTGCAGGCCGGTGGTTTCGACCCAAGCGTGCCCGCAGGCGAAGAGCCGGAACTCTGCGGCCGCCTCCGCGCGAACGGCGGCAAGGTCTGGCGACTCGACCACGAGATGACGCTTCACGACGCCAACATGAATTCTTTCTCGGAGTGGTGGCGGCGTCAG
The DNA here is from genome assembly GCF_007859935.1 of Posidoniimonas polymericola. NCBI lineage: Bacteria > Pseudomonadati > Planctomycetota > Planctomycetia > Pirellulales > Lacipirellulaceae > Posidoniimonas > Posidoniimonas polymericola. The sequence continues at coordinate 888,786 of NZ_SJPO01000001.1, read as the reverse complement.
CGCCGTGCCGGTTACGGGGCGCTGGACGTGGAGCGACGATTCCGGCTCAACCTGTTTACCCCCTGGCTCAAGAGCGCCGTTTTCTGGAACGTTGTAGCGCCGATCGCCCTATTGACCGCCGCGGGCGTCGGCTTCATTGTCGCGGGCCCGCTTGCGGCCTCTATGGTTTTGATCGCGGGCGGCGTCGGCTTGCTGCTGCAGGTTTTCCGGCTGGCCTGGAAGGACAAGCGCCGCGGTTCCGACTGGCGGTCGGGATTTGAGTACGGCATTCTGACGATGCTCTCGAAACTGCCGATCTTTCTTGGGATCCTCCAGGGGCTGGGCGTCTGGCTGCGAGGGTCGCAATCGCGTTTGATGGAGTACAAGACGGCCGGCGTTGCCCCACGCTCGGAGGGCAGCATCCTGGTTCCGAAGTCCCCACAGAGCGACCTGTGAGCATCCGCCGCATCTTTTACATGGCCGGCCCGGGAAACGTGCTGGGTACCTACGAATGTTGGAAGGCTGGAAAGCCCGACCCGAGCCAGACGAGCACCACGTACTCCTCACAGTTCTTTGACCTCTGCCGCGAGCTGGACATCGAGGCTTACGTCGTTGCTTCCAACCCCAACCGAGCTTTGGTTCGCGATGGACGGTTTACTATTGAACACCGCCCTCCCCCACGTCCGAGTAGTGGAATTGCGTACCACGCGGGCTGGACTGTATACGCATCTGGGCTAGCGGCAACGGCATTGCGCTACCGCGCTGACGTAGTCCTGGCTATGCAGACGGAGCGGCTTTTTCCTTACCTGCTCAACAGGGCATTTGGCACTCGGTTGATCCCGTCTTGCCACTGCGTGCTCTGGCCAAAGCACGGTCGCCCCGGTCACGCAGCGAGTTGGTTCTACCGACTTGACGCGCTGGTTTACCGCCGTTTTTCTCGCGCCGTTCTATCGATTTCCCAGGATGTGACCGATCAGATTGAGCAGTTGTGCGGAGATTCACACTCACCGGTTTATCCGTTTCTGCCGAGCTACGACGACGAGATCTTCGAAGGCGTCGACGCGCCCTCTCTCTCCGTCCCGTTTCGTCTCTTGTACGCCGGGCGCGTTGAACGGAACAAGGGAGTGTTTGAATTGCTTGATATGATGCGGTACCTAACGTCGCGCGGTTTTTCTGAAGTGGAGCTCGACCTATGCGGGGCAGGCGGGGCGCTCGAAGAGCTGCAGAAAGCGGTCGCCAAGCAAGGCCTGACAGGTCGGGTAACGCTGCACGGCCACTGCGACCGCGGAAAGATGCGTAGACTGATTGGAGAGTCGCACTGCTTCGTCGTGCCAACACGTTCCGACTTCGTTGAGGGCTTCAACAAAGTAGTCGCGGAGGCTGTGCTCGCGCGCAGGCCGGTCGTTACCTCCGATGTCTGCCCTGCCCTCTCGGTGGTGGCAGATGCCGCGATTGCCGCTCCGCGAGACAGCGGCGCCGGCTTCGGGGAATCGGTCGCCAAGCTGGTATCCAACCAATTGCTCTACTCTTCGAAGGTCGCAGCCTGCGACCGGTTGCGCAGGCAGTTCATGGATCCTGAACGCAGTTGGAAGTCCGCCGCGAAGCGGGCACTGAACATTGTGGACTAAGCACAACGAGAACCGCGAAACGCGAGCGAGTAGCAGGAAGGGCATTGTTGAATCACGTCATGTTTTGGCGGTAAGATCTACTTGGCTCCGGGGTGCCGACAATGGCCGTTACCCGACTCGATCCGCAAGCTCCGGGACTCGGTGGAGGTTCATGTAGGACATCTTGTAAAGGTCCCACACGGCCACTGGAAGACAACGACCTTCGTCGTGGCCCTCCGGTCGACCAGCATGACCGCCCCGCTGGTGGTCGACGGCCCGATGAACGGCGAGCTATTTCTGGCCTACGAGCAGCAGCACCTGGCGCCAACCCTCCGCCTCAGTGACACGGTCTTCACGGGCAACCTCTCCAGCCATTAGCGAGCCGGCGTCCGCGAGGCGGCCGGAGCCCGCCTGGAGTACCTGCCGCCCTACAGCCCCGACCTCAACCCAATCAAGCTCGCCTTCGCCACGCTCAAGACACTCCTACGAAAGAGCGCCGCTCGCGCCATTTAATAGCTCGGCCAAGCAAGTGCCGAAGCCAGCGAGCACTTCCCCGGCAAAGAATGGCTCGCCTGATTCCGACACAGCGGATACCGAGAGGCGATTGAGAAAATCTTCTAGTCCTTGACGACTTCCCGTGCGGTCTTGTTCCAGTGCGTGTGGGGGCGGTAGAAGAATTCGACCCCGTGAGCAAGGTGTCGCCGCAGGTAACGAGTTAGCGCCGCCGCCTGGACCCTGCGTGCGGCAGGAAATTTGAACAGTGTCGCCGCCGCGGCAACCGAAGAGACCACCAGGGCCAGGCCGGTCAAAACAAGCATCACCGGCACGAAGGACCCGCCCACCAACGCGAGCAGAGCGGTGACAACTAGCGCAGCCAAGTGAGCCAGCAACAGCAGCGTTAGGGGCGGCACCAGCAGGTCGGCCGCCAGAGCTAGCGGCGCTACCTCACCACGGCGTAAACCTCCCCACAGCAACCGCGGGATCTGATCACGCATGACGGTAAGCGAGGTGTGCGTCCATCGCCTCCTCTGTCCCGCAGAGACTTCGTCCGACGTTGGCAGGGGGCCCGCCACCATCGCGCTGGGCCAGTAGACAGTCGGGTGGCCCTCCAGCACAAGGTCGATCGAGAGCCGATACTCCTCGCCGATGTGCCCCCCGGCGAGCGGAGCGTCAACTGCAATCGCCCAGGGAATCGCCATTCCCGACCCATTGAGCAGGCAAGGAAGCCCCAATGCACGCAGCCCAAGTGGGCGGACCGCGTTGCGGACGGCGAACGCAAGCGCCGAGATCCCAGCGACCTCATCCCCGTCGGCGGCGGAAACAACATAGGTCGATTGCACAGGCCGTTCCCGCAGCTGGGGGCAAGCACGCAGGCTGCGGGCGAAGCCGGCGCCAATGAGGGTGTCGGCGTCGACGATCACCAGCACATCGGGCGGCTGCTGTTTGAGGTAGTCGCGACCCGCGGCAAGCGCCCAGCCCTTGCCACGCCTCTGCAGGTCCGTGCGTTCGACTACCGAGGCCCCGCTCCGCCGCGCAACTTCGGCGGTGGCGTCGCTGCAGTTGTCGGCGACCACCACCACCTCGTCACCCGGCTCTACTTGCGCGAAGATCGCGGCCAGGGTGTCCCCGATTACCTGCTCCTCGTCATGCGCAGGCAACAAGTAGGCGAAGCGTGTCGATGCAACGGCGTCCCGGTGCGGCCCTACCCGCCACACGCTCGAGCGCCGACTGGCTGCCACGCCGAGCAGGCACTGGCCGGCAAACACGAGTGCGGGCAGCAGCGTCACACAGGCCGTGGCAAAGCCCATTGTGTTGATAAGGAGGGTAAGAGTCATGGCCGCTGGGTGGGGGCGTAGTTCAATGAGGACGACGGTGTTCCCTCGATGGTTTGCGCTACGAGACGATACCGATCAGCGGCGCCTGCAGCTCGACCAGCTCGCGAACCGCGGTGGCGGCCCTGGGGGACTTCAGGGAATCGTCGTCAGCGGTCAAGACGACGCCATCCGACCGCGCGGCCAACATCTCCACGTCGGCGAGGGAAGAAGCGCCGGGGCCGACCACCAGAACCTTGGTGTAGGCGTGGCGGCAGTGGTTCAGCAGTTCGGTCATGCAGCTCGAAGCCATCGCTTCACGCGGGAACGCGGCGTTGCCTCGCGAGATCAAGTCGACGCCCGGGCAGAGCGTCGGTTGGATTAGACTCTGCACCCCTTCACACTCTCGAGACAAGAAGTCCGAGAGCCCGAAGCGCGGGCTGCTGTTCTCGGGGGTCGGCTCTTCGGGTTCCTGTCCCTGAGACTCGCCGAGCAGAAGCATGTCGCCACGACCGGCGGACGGCGTGACAGCCAGCAGGCTGTTATTGCGAACCGGGTCGACGGCGTCGATCAGGAGGACCCGCTCCTCACGGTTTGCAAGGCACTCGGCGAGCGACGAAATCAACGCGACCGGCGGAGGCGTCTCGCCGAGTGAGGTGAACATGATCACCCCATTGGGCTTTCCAACCGTCTGCTGGATCCGGAGCGCGAGCATCCGGACGTCGTCGTCCACGGCGACCTCCCGGCTCAGCGAAGGTGTCTGGAAGTTCTTCAGCATCCGCTCGGCGATTACCGGGATCGAGAATCGGTTCGCAAAGGCTGTCACCGGCGCGTCACGCTGCTGCAGCGCCTCGTAGCCGACAATCGGCGTCGCCATCAACACGCTCGCGAGCGCGAAGATGAGTACGAATAGCTTCTTCTTGTTGGATCCAAGTTCCGTAGTATCCTCCGACGCCGGAATAAAGACCTCAAACTCTGGCGTGTCACACTCAACGAGCTGACGCATGTTCTCTAGCTGGGACTCGATACCCGCCAGTTTGCTCTGCGTCCTCTGGAGCTTGGCCTCCAGGTCGAGGACGTCGTTCGCGGCGGTGGCGGTTACGCTGCCCGCCAGTTTCACTGCGTTCTGCTCGTACTTTAGTCTCTGCTGCTCGAACAGCTCCACCTGCTTCGTGATTGGGATTCTGGACAGCGCCAGCGCCGCGCGGCCTTCGGTCGTCTGACGGATCAGGGCTTCTTGCGTTCTAACGTCATCAGTTGCCACCAGACCGGGATCGACCTCGGGCGAGATCAACTGGACGAATTCAGCCTTCCATTCGGAGTACGAGGACCGGTCAGAAGGGTGGCCGTCGGCGATGCGATCGGCCATATCATCGAGCGCTTCGCGCACCGACTGGACTTCCTCCCAGCGCCGGGACCCCTGAGTGTACCGTGCGCCTTTGTTCTCAATTTCGTTCTTCGCCGTTCCAATGAGCTGTAGCATTAGTTGGTTGGTCAGCTCGAAAATCCGCGTGTCAAGCTCCGCAACTTGCTCGTCGATGCCCATCATCTCGACCCGCTTTCCGTCCATCGCAGCCTGAGATGCGATCGCCAGCTGCACCGTGCTGTTGTGCATGCTGTTGACGAGGTTTCCCGAGCTCATCTCTTCCGCCTCACGCTGCCGCGCCGCGTGGAGCTGTTCGAGTGTCCGCACCGCCTCCTGCTGGGCCGCTGCCTGCTGCTGCTGGTAGTGCGTCATGTGCGCACGCAGCAGGCTAACCCGGTCGGTCCGCGCTTGGTCAATCAAGAGGCCAAGCGTGTAATTCAGTATCGCGATGGCGTCCTGCTCGTCGCCCCAATTGATGCTGAACCGGAGGATGCTGGAGTTCTGCGTTACGGCGCACTCGTAGAATTTGGGCATCTCCGAGGCGGGCACCGCTAGCCCAAAGTGGTCGGTGACCTTCTGCATGAGCGGGTTTGAGAACGCGATCTCCCGGTAGGTCGTCAGCGTTGGCGGCTCGTAAACTCGTGGCCCCGGCGGCATCGGAAGGCCCTTGTAGATGAGTTGGGCGGTCGCCTCTGCGGTCGGACTCCCGAAACTCGTAGCCCCCCAATACGCAGCCGCGAGCGCCGCCACGGCGCTAAGAGCCAGCAGCCCCCAGTGTCGCTTAATCACAGCCAGCAGCAGCGGAGGCGACGAGTCTGCCTGAGCGGCGAGAGGTCGCTGTGTTGCAGGCCGTGCGACGGCGCTGTGGCCGTTGGCAGGGATCTCCAGGTACTGTTGCTTTTTCGTGTCCATTGCGGTGTTCAGGTTTGCCTCGCAGGTCCGCCGTTTCAGGCCCGCCCCAATCGGTGGGGCGGTGCTGGCGGCGTTAGGTTCAGGTAGGAATCTCTCGTCAGATGTCTTACGGCTAGCAGTCGCTCGCTTAGATGGCGTGCCCCCGGTGCAACCTCCGCTGCAAGGCCGGTCGGGGATCAATCCAGCCGCCTTGCGATTCGAGATTGTCCTCGGACGCCGTCGAATCACTGGCCTGCCCCTTAAGTGCCCAGTAGTGCGTGGTTGCGCCACAAATGAAGGGGAAAACAGGATTTTCCATACCGTTCAGCAGGTTGTCCAACATGAACAGCGTTGGGATTGCCGCGAGCACGATTCCCGGCGAATCCCAGTCGCCCCCCTTACCCGGGCGGAACTTGATGCACATCGCGATCAGCGGCTGTTGCAGGAGCAGCACCAACGCCGCGAGCTGCGGCGCGCCATGATTGCGGAACTCAAGCAACCACCGCTGGTCGAGCCCCAGACCCCAGCGGCCGTGGCCAAAGACCGGGCTACTGAGAGCCAAGTCACGGACCGCGTTCTCCTGGTCCAGTCGCACGTCGAAGGAATTCCGTCTTTCGGGATCGCCGGTGAGTGACTCGGCCAGCTCGCCAATCACGGCCCCATCGAACAGGCCCGCAGAGCGAACCGTGACCCACGCTGGGGCGATCAGCAACAAGAGGATTAGCAGAATCCGCGTGCGTAGCAATTCTGAGCTAACCAGCGTCAACGTGATGAAGCTCGTGAGCGCCAACGCCCCCATCGAGCGGGTGAACAAAGTCGTGGCCCAGAGCGCCAGCAGGGGCAAGTACCGCATGCCTGCCACCGGAACCAGTTGTTTCGACTTCCACAACCAGAACCCCGCGAGCGAGCAGACACACATCCAGAGCGCGACAGCCAGCCCGTGCTGCATAAAGACGACCGGTCTCCACCCCCCAAGGCGGAACGTCTGATCGAACGCCGAAGGGTGATAGCCGTAGAAAATCGAGTGGAGTTGCGGACTTATCCGCATCTCGATCAGGCACAGGGGGACGTAGAGCAGACCGGCAATGAATAGTCCCTTGAGGAGTTCGGTCTGGCCGCTCTCGTCGGCGAAGTAGACGCGGCCGACAAAATACGGGATTCCCCAGGTGCACATGTACTCGATCGTGGCGCTCACGCCGTCCCACAAGCCAAAGCCGTTGGCGACGGCGCACACGCCTGGCCAGCAGCAATAGAACAGGATCGTCGCGTCAAACCAACGCAAGCGGAGCGACGCGAGGCTCTTGGCGTCGAACGCCAGCACCCCCAGCATGGTCGCGCCGCATGCCGCCATCTGTTTCGACAGGTCCAGGAAGCCGGGGAGTGGAATCTCCGCCACAGGCAGAAACATCCAGGCCGCGATCAGCACTAGCAACGCAGCTCTGCGCGGCGGGAGGACAGTAAACACCATGACCCCTAGCGGGACCGATGTCAGCATCGCGGCGTACGACAGGGCGTTCATCGGCACACCTCCGCTCGGGAAGCCGACGAATGGGAGGACTCCGTCCGCGGCGACGCGGCGAACGAGTCCGGCGAAAGGCTCTTCTTAGCGATCTCAATTCGCTCAAGGTGCCCCGACACGTCGCGGAACCGTCGGGCCAGCGCCACATAGCCGGCCGCGCGGGATTCGTAGAACCTGCGCCAGCAGTTCGCGGACTTGCCCTGAATGGCCCCGCGCCACCCGACCAGCTCGGCAAGCCGGTATCGCGCCGCGCAGGCGGCCAGCGCCGAGGCGGAGACTAAATGACGGGCGCGGCTCCGGTGCGCGGCCGGGTTCGCCAGCACGCTCAACCACGGCTTGGCCCACTGAGCCGAGCACGCGATGCTCCAGATGTACTCAGGGTCGAGGCGCTTGGCTGGGATAACGTGATCCAGCGAAAGACACGGCACGTAAGCCACCTCCCAGCCCAGCCGGCGGAAAGTCTGGCTCTTCTCGTGGTCTTCGCAGCAGCCCGGCCCATCCCCGATCCGGTCTGGAAGGTGGGTGCCGATCGACTCGTAGACGCCTCGCATGACAGCAGTACGGCCGGCCATCCCCGCACCAATCGGAGCGTTTCCGGCAATCACATCTTCGCCGAAGTCCCTAACCGCGAGCATCGCCCGCGTCCAGTGGCATGCGTCCTCGAGACTCGCCTCGGGGTCCTCCATCACCGGCAACACCTTGCCGCCGATAAGCCCGAAGCCAGGGTTGGCGGCAAGGCACTCCGCTGCGTTCGCCAAGTAGTCCGACGCCAGCAGGTTGTCGTCGTCGACGGTGCAGAAAAACTCGCCCTGTGCGGCGCGGAACGCGGTCTGCAGCGCGAAGGTTTTGCCGGGCTGGGGTTCGTGCAGGACGGCTCCGCGGATCCCCAACTCTGCGATCAGACGCGTTGCAAGTTCGCCGGATCCGTCGGTGCTGGCGTTGTCGACGAAAACCAGCTCCCACTCCGACTTCGGTAGAGTCTGCTCGGCGAGCGCGCGCAGCGTCCTCTCAAGGCACCAGGCGCCATTGTAGGTACAGGTTATAACACTGACTTTCATCACAGTCTTCTTCTCGGTGGCTCCTGGCGCAGGTCAGAGTCAATAATTCAGGGGACGCCGCGTACGCTCGACTCAATCAACGATGTTTGGTTCTCAGTCTTGCCGAAGGCGATTTGCTCTCAGCGATGCTCTCCACGCCTACGCTCGGGCCACGCTGAATTCGGCCTGAGGCAGCAGCAGGCCGTGCTTCTCGAACATGAGAGGTATGTCGTAGACCTCGCCACTAGACTCGACGGTGAACGGGAACATCTTATCCAGCGTGTAGTTCTTCCACGTAACCCGATCAACCCACTCGCAGACCACGGCGTAGTTGCCCGGGGTGAGCTGAAGCCGGTCCATCGAAAGGTCCACACTCAGCGGTTCGTCCGCCTCGAGCGTCTTGTCGGCGCTAATGTCTTCGGTGCTCACGCCGAACGCGTTGACTCCGCGTTGATCGAACACCCGCACGCGGAAAGCGAGGTTCTCGTAGCCGGGCTTCACCCGTTGATGCACGCGAAACCGGCACGGCTTCCCCGACTCCACCATGCCTTCACCAGGCCCGGTGACAGAAACCGAATCCACCACGGCGACGTCGCACTCACCCGACTCCGGCGCGTCGTCGTACGTCTGAAAGAATCTGCTGTAGGCGTCTACAGCGTCGTCGACGTTTCCGTCGACCTGAATGCTCCCCTGGCTGACAAACAGCCCGCGATTGCAGAGCCGCTTCACAGCCGCCATGTTGTGGCTGACAAAGAGCACGGTGCGACCCTCCCCCTGGGAGACCTCCTGCATCTTGCCCAGGCACTTTTTCTGGAACTGGGCGTCGCCAACCGCCAACACCTCGTCGACGATCAGGATCTCTGGCTCCAGGTGGGCCGCGACCGCGAACGCCAGGCGGACGTACATGCCGCTCGAGTAGCGTTTGACTGGGGTATCGAGGAATTTTTCAACCTCGGAGAAGTCGACAATCTCATCGAACTTGCGGTCGATCTCGGTCTTCCGCATGCCGAGGATCGAGCCGTTGAGGTAGATGTTCTCGCGGCCGGATAGCTCGGGGTGGAACCCGGTGCCGACTTCCAGCAACGAGGCAACCCGGCCCCGCATTACTGCTCTGCCAGCGGTTGGCCTAGTGATGCGGCTGAGCACCTTGAGCAGGGTGCTCTTGCCCGCGCCGTTCCGCCCAATGATGCCCACAACCTCCCCCTGCCGGACTTCGAACGAAACGTCCTTCAACGCCCAGAACAGGCTGCTTCCCCCACCGCCACTGAGCTGCCGGAAGCGCTTCAGCGGCGCCTTCACCGCCCCGACAAGCGCGTCGCCGAAGGTCGTGAAACGCTCCTCCTGCTGGCCCAGGCGGTAGGCCTTGCCGATACCGGCGGCGGCGATCATTGGTGTGCTCATAGCAAATGGGGGACGCACCGGGAGTTGCGTCGGCGTTGAAGGGAGCGGGGTTAGGCGATATCGGCGAAGCGGGCTTCAATCCGACGGAATATCATCAGGCCGCTGCCAAACAGCAGCAGCGAGCTCAGAGTCGAAACAGCGATCATGCCCCACGGGATCGCCGAGCCGAACACCATGGCTCGGATTCCTTCGATCGGGCCGACCATTGGGTTTATTGCGTACAGCAGTTGATACCGCTCCGGCACGATCGAAGCCGGGTAAACTACCGGGCTGAGGAACTGCCAGGCCTGAACCATGAACGGAATAACAAACCGGAAGTCGCGGTAACTCACCGTCAGGGCCGAGAGCATGTAGGCCACGCCCAGGGAGGCGACACAAGTCAGCACGACCATGAGCGGAACGAGAGCGATTTGAATCGACGGGACCACACCGTAGCTCGCCATCAGCACCGAGAAGATGACCGCAGAGAGCCCCATATCAACCAGTGCCCCGCCGACGGTTGCCGTCGGGACGAACAGTCGCGGGAAGTAGATTTTGGTGAGCAGCTGCTGCTGATTCACCAGCGACATACCGCCCAGAGAGACCGCATTGGAGAAGAAGAGCCACGGAAGCAAGCCCGCGTAGACGTAGACCGGGTAGGCGTTGCGAAGCCCCTCGGGCAGCGTGTCCTTCAGCCCCGCAAAGTTGCCGAAGATCACGGTGAATATCGCCATGCTGAAGAGCGGGACCAGGATCGCCCAGGCGACACCCAGCACGGTCTGCTTGTAGCGGACCTTGACATCGCGCCACACCAGGAAATACAGGAGTTCGCGGTAGCGCAACAGCTCCTTGAAATCAACCGGAGCCCAGCCGTCCACCGGCTCGATGATCATCTCCTGCAGGCCTGGATGAGCCGCGTCGCCTTGCGGCGTCGCGTTCTCGATCCCGGGGTCTGGGACGGTGGCGCTCGAGGTAGTAGCGAAACTCGCTTGGCTCATACGAATGCGGGGAGTGTGAGGGTATGAATCTTGGTCAGCGGGGAGCATTTCGTCGCCGGCGACGTGGGCCCCGAGAAATATCGAATTGCTTGATCTTCCGGTAAAGCGTCGCCTGGCCGATGCCAAGCAGGGCCGCCGCTTCGACGACGTGCCCGCCGGTCCGCTGCAGCGCCTCAACCAACGCGGCCCGCTCCCGTTTCTGCATCGGCGTGAGTTCCTCCGACCACTGGTCCGGGGTCGCGTCCGCAGCGGTCGGGCCCCAGTCGGCGAAAGACGCCCCGTGGAACTCGCCGGGGATGTCGAAGGCGTCGACAGTCTCGCCGCGGCAGAAGATGACAATCCGTTCGATCGCATTCTCTAGCTGACGGACATTGCCTGGCCAGTCGAACTTGCAGAGCACGTCAATCGCCTCCGCAGTGAAATCGCGGACGTCACGCTCGTGGTACTCGGCCATGGCCCGGAGGAACGCCTTGGCGAGATCCTCGATATCGTCGCGTCGCTCTCGCAGCGGAGGGAGCCTGATCGGTACGACGTTCAGACGGAAATACAGGTCCTCGCGGAGCTGCCCCTGACGGACGACTTCATCCGGGGCGCGGTTCATCGCCGCAACGATGCGGGCGTCGACCGCGTGCTCGGCCGTAAGCCCAAGGGTCTGCACTTTCTTCTCCTGCATGAATCGCAGCAGCTTCGGTTGCAGCGCAACCGGCATCTCGCTGATCTCGTCGAGAAACAGCGTGCCGTTGTGGGCGGCCCGGCAGAAGCCGTCGTGCCGCTCGAGCGCGTTAGTAAAGGCGCCCTTCTCGTGCCCAAACAGCTGGCTCTCGGCCAGCCCTTCGGCGATCGCCGCCAGGTTCACAGGCACAAAAGGACCGTCGTTCCTACGGCTCAGGTTGTGTATCGAACGGGCGACGAGTTCCTTACCGGTGCCGCTCGGCCCGCTGATCAGCACGGTTGCCCGGGTCGGCGCGACATCGGCAATCGTGCGACGGACCTCTCGCATCACTTGGCTGCTCCCGAGGATCACCCCCCGCAGCGGCGAACGCGCGTCCTCGACCTCGGTAACACCGGCGTAGGCCCCGCTAGAGCTACGTATGGGCACGCAGTAGCCGGGCGCCGCGGCCTTGGCGCCGCCCTGCAAATGCGTCGGCGTGCTTGAAGACACAGCCTCGGGGCCTCGGCGAGTGCGGAGCATGGCGCGGGCCGTCCGCCCTTGCTCGATCTTGCGGAGAGACTCGCTAGCCATTGACGCCAACTGGTCCGAGCAGACGTCACCGATGAGCAGCTCCGCCCCGCCAAAGCGCACGACCTCGGCAAGCCGGCTGGCAGGCAGGTGGGAATCTGGGGACCAGAACGCGATGCCCCGCTCCCGCGACTGTTCAGACAGCTTCTCGGCGAGTTGAACCCCACATCCGCCGTCGAAATCGAGCGCGATAATCGTCAGCAAGCGCTCGACCTCGGCTTCACACGCGGCAAACTCTCGGCGAGAGTGGACCGTTCGACACCCCCAGCCTAGGGACTCCAAACCGTGCTGAAGTGAGCGGGCGGCAACCGGATGGTCGATCGCAAGCATAGCGCGCAGCGGGGCCCGTTCTAGGTCGGGGCTCCTGGTCATGGGTGCCGTTGAGGTGCGCATAGCTTCGTTACCGCTGATCGCGATCCCACTCACTCTGTCACCGCTGGCGTCGCCGCCTCCAAGCAGATTCTCGGAGACCGCGCATGCACCAGAAAGCCGAGGCCACGCGGGGAGCCTGGCCCACTCGCGCAGGACCTTAGCGTGAAGGTTTCCGGGGGCGGGCTAGGAACGTGACCCTCTACCCGAGGCGGCGGGAAGAGAGTGGTTGGAAAAAGGTGGGAACAGGTTTGCTGCGAGTTAGAATTGGTGGACGGGATACACGCCCGTCCACCGAATCCGTCAGTTCAACCTGCTATAAGGTGCGAGATACTCTGGGTGAAGAAATCAGTGGTGTGCGTTCTACGAGTAATTATTTATTCGCCTTGCGGTTCCAACCGACAGCCGACGCACGTGCTCTCCATGTGAGCGAGCAATCTCTCAGCAAAGCTTAGCCTCGCGAAGTTCTCACAAGCCTGCGTCGCGGGTACTGAGCTACGAGCGGCACGCAGAAGCGTTCCCGACGAAGCTCAGTCAGCGTCGCCCAACATCGTCTACCTATGAGGCCAAGTAGTCAACTATCCCTGTTCCATTTTTCACGATAATTATTCCAAACCGATAATTCTCGCGGAGCCAGCATTTTTTAGGCCAACGAGAGCTCGAGCATTGACGGTGCTGAAACCGCACATCAGCATAGGCTGAGCTCCATGCGCCCCACGACAGTAGGTTTCCACTAGTGACTTCGATCCCATCGCTTTCTACCAACGCGTCTCCCGTGCTGCTGATTACCGGTGGCGCAGGCTTTATTGGATCCAACTTTGTCCGGGTTGTGCTTGAGACCACCAACGCGACGGTCGTCAATCTGGACCTCTTAACCTACGCCGGTAACCCCAAGTCACTACAAGACTTAGAAGCGTCTGACCGGTACAGATTCGTGCAGGGCAACATCGGCGACGGGACGCTAGTGCAGAGCCTGTTGCGAGAGCACCAGCCAAGCGCCGTCATCAATTTTGCTGCCGAGTCGCATGTCGACCGCTCGATCGACTGCCCGGACGACTTCATTCAAACCAACGTGGTGGGGACAGCCCGGCTGCTGCAGCAGTGCCAGGCGTACTGGGAGTCGCTCTCGCAGGACGACCAGCGGGCCTTTCGGTTCTTGCATGTTTCTACCGACGAGGTTTATGGGTCTCTGGGAGCCGAGGGGTACTTCACCGAGGACTCTCGCTACGAGCCCAACTCGCCCTACTCGGCCTCGAAGGCGGCGTCGGACCACCTGGCCCGAGCCTACCACGAAACGTTCGGTCTACCGACCGTCATCAGCAACTGCTCCAACAACTACGGCCCGTACCAATTCCCGGAGAAACTGATCCCGCTGGTTACGCTCAACGCCATCGAGGGGAAAGAGATCCCGGTCTACGGCGACGGGCTCAACATCCGGGATTGGCTGTTTGTCACGGACCACTGCCACGCACTGCTGCGGGTGCTTGCCGGGGGTCGTCCGGGAGAGGTCTACAACATCGGTGGTGACGCCGAGCAGAAGAACATCGATGTCGTGAAGACCATCTGCAAGGTGGTCGACGAGCTCTGCCCGGCCCTGCCCCACGGCCCGTCCGAGCAGCTCATCCGCTTCGTGAAGGACCGCCCGGGGCACGACCGCCGGTACGCGATCGACGCCAGCAAGATCAAGTCGGAGCTGGGTTGGAGTCCGACGGTGACCTTCGAGCAAGGCATCCGCGAGACGGTCCGGTGGTACCTTGAAAACGGCGACTGGTTGAAGTCAACCGTCAACGACGCGACGCGGAGCCGGCGGGGTCTCGGCGGGGCGTCCACCGATGGTGCGACGCGGCCCCAGACGCGAGCCGCCGACCGCTACACCGACGGGCCGATCGACGGCGTCGTCACGCGTCCGATCAAGCGATTCAGCGACTCGCGGGGGTGGCTGATGGAGTTGTTCCGGGAGGACGACATGGATCCGGACAATCGTCCGGTGATGGCCTACTTCAGCCAGACAGAGCCCGGCGTCACGCGTGGCCCGCACGAGCACGTCGACCAGGCGGACTACTTCGCGTTTATCGGGCCTGGCGACTTCAAGCTCTACCTGTGGGACTCGCGTCCCGATTCGCCGACCTACGGCAACTGCTCCACGATCGTGTACGGCGAGTCCAACCCGGCCGGCGTGATCGTGCCGGTCGGCGTGGTCCACGCCTACAAGAATGTCAGCGACCATTCCGGCTGGGTCTTTAACGGCCCCAACCGGCTGTACGCCGGCAGGAACCGCGCAGAACCGGTAGACGAGATCCGGCACGAAGACCAGACGAACAGCCCATACAAGATCGATTGAGTCATGCAACGCAAAGGAATCATTCTGGCGGGCGGCGCTGGCTCGCGGCTGCACCCAATGACCCAGGCGGTCAGCAAGCAGCTGCTGCCGGTCTACGACAAGCCGATGATCTACTACCCGCTGTCGGTGCTGATGCTGGCCGGCCTGCGAGAGATCCTGATCATCTCGACCCCCGAAGACACGCCTCAGTTCCAGCGGCTGCTGGGAGACGGCTCCCGTTTCGGTCTCACGTTCGAGTACGTCGTGCAGCCAGAGCCCAACGGCCTGGCCCAAGCGTTCATCCTCGGCCGGGAGTTTCTCGACGGCTGCCCCGCGGCGCTGGTCCTGGGCGACAACATCTTCTACGGCCAGGGTTTTCAGCAGATGCTGAGGCGGGCATCTGCGCAAGAGTCGGGGGCGACGGTTTTTGCCTACCCGGTGCAGGATCCAGAACGCTACGGCGTGATCGACTTCGACGCGTCCGGCAAGGCGACCTCGATCGAGGAGAAGCCGAAGACCCCACGCTCGAACTACGCGGTGCCGGGGCTGTACTTCTACGACGCCGACGTCTGCAAGCTGGCCGCCGGTCTGTCTCCGTCGCCGCGAGGTGAACTCGAGATCACCGACCTCAATCTCTGCTACCTCCAGCGGGGTGACCTGCAAGTCGAGCCCTTCAGCCGCGGTTTCGCGTGGCTCGATACCGGGACGCCCGACTCGCTGCTGGAAGCGGCCGAGTTCGTTGCGGTGATCGAGCGCCGGCAGGGCCTGAAGGTCGCCTGCCCCGAGGAGATCGCGTGGCGCAACGGCTTCATCACCGACGCCGCGTTCGACGAGTGCGCCGAGTCGATGAAGAATAAGTACGGCGACTACCTACGCGACCTCCGGCGCAAGTCGCCCCTACTCTGAAAGCCCCATGACGCCACCACTCCCCCCACCATGGGGTTTCCAGCGAGTAGTCGTCACCGGCGCAAATGGTCAATTGGGGGCCGAGGTGACACGGCGGCTCGGGGAGTTCGCCCGGCCGCTCACCCAGGAGATCTGTGGGCTGACCGACGCGGCCGCCGTGCGCGAGGCCCTGCACCGCATCTCGCCCGACCTAATCATTAATTGCGCCGCCTACACCGCGGTCGACAAGGCCGAGTCGGACGAAAAGGCTTGCTTCGCCACGAACGCCGACGCGGTCGAGACGCTCGCGCAGCTCGCCAACGAACACGCGGCACCACTGGTGCACATCAGCACCGACTACGTGTTTGGCGCCGACGCCTCCCGGACCACACCGTACACCGAGCAGGACCAGACAGGCCCAGTAAGCGTCTACGGACACAGCAAACTGGCCGGCGAGCAGGCGGCCGTGCTCGCCAGCCGGCATGTCGTCGCGCGGAGCTGCGGCCTCTACACCGCGTCGCCGTCCGGACCGGTGCGGGGGCGGAACTTCTGCGACACGATGCTCTCCTTGGGAAGAGAGGGGAAACCGCTGCGGGTAGTCAACGACCAGCACTGCACGCCCACCTACGTGCCGCTGCTGACCGACCTGCTGCTGCGGCTGATATCGGTGGGCGGCCAGGGGCTGTACCACATCACCGCCGCCGGCCAGACCACCTGGCACGGGCTCGCCAAGGCGCTGTTCGAGGCCGCCGGCTTGGAGGGCGACCTCGAAGCGATCCCCACCAGCGAATACCCCACGCCCGCTGCTCGCCCGCGATATTCTGTTCTCGACGGCGCTCGACTCGAGGCCGCGATCGGTAGCAAACGCCCCGACTGGAGCAGCTCGCTGAGGCCGTATCTAGCCGCCTCGCGAACCGAGGCGGATTAGCACGCCCCCTCTACCGCTTGCTGCTGGTAGCGACCGAAGCTCCCGACACCAGCAGTGCGCTCTGACGCAACGGACGAGCACCTCCGGCGTCCGGCGGCGATTCTCTTCGCAATTTGAGGCAATCTGGCCCCGGTTCAGCAAGCCGCAAGTCCGCTTATCCACGGTGGAGACCACTACTATCTCCGTCGACCGCACCCGCCCGCTAGGCGTGCTGCTCGACTCCGGGCGAACTCGAATTACACTGAAAAGTTCAGCCCGCCAGCAGCGTGCAACGGCGAGCGATCGAATCCCCCACGAGCCCGACAAGCGTGGACGTACAGGTCACAATCCTTCACAACTCCGACTGCTCAAAGAGCCGCGAGGCCCTCGACTACCTCTACAAGAAGGGGCTGCAACCACACGTGTGGGACTACGTCCAACACCCTCCTAGCATCGACTGGCTGAAGGAGTTGGCGTGGAAGCTTGGCGTCTCACCGAGCAGCCTGATCCGCCCCGCGGAATTTCGCCGACTGAATCTGCAGCCATCAAGCGACCCTGAGGTGCTCTTCTCGATGATCGCGGAACACCCGATGTTGCTGCAACGGCCGATTGTTGTCGTCGGAGATCGGGTCTGCATCGCTAGGCCGGCCCAAGCAGTGGACAGTATCATCCACGCGTGACGCGCGGCGCGCCGCTCTCGATTTCATCGACTAGTAGAGAAATTGCGGGGTGTCGGACTGTGCCACCAATGGCGGCGGGATGTACTGCGTTTTCAACAGAATTTCGTGACCCGCCCCGGTGTCGCTCTCCGCGGCCTCGGGCTGCTCCGTCGCAGGAGCCAAGTCGAATACCCCGCCGTAGTTCGGCGGCGATTGTGGGGCAACGTTGAAGCGGCCCGAATCAGCGGCAGGGAGCTCCTCGACCCGCGGCAGTCGCCGTGGGAGGTCCGCGATCGATCGATCAGCGTCGAAGGACGCCGCGGTAGGAACCGCGGCCGCACTCGGGTACTCGATCTCGTAGACCTCGTTGCATGGGCAAGGGCTAGGGTGGGTGCACGGGCAGTTAAGGCAACGCCAATGCGTTGGCTTGTAGCCGTAGCAGCAGCGATCGACGCCGCACGGGCCGCAGCGCACGGCCTCGTGCCCGCAAACATCGTAGGTGTATCGGATATCGGTCGGGCACTCACACTCGGCGCGCCAGTAGGCGCAGCCGGTCAGGGGGAGGCCCAGGGTCGCAACTATCACCAGCCTCATGGCGCTCGCGCGGCTACTGAATTGCATGGAAGGGTCCGTGGGTTAGAGTCGTCGCGTTGAGTGTGGGTAGCGTGGTCGGGGAAGTTGTTTGCGTCTTAGCGAACGATGCCGCCTTGGAGCGAGCCGTAGGTCGCCATGGAGTTGCCGGTCTGAGTGCCAAGCAGGGTGACGCCGAAGATCCGTTCGACAGGCGAGAAGATCTTTGCGAGTCGCGTATCGAAGGAGACGAGCTTGTCTTCGGCCACGTAGAGTCGGTCACCGGGCATCAGTTGGTAGTTGGTGCGGACGTCGCCGCGTTGGGTGATCCCGAGCCAGTCGACTGGCATCACCTGGTCGCCGCCAGACTGGTTGAAGCCAGGCCTGGCGACCCACATCCGCAGCGACGACGTTGCGGTCAGCCCCTGCAGCTCCGCCACGGCGTCGAGGACCGTTTCGGACCCTTTCACCGGGAGCCTAAAGACTCCGTCCCCCAGCCCGGCGCCCTGGGTAACCACGTAATAGACCTTGCTGTTGAACCCGAACACGTCGACGGAAACCTTCGGGTTCTCGAAGTGTGGCATCAGGTGCGCTTCGATCGCGGCGCGAGCTTCTGGAATTGTCATCCCGACCACACAGACCCGTCCGTACGCCCCCAGCGTCACCTTCCCGTCCGGCGCCACGAGGTGCTCGCCGGCGACGTCTTGCTGCGACGCGATGCTTACAAGCGTAACCCAGACCTGCGGGGCCCGGGCCACGCTTCGGGCCCGTTGCTCTAGCTCTGCGCGGAGCTCAGCGAGCGTGAGGCCGGCTGCCTGAATCGGGTGGTACTCCTCGCCGACCTTGTCGTAGTCGAAGCCCACAACGATCGTGCCGTCGAAACCAATGGTGTAGCCCTGCGGCGCGCCGCCGAGCGGTGTATCCTCCGGCACGCCTGACGCTTGGATCTGCACGGTGTCGAGCGGACGCAGACGGTAGGGCTGACGCGGAACAAGGTCGACCGCGGAGACCGTCAAGACATCGGGCGGCTCAATCACGTATTCGGGAAGGCTTGCCTTCGACAGTTCCTTCGGGATAGACGCTGGGACGCCGCAAGGCGGCAGCGGCTCCGGCGTCTTCCAGCGTATAACGTGGCACCCACAACAAGTGACCAGCAGTGACAAGACGACCAGGTTCGACACGTGTTTCGAGCGGTTTGTCATGGGTACTTTCGCCGACGGGTACTCAGCGGTTAGAGCGACACATTCGGTACAATGAGGATTTGGCTTAGCACTGGGCGCCCTGGTAGAATCGACAAACAGGGTAAAATCCTGAACGATTTCCCCGCCAATCTGCCGAAAACTTAGACAGTTCGTGGCGAAGCTTGACGCACGCAGTGCTAGCGTCGCGGGCGCGCCACGACCGACAATTGCAGCGCGACACTTAACGGAGAACCAACGTGCAGAAGACATTGCTAGCAGCCTTAACGACCGCGATCGGGCTAACGGTTTGCTGCTCCGACGCGTCTGCGCAGATCGGCGGACAGTCAGTCCCGCGGTACCAACCCGCGACCCCAACGACCAGCCCGTACCTCAACCTCCTGAGACCAAACGGCGGGGCGCTGACCAACTACTTCTCCCTAGTGCGGCCGCAGCAGCGGCAGATTGAATTCAACCGCCAAGTGCAAGACTTCGCGAGGCGCCAGACGCTAGAGAACGCGGAGATCGAACAGCGGTTTTTGCAGCCCCAAACACCAGTGACTGGAACCGCTGCCGGGTTCATGGTCCCGAGTGCATCGGGTACCTACCAGAACTACTCCCACTTCTACCCTGCCCCCCAGATCACTCGCCAGCGCCGGCGTTAGACGCAAGGCGTCCCTGCGCGCGAAGGTCCGCGAAGGTTCGATCGACCTCGCGACTTCACCGGGCGTGGTGCGCAGTCGGTGTCGCGCCACGGCGCTCGCAGGGTCCGCGTCGTCCGAAACCCCGACTCAGTCGCGGGCCTCGAATCAGTCGCGACACTGGGGGCAAGTGATACGGCCAGAGCGTTCAGAACGCAGCAGCGTGGTCCCGCCGCACTGCTCGCAGTAGCCGTTCAGGGTGACGTGCGTCTCTCTCAGCCAGGGCCCGCGGAGCATCGTCCAGAATTGTGACAGGATTTTCATCGCGGAAATCGAAGGGCGGGTTAATCGGCTGAGACTGCGTCGGATCCCCGACCCATACTAATCACACGCCCCGGCCCCTACCAGCTGTCAAGAGATCGCCAACCGCATGAGGCGTTCAGACCAAGGAACTCTAGGGCTTTAACCCGCCGCGACGCACTAGCAGCGACGCAACTTTCCAAGCGACTGCATTGCAAGACCAGCGGTCCTGCTGCCCACGTCGCTGGCTGGGGGCCTCAGCCTACCAAACTCCACACCTAGCACACGTCCACGGAAACGAAGTCGACTGGAGAATCGACCGATTCCGAATCCAGACGCATCAAGCCGTGGCCGCAATTCACTACCTTCTCCGTGCACCAAGCGCCACCGATGAGTCCCACGCCGGCGCGTGCCCACCGTGCAGGAGTGTCATTGGGAATGACTGCGGCTACTCTCCCTGCGTAATAGTCAATTGCGCGGCGGATGAGCCGGGCGCGTTGGGCCTATACGCACGAGAACCGACCTCCTGACCAGCATCGATTTCCTGTACCACCCGTTATGAAGGTACGGGTTGGTTAATCTGGCAGCCCCCGCGCAGCGGAGGAGCTTGCTGAGGCGTAGCCGAAGCAAGCTCCGGAGCGGAGTGGGGGCTGCTCGCCGCGTACTCGGCCGGGGTCTGGTAGCCCAATGAGCTGTGCGGCCGGTAGTGGTTGTAGTCGTCTCGCCAGGCGGCCGTGAGCTTCCTCGCTGCGACCATGGTCTCGAACTCTTCGACGGCCAGGAACTCGTCACGCAGGCGGCTGTGGAAGCTCTCCGCGTAGCCGTTCTGCCACGGGCTGCCCGGCTCGATGTACAGCACGCCGACATCCAGCTGCTCGAGCCAGCGCTGGATCGCGTTGGCGGTGAACTCCGGGCCGTTGTCCGAGCGGATGTGCGCGGGCACGCCCCGCATCGCGAACAGCTCCGCCAGCGTGTCGATGACGTCCTCGCTCGTGATGCTCCGATCGCACTTGAGAGTCAGGCACTCCCGCGTGTGCTCATCGACGATCGACAGCCACTTCAGCTGCGTCCCATGCAAGGTCGTCCCACGCCCAGACGTGGTTCTTGTGCGTCGCCTGCTGGCGGTCGCAGCCGTTCTCCGCAACTCCCAATCGGCGGCGTTTTTGCTTCTTCTGCGGCACTTTCAGCCCCTCACGGCGCCAGAGACGGAGGATGCGCGATGCACTCGCCCGGAAGCCGTCCGCTCGCAACAACGCCGCGATGCGGCGGTAGCCGAACCGCGGCCGCCTCCGCGCCAGCTGCAGCATCCGCTTCAGCAGCCGGGGCTCGTCGCTCCGTGGCTTCGACTCGTAACGCTGGCTCGACCGCGGCTGGCCGATTGCTCGGCACGCCCTCCGCTCGGAGAGGCCCAACTGCTCACGCAGCTTGGCCACCGCCGCTCGTTTCCGGGAAGGGCTCAGAAGTTTCCCTCCGCGACGATCTTGAGCGCCTGGTTGTCGAGCGAGAGATCCGCCACCAGCTGCTTCAGGCGGCGGTTCTCGTCCTCCAGCTTCTTCAGCCGAACCGCCTCCTCCGACTTCATCCCGCCGTACTGCTTACGCCAGCGCTCTAGCGTCGACTCGCTGACTTCCAACGCCTGCAGCACCGCCGCCAGGTCCTTACCGGCGTTCAGCATCGCGTCCGCGTCACGCAGCTTCTTAACGATCTGCTCCGGGCTGTGTCGCCTTCTTCGCTTCGAACTCATCCTGCGGTCTCCTGGCCTAAGCGGCGGGTGAGACCTTCATAACCGGTGGATCAGATTTTCGATAGCAGGCCACTCCCGCTGATCGGCTTCGGCTCATTGGCGGCGCAAGAGCCAATGAGTACCGCTCGCCTGCGCGAACGCCTTGCAGCCAGAGGGCCCGGTGCTGCCCTGGCATGCAACGGTCGGACATTCGAATGCACTCGGCGATCGGCGCCGCGGGCGACCGCGGCGGTTGAATTCCTCGACAGACAGCCAAGCGCCAGATAGTCTGGAAGTGG
Organism: Posidoniimonas polymericola; assembly: GCF_007859935.1. Lineage (NCBI taxonomy): Bacteria > Pseudomonadati > Planctomycetota > Planctomycetia > Pirellulales > Lacipirellulaceae > Posidoniimonas > Posidoniimonas polymericola. The sequence goes on along the minus strand of NZ_SJPO01000001.1, from coordinate 867,107 downwards.
GGCGCTTCTCCCGCGCCCCCGCTAGGCGTCGCCCGGGCCCTCGGCCCCTGGTTCTGCCTCGCCCTGCCCTGATCTTTTGCCGCGGCTTCAGCGGCTCGAATAGCGACGATAATGCCCCGCAATCACTCGTGCCACTCCTCGCGACACCTCAAATTCCAGCAGTTGGAAGCGCGGTGCGTGCTGGACGCGTCCGGGCTGCGGATCTCTGAGTTCATGGCGTCCAACGACGACACCCTTCAGGACTTCGAGGGGGACTCTTCCGACTGGATCGAGTTGTTCAACCCGTTGGCGAGCGAGGTGTCGCTCGCCGGGCTCTACCTGACCGACGACAGCGACGAACTCACCCAGTGGCAGTTCCCATCGGGCGCCGCGATCGACGCGGGCGGCTACCTTGTGGTATTTGCTTCGGGCAAGGACGTCGTGGCCCCCAATGGTGAGTACCACACCAGCTTCAGGCTCTCGGCGGACGGTGAGTACCTTGGCCTGGTGGACGTCGACGGGCAGTCGGTCATCGACGCGTTTTCGCCCGAATTCCCAGCCCAGGAGAAAGACGTCTCCTACGGGCTCACGATGTCCAGCTCGCCGAACACTCTGGTGGCCGAGGGCGCGATTGCGCGGGCTTGGGTTCCGACCAGCGGCGTTCACGACGCCGTCTGGACCAGCCTTGGGTTCAACGACAACGTGTTCAACATCCAGGGCCCCACAGGCTTCGGGTACGAGGACTCCTTCAACCCGTGGCCGACTTTTGTGGGCGAGTACAACACGGCGGTCCCGAACGGAACCTCATCGCTGTACGTGCGGACGCCGTTCACCGTCGATTCGACGACCGGAGTCACTCAGCTAACGCTGCGGATGAAGTACGACGACGGCTTCGTCGCCTACCTGAATGGCGTGCAGATTGCTGCGGCCAACGCACCGAACGCGACGAGATGGAACTCGACCGCCACGAGCAGCCACGACGATTTCGACGCAATCTCCTTTCAAGATTTCGACGTGTCGTCGGCGATCCCGTTGCTGATTAGTGGCGATAACGTGCTGGCGATCCACGCCTTGAACCGCTCGTCGGGCAGCTCCGACTTCCTCGTTGCGCCGGAACTGATAACTTCCCAAGCGGCGATTGTCGCCCCCGACGCCTACAACTACTTCGACGCGCCCACGCCTGGGTTCGGCAATGGTGACGGGTTCGCGGGGTTCGCGGCCGCCGCCGAGTTTAACGTCCCCCACGGCTTCTACGACTCGCCTCAATTGGTGCAGCTCAGCTCGGCAACCGCCGGGTCTCAGATCGTTTACACGACCGATGGCTCAACGCCCGCGGTCGACGCTAACCTCAACCCGGTCAACGGCTCGGTCTACTCCGGACCGATCGTGGTGACCGGCACGACGACGATCCGCGCGACCACGTTCAAGCAGGACTATCGGCCGTCGTTCGTGCAGGCGGCCAGCTACCTGTTTCTGGACGACGTCGTCGATCAATCCCCCGCCGGTCAGGCTCCGTCCGGGTGGCCCGGCTACAACGTCAATGGGCAGTTTTTGGATTACGGCGTCGACCCCGCCATCCTCTCGCTGTACGGCGAGCAGGCGGTGAAGGACTCGCTGGCCGCGATCCCGTCGCTCACACTCACTACCGATGTAGAGAACCTGTTTGACCCGGCTACGGGCATCTATGTCAACGCGCTGAACCGCGGATTCGATTGGGAGCGGCTGGCGTCGGTCGAGCTGATCAACCCCGACGGCTCGGAGGGGTTCTCCACGAACGCCGGCCTGCGGATCCGAGGCGGGGCCGGCCGCAACGACTACAACCCGAAGCACGCCTTCCGGCTCTACTTCCGCGGCGACTACGGCGACGGTCTGCTCGACTACCCGTTGTTCGGGGAGGACGGGGCCGACGAGTTTGACGTGCTCGACCTGCGCACCGCCTCGAACTACTCGTGGGCCGCGTGGGGCGACTCGGTGAACGGGCAGCAGAACACCTACCTCCGCGAGGTGTTCTCCCGCGACACCCAGGCGGACATGGGTCACCCCACCACCCGCAGCAACTACTACCACCTCTATCTCAACGGGCAGTACTGGGGGCTGTACCAGACGCAGGAACGCGTGCAGGAGCAGTTCGCAGAGGCGTATTTCGGCGGCGACGAGAGCGACTACGACGTCCTCAAAGCGGACTCGACCGAGGCCTACACCTTCGAGATCTCCGACGGCAACGACGTCGCCTGGCGGCAGTTGTTCGACCTCGCGCAGGACCTCGACGACAACCCAACCGCCAACGCCGACAACTTCTGGGCCATGCAGGGGCTCACTCCCGAAGGCGTGCGGGACGAACAGCTTGAGGTGCTGCTCGACGTCGACAACCTGGTCGACTACATGATGATCATCATCTACACCGGGGGCCACGACACCGGCATCTCGGCGTTCCTCGGGAACGACCGAGCCAACAACTGGTTTAGCATCCGCAACCGCGAGACCGCTGACCAGGGCTTCCAGTTCTTCCTGCACGACAACGAACACTCTCTCGGCTCGGGGGAGCTTACCGGGACGCTGCACGGGACATTCGACATCGACCGCACCGGCCCGTTCCGCAACGCGCTCGACGACAACTACGACTTCTTCAACCCGGTCTACTTGCACCAGGACCTGCTCAGCCACCCCGCCTACGTCCAGCGGATTATCGACCGGGTGCAGGAGCTGATGTTCGACGACGGCGTCCTCACACCCGACGCCAACATCGCCCGAATGGCCGAGCGGGCAGACCAAGTCGCCGGCGCCATCATCGCCGAGGCGGCCCGGTGGGGGGATGCCAAGCGGTTCACCCCCTACAACAAGACCGACTGGGACAACGAGGTCGAGTGGCTGTTGGATGTCTACTTCCCCGCCCGCCACGACATGGTGCTGGGTCAGTTGCTGCAAGACGGGCTCTACCTACCGGCCCCCACCCCCAGCCAACCGAGCGGCGCCGTCCCCTATGGCCTCTCCATAACCTTGGCGAACGGCGTCCGAGGAGGCACGGTCTACTACACCACTGACGGGCAGGATCCACGCGGCGCCAACGGCGGAATCAACCAGTCGGCCAACGTCCTGTCGGGAAGTGGTCCCATCGTGCTCGTCGAGGACACGGTCGTCTTCTCCAGGACGCTCGCGGCGAGCGGCTACTGGACCGGACTGGTGCAAGCTTCCTACACCGTCGACAGCCGGCCCGGAGACTACGACGACAACGGACTGGTCGAACAGGCCGACTACGACCTCTGGCGAAGCACTTACGGATCGACCTCCGACCTCCGCGCCGACGGCAACCACGACCAAGTGGTCAACGCCGCCGACTACGCGATCTGGCGAGACGCCCTCGCACAGCCGGCCGCTTCTCCGGCCGATTCCGCCGAAGCGAACTTCGTCGAGCCCGCGGCCGCGGCGCCAAGCGAGCCACTCGCCGCCCGGGCGCCAGTAGACGCCTCTAACGAGCCGATCCTGCATGCGTACGGAGAGCCGACGGCTGAGTTTGCCTCGGCAGCGGCGACGCCCTTCTTTAGATTCTGGAGTCTGCCTGCCACGCCGTTTGCGAGCGTCCCGCACGCAAAAAAATCGCCTGGCGTCGCCGCGATGGCGACCGGCGATCGCCTGGTGTCTGGCGAGGCCCGGCTGGACGCCGCGCACGCCGAGCGTCTGCTCGCGCGAGGCCACGTCGCCAGAAGTTTGTCGCGATCGATTGTTGCCGACGAGTCGCTGCCTAATGAACCGGGGGCGACTGAAGACCACAGCCCCAGCGCCCGGAACACCATGGTCGCGTCGGTTGATCAGGCCTTCGCTTCTCTTGGCGGCAACGCGGCACACGTGCCCCGTCGTCGGCTCACCGGCGAGGGCTGATCTCGACCGACGCGACTGCGAACCGACGCGACTACGAACCGAAGCGACTGGGACAGGCACGCCTAGGCAGTGGCGGCGCAGGGCGGCTACTCGAGGACCACCCGGAAGCCAACCGCGTGCCGGAGCGCCGACATGTCGGGGCACGTTATCCGGAGCCCCTCCTCAAGCCGCTCCCACACGACCTCCAATTCGGACCCGAGCAGCTCGACCGATTCGATTGTCTCCTTGGCGTTGGCTGACGAGGACGCGAGGGAACGCACCAGCAGCGTAGCGCCGCTCTCCGGCGTCGCCATGCACCAGACGTAGAGTGCGCCGTCGGCGCCCACGGTGAATCGGAAGTCCTCGTTCGAGAATTGATAGTCGGCGGTCCGGGCGCCGATGGCGCCGCCGGGCAGCTTGCCGGTCCCCTCGCTAAAAACTCGCCACGCGGTTGAACCGTAGATGCCGCGGCCGTTGATCTTCATCCAGCGGCCGAACCCTTCGAGCATTTCCACCGCATCGGGCGTCAGACCGCCCGAGGGCGTGATCGGCACCGAGAGCGCGAAGTTGCCGTCGCGCGACGCGTACTCGAGCAGCGACTGGACGGCGGACTTGCAATCGTAGACAAAGCCCGGCGCGTAGAACCAGCTCCCCACGGCCCGCTCGCCCATCCACATCCGCTCGGTGTTGATGCCGCCCCCGATCCGGCTCTCGCTGGTCGACGCCAGGCCGTTCTGCGGCTTGCTAAACTTCACGACCGCAAACGCATCGACCTTGCCACGGCGTTCGAGGGTCCGATTGAAGTAGTGGGCCACAACCCGCTGCGCGGCGTCGCACTTGTAGCCGGACCCGCTCCGCTTGCCGCTGAACGGCTGCGTCGAGTTGCCGTCGGTGTAGATGAAGTCGACGTCGTACCGATCGACCACGTCCATGATCCGTGCGGCCCACTTGGTCGCGTACTCGCGGGCGTAGTCGAGGTGGTGATCGAAGATCCCCTGGCGTCCGTGGGCGATCAGGTGGACCGGTTCGTACTGTGGGTAGCCCTGCAGGGGACTGCCGTAGAGGTCGCGGGGGTCGAGGCCGTCCCACCACTTTGCCTTCCCATCAGCCGCGGTCAGCAGGCCGTCGTAAGGGACGCCCGCCATGGGGCCGGACGAGTCGGCGCCGAACGCCGGCTGCCACCACCACCAGGTGTACTCGTGGTGAAAGCTCACCCCAGAGCGGACGCCGTGCCGCTTGGCCGCGGTGAGCCACTCCTTCAGGAAGTTTCGCCGCGGCCCCACGCGGGTCGAGTTCCACGGCTGGTGGCGAGAATCCCACAGGTCGAAGTTGTCGTGGTGAACGCCCATGATGATTGCGTAGCGGAATCCGGCGTCGTGGAACCGCGTCATCAGGGCGTCGGCGTCGAAGTCGGGGGTGCGCCACTGATTTAGCACGTCCTTGTAGCCGAACTCCGAAGGGTGGCCAAAGCGTTCCCGGTGCTTGGCCGCCGCGGAGTCGTCCTCCAGGTACATCTTCTTGGCGTACCAGTCGCCCGCCTCTCCCGCGGCCTGCGGCCCCCAGTGGATCCAGATGCCGACCTTCGCGTCGCGGAACCACGGCGCCGCCCCTGGGTGCTGCTCGGCAATCGACTCCCAGGTCGGCTCGAACGGCCCCTCGGCGATGCTGAAGTCGAGGTGCTCAACCGGGAACGAATCGACGTCGACCTCGGCGCTGGCGATCCCAACCGCGGCCCAACAGACAATCGCCAGGCCAAGATTTTGCAGGATGCGACGCAAGCGTCTCGAAGACTGATGCGAGTGGATCACCGTGAGTACTCCCCTGGGATGAGCCGCGCGGCAGGCCCACCAGCGCGAACGGATTGCTCGAAATACTACCGACCCCATGGCGGGGCCCGCGGCTGACTACGGCATCGGCTTCAGCCCCTCGTGGAGCACCACCCACGACCCGTCGTCCGGGAAGCCGGGGGCGTCGCCCTCGGGCCCGCCGTCCCAGCCGGCGGCCATCATCGCCACCGCGGTCAGGAGCCCGCCGTTGGCGGGGAGATAGACCGGCAGGCGGTCGGCTTGGAAGCAATGGCCGTTCTGAAGGTAGTCGTTTTTGGGCGTGTCAAGCAGCAGGCAATCAACCGCCTGCTTGTGCTCGCCCAGCCGGGCAGCCGTCATCGCCATCATGGGGTAGTCCCAGCCCCAGGTCGACTCCCAGTCCCAGTCGCGCCGCACATCCAGCAGCGTACGCCGCATGGCCTCTCGGTCTACCAACCCGGTGTCCGGCAGCACGCCAAACGCGGCCAGCATCGAAGGGTGGTCCCGACGGCGCAGGTAGGGGGCGTTCTCGATTGCTGCGTAGCGTCCTGCGCGGATCGGCAGCGGGTTGATCTGGTCGGCGACCCGCGACCACTCCTCGTTTGCCGGCAGGCCGAGCCTCAGTCGCCACCGATTCGCGACCTCGAGCCCCCACCGCCAGTAGGCGAGCTCGAACGTCGGGTTCAGCACGCCCGACGGGGAGCGGCCGTCGTAGCACTCCTGCGCTGGGATCAGTACCGGCCCCAACTCGTACTTCTCGGTCGCTTGGTCGAGGTGCGCATACGACGCCATGAAGTCGGCCGTCTGATCGACGATCTGTTGGTAGCGCAGGAGCGTCTCGCGTGTGGGACGACTCCTAAAGGCGAGTTCGGCGAAGTAGATGGGGTGCGGCTGCTGCCAGATCAGCAACTCGCCCACCTCGCTCGGTGAGCTCACGCCGGCGGGACCCGTCATCTTCGGCCACCGCACGCCCTGGTAGCCTTGCCGGGCGGCAATCGACCTCGCCGCCGGCAGGATGTCCTGGTACCAGCCGAGGCTGCGTTCCAACAGCTCCTGGCGTCCCCACAGCGAAAAGTGGGCGGCGTGCCACCAGTGCATCTCGAGGTGGCTCTTCCCGTACCAGCTGTTGCACAGCAAGCCGGTTTCCTGCGGCGGCATCTGGCCGGCGCACTGAATGGCTGTCAGGTACTGCGACAGCACGACCCGTCGCTCGAGCTCCCGCCAGCGAGGGTCGCTGCTCCGCGAGAGGTCGATCGCGCCCCCCCGAGACCAGAACGCTTCCCAGTTTCTGGCCGCCGCGTTCGAGAGTTGCTCAAAGTCGAGAGCGACAACGGGATGATCGGCTGATTGCTTGAAGTGAATAACCGCCTGCAGCGATTCCGAATCTGTGTTCTCGATCGCGTATCGGTGCGTACGCTCGGTTGCGCGCACTACGCCACTGGTGCTGACGTCGACGGCATACTTGGTTGCATCGATGGTCCGCAGCAGCCGCCCGCCTCGCTCAGCCTGAACCAATTGCGTCGTGTGCCGCTGATCGCATGATTCACTGTCGACACGCGGCCCCCAAACGCCTGCCGGGTAGGCGAAGTCGACCTCAATGGCAATCTGCCCAGTGGCGATCAGCGGTGAGGACACCGAGACCCCGATCGCGTCCTGGTCGGGGTGGGCGGCCGTGCGGACCTCAACCGGCTGGCCGGCAAACTCAAATCGGCTTGTTGCCTGACCGGTCCACAAGTCGAGCGTTTGCGAGGCGCCACCCAGATCGCCAACCTCTGCCGACGTGCCGTCATCGCGAGAGAGCCGTAGCGAAACCCGCGCCAGGTTGAATCGGTGGGGGTTGCTCCGCAGCGCGACCGCGGCGTCGCTCTTCATTTCGGTGGCGTAGGTCACCGATCGGCCGTGGACGTCGAACTCACGCAGCGTGTCTTCGTAGGCGTAGGCCTGCCTCTCTGGGAACGAGTGCCACGACCAGTCGGACATCGTTCCGAGCGGCGGCGCGTCCGGCTCTTCGCTCGCAAACGTCTGCAGCCCTGTCATGTCGAACGCGAACGCGAACCGACCGTTGCCGACCTGACAAGGCGCCCGTGGCGTGTGCCGGTCGAGCACGATGTTGTGCCTGCTCACCAGTTCGCGGCGATCGATCTCGCCGCCAGCCGCCGCGGCGGGGGTGGGGGAGAGCAGGCACAGCACCGCCGGCGCGACCAGCATCGCGCGCCACGCCGCGAGCGTGTGAGCCCTGCGCAGGCAGTAATCGATTCGTCTCGGCATGGTGGACCCCGCAGACAGATGAGAATTCTGCTACGAGCTTACCGCAGACGAATCAACGCCGCGAATTTTGCAGCCAGAGTCGCTGCGGATTCAACGAACGCGTCCATGGCCGTCGCACTCGGCGGGGCGACATCAATGCCAATAAAAAAGCCGCTCAACCGGACTCGCCGGTTGAGCGGCTCTACTTTGATTGACTAGGGCTCGTGGCGAACCACGCTGCCCGCCTAGTCAAACTCTTGCAGCGGCTTTTCCCAGTAAGGGCTGGCAGGCCCCCTCCCGGAACTCAGCCACTACCCTCGACGCCCACGTAGAATTCCCATTCCGCAGATGCTGGCCAGCAGAGCTAGGCCCGCGGTCGTCGGCTCGGGGATGCTGGTGCTGAAGAACTGGACCTCCGAGAACTGCAGCGAGTTGGCCCCGTCCACATCTCGCAGGGTCGGAAACACCATCATATAAGACGCGTAGGCAGAGTCGTTGTCGACCTTCACAAACGGACCAAGCGCGTTGCGGTCGGTCGGCAGGGCGACGGCGCCCTCGTCCAGCAGCGTCCACACCTCGCCGCCATCGGCCTGGCTGTTGTCTAGGCTCTGGATCGGATCATTGGTGCCGTACAGCTGCCAGCTACTCGGGTCACGAGCTTCCGCGTCGTTAGCTGTGGTCAAGCGGAACGTCTTGACAACTTCGGCGCCCATCGCGGGGGTCACAATGAAGCCCGCGTTCTCTTTACCGAAGTTCAGGTACTTCGATCCGCCGTCTCCGTCGATCAGCTTGGCGGGCGACTCGGCGCCGGGGTACTCACTATCGGGAGCGAGATCCGCGTCGATGGCGAGGATCGGGTCGCCCGGGGTCAGCAGGTCGGATCCCGTGCCGTCGGTGCTCGCGAAGAAATCGACTTCACCAATCTGCATCAGGTTGCTGCCGCCCACCGTGGGGAACAGCAACTTGTACGAGGTGAAGGCTCCGGCCGCGTTCGTCAACGGGATGACCGGACCAACCGTGTTACGCGCCGCGGGAACCTCGAACCCGCCCGTCAGGTCGAAGCCGTCGATCGGGGTCCAGGATTCGTCAATTCCCAAGGAGTTGTCCAGGCTCACGATCGGATCGTTGGTGCCAAACAGCTGGAACGATGTCGGGTCGCGCGTCGCGTCGTCGTTGGCCGAGGTAAGGACCATGCTCTGCACGGTCGAGCTACCAATCGACGGGGTGACGATAAAGCCCGAGTTGGAGCCGGCGAAATTCAAGTACTTCGACGCGGTGCCGTCGATAGCAAAGCCCGGGTTCTCACCGCCTGGGTAAGAACTCTTTGAGTGGGGGCCGTCGAAGTCGACGCCGATAATGGTGTCGGCCGGCGACAGGATCGCCACCGCCATCGCCTGCTGGGCGACAAGGCCCAGACCGGCTAGGGCCGCCAGGAACGCGGACGCTACTCTCATGATACTTACTCCAGAAGAGGCAAAGTGGAAGACTCAGAGATGCATAACAGAAGACGCTAAAGTTAGCGTCGACGGCGCGACGCGAAACCCAGTGAAAGGACGCCGGCCAGCAGGGCGGCGGTTGGCTCCGGGGCTGAAGCCGCGGGGGCGGCGCCAACCGTACCGTAGTTGGCCACCCAGTCCATGTAGTCGAGGTCCGTAACCTCGCCAGGGGTCTTGTCGTTCGGGAGCACGGTGGTAGTGCCGAACGCGTCCCGCCAGACCGTGTAGTCGGCCGCGTCGACGACGTTGTCGTCATTGAAATCACCGAGCAGCACGTCCGGCGCCGTGCCGGTGTAGGTCACGCGGGCGTTGTAGACCTCGCCAGCAGCGTTGCTGTAGGTGATGATCAGGTCCTCAGCCACCGACAGCGGGTTGTACCCGTTGCCGAGCGACAAGCCCGACACGCCTGCGGCCAGGGTCGACTCCGACGCGAAGTAGCCCTCGGCCAGCCGGAAGAAGTCGGAGCCGCCACCGACCTCCCAGCCGTTGCCGCTGCCGTTGCCGAGCGGGAATGCGCCAGAGTCGCCGCCCAGGCCATTGAAACTGGACGCATCAAGACCGCCGGAGGGGCTCTCGATGGTGAGCGACTTCATGTCAACCGCGGCCGCGCCGGACAGGTTGTTGCGGAGGGTCATGGCGCCGGTCGCGCGGTTCACCTCAACCACGGGCTCGGTAGGGCCAGTCGCCAGGTGGAACTCGTGGCCGCCGATGTTGCCGGCGTCCCCGGAGATCTCCGAAACGGTGAACCGCACCGCGACGTAGCGGCCCGATTGGCTCCCGTACAGCGGGTACGGACGGATGACGCTGTCGAGCAGTCGGTTGTCGGTCGGCGACAGGTTAAACACAGAGTCCGGCTCGCCGGTCGGGACCACGCCGCCGAAGTCGGTGTTGCTGAACCAGAACTCGAACTGGCCAACACGGTCGGCAATCGGGTTGCCGCCGGAACGCTGGGCGTACACGAAGTGATTGGCCGTGACGCTCGAACCGTAGTCAAAAAAGACCGTCTTCGGGGCGACGCCCAGACCCGCGTACTGCAGCGGCGCGGGATCAAGGTCGGGCGTGGCGTAGCTGAAGTTAAAAAGGTCGAGGTTGATGTCGAGGTCCGGAGCCATAAAGGGGTCCTCGAGCAGGTTCTCGGGACCCGAGTTCTCGTTCTCATTCTCCTGACCAGCGGGGATCGAGGTGACGATAGTCGTCTGATCGATCGGGCCAACCAGTTGGTACTGGGCCGAGGCCTGCGAGGCGCACAGCACGCTCAGGGCTACCGCCGCCGCGACCGGGGCCTTCGCCACGATTGCACGGCGCCGACGGAGCCCGAGGCCAGCGGCCATGGCGCCGAACAGCATCAGCGAAGACGGCTCGGGAACGGTTCCAAAGAGAGCCGCAGCCCCGCCCGCCGCGGCGACGAACAGGTTGAAGTCGTGGATGTCGGAATCAAAGTCGCCGTCGAGGTCGCCACCAAGGTAGGCCTCCAGCGCGGTTGCGCCCTCGTAAGTGCCGCCGTAGACGGCCTTGAAGGCCGGCCAGTCTTCGGCGCCCACACTGCCGTTACCCGAGTAGTCCCCGAGTAGAATCTCCGGGCCGGTGTACTCGACGGTGCCGCCGATGAGCGAGCCGTCGCTGCCACGAACGTTGAACTGTAGATCCTCAAACGAGCTGGGCAGCAACTGCCAGATATTGCCCAGGCTGATCGACTGGCCGGCCAGCAGGGTGCGGCCGTCGTCGGCGCCTGTGCCCGCCTCGTCGCTCTCCCTGAGCAGCGTGGCCTCCGCCGACTCTTCAACCCACGCGTCGTTGGGGTCGCCGTTTGTGGACGCAATCGAGGTCCAGTTCGCAGGGGTCAGGCCCTCGGTCGAGTTCGAGACAATCTCGTAGTTGCCCAGGGCGACATCCACAACCGCTTCGATCTCAACCGCGCCGGTCTGGCGATTGACCGTCAGGATCGCCAGGTCCTGCGCGTCGAGCGAGATCTCCGAAATCTGCATGCAGCAAGCGGTATCGTTGTTGCGCACGTCGGGGAAGATCATCCGGTACGACGAGTAGGCCGTGTTGTTGCTGACGGTGACGTCGTCGCCCTTGGTAAAGCGACCGATGGGCGCCTCATTGGCGGTGAAGGCGCCGGAGTCGATCAGCGTCCAGTTCTGCTCGTCGCCGATGCCGTTCGATTCGGTGGTGATCGCCTCGTTGGTGCCGTAGAGCTCCCAGGTCGCCGGATCGCGGTCGGGGAAGTCATTCGCCGTGGTGATGCTGAACTTGTTGATAACGGTCGAGCCGGTCGTCGGCGAGATAATGAAGCCCGAGTTCTGCTTGCCAAAGTTCAGGTACTTGGTGTTCAGGTCACGGTCGATCAGCCGCTCGGCGAGCTCATTCGCCGGGGAGTTGCTAGAGGGGAACGGGTCGACATCGCGGATCGCCAGCACCGGGTCACCAATGTTCAGCAGGCTGCTGCCGCCACCATCGAGGGCGTCGAAGAACGACACATCCGCCACCTGCATAATGGTGTCGGGGGTCTTGGTGGTCGGGAAGATCATCTTGTAGGAGTCGTAGCCGGTCGAGTTGCTGACGTTGAAAGCGCCCTGCAGCGTTTGGCGATCGTTGGTCAAAGACAGCGCGCCCATGTCGATCTGCGTCCAGTTCTCGAGTCGGCCGTTGCTGTTCGACTCCGAGACAATCGGATCGTTGGTGCCGTAGAGCACCCATGACGCGGGGTCGCGTTCTGGCGCGTCGTTGGCGGTGGTCAGCGTGAAGCTCCGCACGGTCGGCGAACCGGCCGGGTTCACGATGAAACCCGTGTCGCTGGTCCCGAAGTTGAGGTACTTGGTGCTGATGTTGTTGTCGAGGATATTCTCCGGCCCCTCGGCGAGGGGGAAGCTGCTGCCAATCGTAAAGTCGAGGTCGATGGCGATGATCGGGTCGCCGGGGGTAATCACGTTGAATGCATGGGCAGGCGAGGCGAGCCAGAAGAGGGCGCCCGCTAGTAGTAAGGCGCGCCCCCCGAGGGCGGGCACAATGCTATTCTTCGCCATTGTCGAAAATCCTTGCGTGTTCATCTGAAGTAAACGTGCATCGTTGTGAATAGGACGAGGCCGCGTGGCGCTTGGCCTTGGTGCAGCCCTGGCTAATTGCGGGTGCGAGCGAACTCTTTGATCTGACCGCCATCGGCGCGGGCGCCCATCTGGCGGAAGGTTTCGACGTCGACGTCGTAGTTCAGCAGGCTGACGGACCCGTCGCACATCGAGAACATGCAGCCGCCGGTGTGCGGGCCGCCAAAGAACTCGCGGGTTCGGTCACCGAAAGTGCCGAGTTCGGTCTGAACTGCCTCGAGCGATTCGAAGTCGCCGCGCGGGCGGTGCGTCGGGTTGCGGCCGTTGTAGTAGGTCGACTTCGCCATGTCGTCCTGGAACCCGGCGTACATGCCCCAGTCGTCTGCCACCCAGTTCTCGCCATCAGCGTAGATCTCTTCGGGGACCCAGCGCTCGCCGAGGGCGATTGTCTTGCTGAGCCCGTCGGTAATCTGTCTAAGCTTGACTGCGGCGCCGCAGTAGCTGATCCCGGTGAACTTGGCGGCCTTCGGGGGAAAATCCTTGGGGTCGTAGCTGGTCTTCTTGTAATCGCTCGGGCAGAGACCGATGCAGTTGCCGTCGTACTGGGTTTCATCGCCGACACTAACCGCGTAGTCGGCTCGCGCGCCCACCCGTTGTACATATTGCCCTACACCACCCGTTCCATCGCCCGACTTCGCCGTGTTGCTGGCTGCGTACGGTCCCCCCTCACGGCGTGAGGGGCAGTTCAACACGTCAATCGGGGTCGCGTCACGCTCTGCCAACTTAGCGAACCGAGCCGCGCCGGTGAGCCCACTGCCCATTTCGTAGATCGGGGTCTCCTCGATAAACGGCAGGATGCTGTACAGCCAGCTGCCGGGCTGAGTCGCCCCGGCGCCGCGGTCTGGGTCGCCGGTCCAGTTGCCGGCCCAGCCCGACGACGGCAGGTTGCCGTAGGTCGACTCATGATTGAGCATGCCGAGGGTGATGTTTTTCAAGTTGTTGACACACTTGGTTCGCCGAGCGGCTTCCCGTGCGGCCTGAACTGCGGGAAGTAGCAAAGCTACTAGGATGCCGATGATAGCGATGACCACCAACAGCTCGACAAGTGTGAACCCGGGTCGCCGCAACCGGGTCGATCGCGGTGGATCACTCGGCCCGATGACCAGACTGGGGGCTTCCGAATGCACACGACAATTTGTCGCCTCAGCGAACATGCTTCGCTCCTTGGCACTGACTGAAAAAAGTTGATAGCGACCGACGTTTTAAGGCGAAAAGTGAACCCTCAGACCGAAACGCCGTGAGCGATCGGTGCTGCCACCTGGCGTGCTTCGCAACTGCGTGTGTTTCGAATCAGGCGGCATACCCACCAATGAAAAGCAACAGCCCAAGCACATCATCCACCGCCCGGCGCCTTGCCCGGGACACGCGTGCCACGCCGTTGAGCGGGTTGACCGCCACCTCCTAATACCGAGGTTTATCCAAGGGTTACAGGAATTCCAAGACATTCCTGTGAGAACCGCTGCTCGAGCCCCAACTTGAAGCAGGCGCCATCGGGTCAACGCACAGGGCGACGCCCGCGTTTTGCTAATTCTTTTGCAGAACTTGTGTAACCGTGAGCCGTGGCTCGGTATCAAGGAGTAAGCCGTAAAGTGGCCGCAGCTGCGATACGGGTATAGGCAGCGCGTGCGGCGTCAAAAGTTGCGGCGTGCGGAACGCCGAGGGTCTGTCGCTGCGACACGGCATTGCTTGTACGGGCATTGCTTGTACGGGCATTGCTTGTACGGGCGTTGGCGAGCGAAGAAATACGGCAGGACTTAACTTGGGCACACCGCACGCCAACGACGCCAATCCGCAGGACGCATCGTCGGGGGACGCATCGTCGGGGGACAAGCCGGCCCCAGTGGACGAGGCCTTCATCCAGCTGCTGACTGCCGAACAGTTTCGCCTGCGTCGGTATATTACGGTGCTGCTGGGCGACCCAGACGCGGCTAGCAACGTCCTGCAAGAGACCAACGTTGCGATCTGGCGCAAGTCCCAGACCTTCGAGCCAGGGACCAACTTCCGCGCCTGGTCGAGGAAAGTGGCGTACTGGCAAGTGCAGGCCTACGTCCGGGACCAGGGCCGCGACCGATTGGTGTTCACCGAGAAGCTCGTCGAGCAACTCACCAATCGGGAAGAGGCCCAGGACCCGCGCGAGGCAGAAGTCCGCCTCGCGCTGCGTCACTGCCTGGCGAGCGTTAGCAAGAAGAACCGCGACATGCTGCGGATGCGATATGAGGACGGGATGCCGGTCGCGAAACTTGCGGATAGCATCGGCAAGAGCCCGTCGGCGGTCAAAGTAGGTTTGATGCGGATCCGGAGGGCGCTGCAAGGCTGCATCGAGAGGCAGGTTGCAGAGAACGCCTAACCGGCGACGCCCCCGCTGGGGGCGGCGACAGCCCGGGCCCGGTTGCCCGGGCCCAATTGGCCGGCTCCAATCGGGGGGTGCGGCGACTGACGCCGGCGTGTGAGGAGCGGGCGTGATAGTGGAGCAGAACAGGCAGGCGCGGCACATAATCTGAACAGGGCGATGACTGAATCACAAAAACAGGAGATCGACTCGCTGCTGTCGGCTATCGCCGACGAGGGCGCAAGCGTGGATCGCATCGGGCGTCTCGAGTCCCTTCTCCTTGATCAACCCGAGCTGCAAGACTACTACGCCAGCCAGCAGACCGTGCTAGCCGTGCTGGAGCTCGAGTACTCACACGTCGGCCAGCCGGTGCTCGACTTTACGAGCATGCGGCCCCAGCGCCCCGAGTCGCCGACCATCTCGCCCCAGGCGGCGTCGGGTGGGTGGCCGACCGCCCAGGTGTGTGCCGCCGCCCTCGCCGCGGTCTTCTTCTTTGGGCTGGTCTGGTCGCTGAAGCCATCGAGCGGCGTGCCCGATCCCCACGATTCCAATCAGGTCGCCCGGGTCTGGTCGAGCAACACCAACCCGCCTAGTGATTCCCCCGGCCTGGTAGTCGAGGACAAGACCTCGTTGAGGCTGCTCGAGAAACTGACGCGGCACCCGCTGCTCACGAATATCGTGCTGCCGCAGACCGATGATTCGGCGGGCACGCGACTCACGCTCTGCAGCGGCAACGCCTGGTTCGAGCGGGTGCGGAATCGCCGCGAACGAGGGTACTTGGTCGCGCTGCCCCAGGGCTGCCTGATGCAGGTGGCGGTCGACACGGACGCCCGCGGCAAGAACTCGCTGGCGGTTGTCGAGCTGAACCACCTTGGCAACATGACCGGCAAGGCGTTGATGTTCGACAACTCGTCGCAGGGCGACCACAGCGCCGACATCAAGGTCTACTCACGGGAGCGGGCCGCCGGCCAGATCGGGTCGTTCTCTGAGTTCAATGACTCCTCGCTGACAAAGTACTACCTGCTGACCGGTTCGTTCGCGCTGGAAGACAACGAGGGCAATGAGCAGTGGCAGCAGAGCGACTACCTTATCCAATTCGACGAGGAAGACCTGCTGGTCATCGGCTGGGATGACAGCGGCTACGACGGACTCGCCGAGGACGCCGACATGTACTCGCCCGACCGCGACTTCAACGACATCCGGGCCGTGCTCAAGTTCTCTTTCCCGCAGCGCCTTGGCGCGCCGCGCCTTCCGGTCTCGCCCCTGTTGCCCGAGCCGATGGCCTCGTCCGAGCAGCCCGAAGACGTGGACGTCAGTGAAGGCTTCTCGCTCGACCTGCGTCCCGGCGAAGAGGCCCTGCTGACCCTGACAGCCGAGGCGAGGTTCCAGACCGGGTTCCGCATCGTTGACGCGCAGGACGGCAAGCTGCTGTGGTCGGACGACGGCGTCGAGTCCGCACCGGGCCTCAAGCAACCCACCAATCGGGGCGTGTACGTTGTGCGCAACCTCAGCGAAAAGATCCGGCGCTACAAGATCCAGGGCCGCCACAAGCCCTTCCTCGGCACGGCCGAAACGCCCTGGCGCGTCAGCCCACACGTGGTTTCGGACAGCGACAACGGCACGATTACTGTCGGGTTCGAGGATTCGCCGAATTCCATCGACAACAATGACTGGCGAGACCTGCAGGTCTACGTCAAGCTGTTCTCCCCCTGAGAACTCAACTGCTCACCTACCGGCTGACCTCACCGGCGGCCGATCTCACTAGCGGCCGCGGCGGCCGTCCCGCCGCTGGCGTCTGATCTCCTCCCGGAACAACCAATCCGAGTCGACGCCCCCACGGCGGCTATCGTGAGGGCGGTGTGACTGCGCGGATTTCCCTCAAGGCACGCACCATGAGCTCCGAGTCCAAGCGTCCCCAACGCCGTCCGCTGCGTGTCGAGCTGCTCGAGCAGCGAGAGCTCCTCGCCGGCGACACCTACCTGGTCAATTTTCAGAACGACGAGGGCACGACCCCGACCGGGTACCTGCGTGACTCCGGCAACCTCTTCGGCGACCGGGGCGGGGGCTACAGCTACGGCTGGTCGAGCGATCATACCGATCAGGGGCGGGAGCGCAGCGTCTTGGCCGACCAGCGGCTCGACACCCTGATCCACATCGAGGCCAGGCAAGACTGGGAGTTCGCGCTCGCGAACGGCGCCTATGAGGTTACCGTCGCGGTCGGCGACCCAGGCAACGACCACGGCCTGCACACAGTGAACGTCGAGGGCGTGAGCTTCTTCTCCGCGGTGCAGGACGGCGCCGGACCGATGTTCGCCACCGCGGAAGTAACCGTCGCCGACGGGCGGCTGACGCTCGACTCGGGAGCCGCGGCCAACATGGCGACGCGCATCGACTTCATCCACATCGTTGGCATCCCCAGCACGCCGAACGCCGTTCCCTCGGCGCCCAATGTCACCGAGCCCGCCTTCGACGGCCAGGAGGTCAACCCGGCGGACGTGCACATGGAGGCGGTCGGCTATTTCGATCCGGACTCCGACGCCCACAAGTCGACCGACTGGGAGATCTGGACGACGGGCGGGGGGGCCGAACCGGTGTGGCAGACCCTCGGCATCGAGGGGGTGGAGCGTCTGCACACGCACCTGGGGGACGGCATCTTCATCAACAGCCACGCGGGCCAAATCGAGCTGAACGCAAACACCCAGTACGAACTGCGGGTTCGGTACCGCGACGACGCCGGCTCGGTGAGCAGCTACGCGAGCCGGCTGTTCCAGACCGGCGCAGCCTCGAGCACGTTCGCGCTGCAGCTCGAAGACATCCCGGCCACGCCGGCGCCGGTGTGGACTAGCACTCTCGGCACGCCGATCGAACTGCCGGTTGGCGACTCGTTCCTGTCGCCGGGCGACGCCATTATCGCCTTCGACTTCGACGCCGGCACCGACAGCGAATCTCCCAACGGCGAGCAGGCGGTCGACGTCCTCGACGGCGACCCGGGCACCAAGTACCTCAACTTTGGCAAGCTGCTGACTGGATTCATCGTCACGCCCACGTCGGCGTCGGCGGTCAAGAGCCTGGTCCTCACCACCGCGAACGACGCCGCAGCCCGCGACCCCGCCAGCTACGTCCTGTACGGCACGAACGACGCCATCTCCGCGACGCCCCACGGATCGGGCCGCGAGCAGAACTGGACAGAAATCTCGTCGGGCGCGCTCAGCCTGCCGGACGCCCGGCAGACGATCGGGGCGGCTGTCAGCTTCGCCAACGACACCGTCTACTCGTCGTACAAGCTGATCTTCCCGACGGTCAAGAACGAGGGCGCCGCCAACAGCATGCAGGTGGCGGACGCGCAGTTCTTCGCGCAGAGCGGCGGTGCAGGACCCGGCGTCCTGTCGGCCGGCGACGCGATCCTCCCGGTCCAGGACATCGCGTCGACCTTCACCAGCGACTCGGCTCCCGGCGAGGAGGTCGACAAGGCCATCGACGGCGATGCCGGCACCAAGTACATCAACCACGGCAGGGAGCGATCCGGGTTCATCATTACTCCGGAGGTAGGGGCGACCACCATCAGCGGGTTCCGCATGACCACCGCCAACGACGCGCCCGAGCGGGACCCCTCTGCCTGGGCTCTGTACGGCACAAACGAGGCGATCCAGTCGGTCGACGGCGGCTTCGGCGACGGCGAAAACTGGACCCTGATCGACTCGGGCGAGATCAACCTGCCGCTCGAGCGGTTCACCCAGGGCGGCGATGTCGCGGTCGACAACACGCTGGGGGCGTTCACCTCTTACCGGATGGTCATCACCGAGGTGCGCGACGTCAACGCGGCGAACTCGATGCAATTCTCGGAGGTCGAGTTCTTCGGAGGCGAGACCGCCGGCCTGCCCCCCAAGCTCTCCATCGAGGCGGGCTCGACCGGCTCGCCGTTCCTGCAGATTGAGGGCAGCGACCTCCCAGGGAACCTGGTAACCGACTTCCCGGAGATGGCGAACCACGCCACGGTGAGGATCGTGATCACGGCCGGCGATCGGCCGCTCTCGCTTACGCGTTCGGACCTCACTATCGGCGACGGCGCGGGCGGCGAGAGGACCCTCTTCCTCCCGGCGGTCGATCTAGCCGCCGGCGAGCGGCTGGACCTGTGGGTCTCGTCGGCGGGCGGGACCTACTACGGGACCGAGGGCCAGACCACGCCCGACTTCTCACTGCTGGCGCGTTCGGCAGAGCTTGATATCCCGTTTGTCTCCAGCCAGCCGGGCTTTGTTGTTGAGCAGGTGGGCGAGGGCTACCGCCTGCCGGTCAACATCGCGTTCGTGCCCAACCCGGGCCCGAACCCCGACGACCCGCTCTACTTCGTCACGGAGCTCTACGGTTCGATCCAGGTGGTCACCCGCGACGGCACGAAGCACGAGTTCGCTACTGGCCTGCTCGACTACAACCCTCAGGGGCCGATCTCGGGCTCGGGCGAGCAGGGGCTGACCGGCATCGCCGTGCAGCGGGACGAGCTCGACCCGGAGGTCTATCACCTGTACGTCGGGATGTTGTGGGACAACGGCTCGCCGGCGGGCGGGGCTTCGCACTACCCAAAGGTCGAGAGGATCGACAGCGTCGCGGGCGGACTGTCGATGGACTCGCGCACGGTGCTGCTGAATATGCAGCCCGAGACCCAGGGCCAGTCGCACCAGATCTCGAACGTCAGCATCGGGCCCGACGGCAAGCTCTACGTGCATGTCGGCGACGGGTTCGACGCCAGCACGGCTCAGGACCTCAACCAGTTCCGCGGCAAGATCCTCCGCATGGAGACCGACGGCTCCCCCGCCACGGACAACCCGTTCTACAACGCGGGCGACGGGATTTCGCCGACGGACTACGTCTACGCGTACGGCTTCCGCAACCCGTTCGGCGGCGCGTGGCGGGCGTCCGACGGCAAGCACTACGAGGTCGAGAACGGCCCCAGCGTCGACCGGTTTGCCCAGGTCAACGAGGGGGTGAACTACGGGTGGGATGGTTCGAACGCCTCGATGCAGACGTTCGCCATCTACAACTGGGCGCCCTCGACGGCGCCGGTGAACATTACCTTCGTGCAACCCGAGACCTTCAACGGCAGCCAATTCCCGGCGTCCTTCCAAGACATGGCCTTCATTGGCGAGTCGGGGCCGACCTACGCCGCCGGCCCGCAGGCCAACGGGAAACGGGTCACGCAGTTTGAACTCGACGCCAATGGCGACTTGGTCGACGGCCCCAACACGCTGGTCGAGTACGTCGGCGTCGGACGCAGCAGCGTGGTCGCCCTGGCCGCTGGCCATGACGGCCTGTACTTCTCCGAGCTCTACGAAGACACCGGCGAAGGGGGCGCCACCGGCCCCGGAGCACGGATCTACCGGATCCGTTACGTGAACCAATTGGCGGGCGACTACGACATCGACGGCGACGTCGACCAGGACGACTACACCGTCTGGAGAAGCACCTACGGCTCCAACCTGCTGCTCGCCGCCGACGGCAACGGCGACGGCGTTGTGAACGCCGCCGACTACACCGTGTGGCGGGACAATATCGGGGCAGCGTTGCCGGCTCCCAGTCCCGCAGAATCGCCGATTGCGGTTGCAACCGATTCCCTGGCGGCTGACCAGTCGGAGCCCGCCCCGGACGACTCTCTGCTTACCAACGCAGTGTTCGCCGCGTTCTCGCCGGAGGCAACGCCCCAGTCCTCAGCTTCCTCGGCGCTTGATTCACTCGCGGCGAACGGCGGCTCGGACGCCACCGGGCGTGACGCCCAGGTGCAGGCGATCGAGGGCCTCGCACGAGGCCGACGCCCGATGCGTCCTGCCTGGACTCTGGAACTGTCCCCCGCCTCGGAAACAGAACAGGACGCCACCGCGGCCGACCGCGACGCGGCCTTTGCGGGGTTGCGACGCCCCACTCAGTCGCCGTTGTCGCCCCGCAGGTAGGCGCCCTCACGCCGCCTCGGTCACACTGGGTCTACAACCATGATGAAACGCTCTGTCATGAAATTCGCCAACCTGTACGATCCGCTTACGACTCTTGTTGCCATGGTTGTGGTGAGCCTGATCACCTCAGCCGTCGACGCCCATACAGGCCGCCGATTCGTAGTCGAAGTGGTGGGGGGGCAACTGCGTGTCCAGGGCGAAAACACCGGCGCCAGCGACGGCGCCCCAGCTATCCGCGACTACCCGAACTCGATCCACGACCATTGGGTCAACGTGACGCCTGCGCCCGGATCACTGCTGGGGCCCTTTGCATCCGCGTTCCTGCCCGATTTTGAGGTTCCGATCGACGCGTCGTTCACGCTGCTGAAGGACCACGAACTGAGCCTTCATCTGACCAGGGCATCGCAGTGGGCCGACCCGCCGGCCATGCCGACCGCCGGAGTGGTCCCCACGCTGACGCCGCTGGACGCCGGGCAGGTCATCCGGATCGAGTCGACCGGCGGCGTGGTCGACACCACCGGCCTCGGTTCGCTCGTGCTAAGTCCATCGGTGCCGCCGGGCGGCATCCTCGACATTCCGGTGAACTATCAGGTCGGTGGTCACCCGAGCAACACCATCCACCTGCTCGAATTCACCCTGTCGGCGACGCCGACGAATCCATCCGTGGAGGACGTGATCGCCGACAGCGACCCGATCTACATCATGCTGGCGCCTGATGGCCCCGACAAACTGACCCGCGAGCATTATGCGTCGCTCTATCTGGAAGAGTATTTGGCGACCGTTGGGCGACCGGTTCCCGAACCCGCGACAATCATCGCCTTGCTGCTGCTCACGCCATGGGCAGTGGGCCGCCGGCCGGCACGCTAATGCCCTGAAGCGTCTCGATTCAAAATCGCGGTCGGCTCGCTTCGAGAATCAGTTAGCGGGCAGCTGCCGCTTCCACACGCTGGTCGCGACGTTCGTGCAGCAGGTACGCGGCACGGCACGCGTAAGCAGCGAGGGTCGCCGCGATCAGGACCAGCGAGTGCTTGGCGATTACCTCGGGCCACAGCGAGCCGTTGCCGTGCCACCAGCCGCTGAGCGCCGTTGGCCAGTGCGAGAACACCGTGATGCCAACCGGCATCCAGCCGCCGCCGGTCTTCAAGAACGCCAACGCAAACGCCGCGAAACCGGCGTAGAAGGCCCGGTCGGCGCCACGGTGGAGGACGGCGAGCAGCACGGCCGCGGTCACAGCGCTCACGGTAAGCGTCCCGACGGCGGCGGCCCAGTGGGCGCCGCCGGTCACGAACGCGGTGCAGAGTCCCGCCACGACCGCTGTCCAGACAAGCAGCACCCACAGGCGCAAACGGAACAGCGGCTCGGGAGCCGGTGGTTTGCGTCCGCGCGGCGACCGCGTTGGGGCCTTAGCGCCGTGCGCGTCGTAGAGTCGCTCGCGCCGTTGCCAGTCTCTACGGAGCCGATCGAGCTCTGCGGAGTCACTATCGATCGATCCGATTCGCGCCGCGCCATTAAGGCGCCCCTGGGGCATGGCGCCCCTCTCCATTGCCCTGATCAGGCTGCGGAGCCGGCGTGAGGGATCCCTGGGGTCGTCGTGTCCGTCGTCGTCGTTTCGCATGGGGCGGTACATTCTACTTTCTCCGGTTTTCCGATTTCCGTTCCGTTGCTCGCCCGCTGCGGCAGCGGGCGGTGCGGGGTGAGGAGGCGTTTCAGTTGGTGGATAGTGGGCGGCCGCGGCTGTGCACCCAGAGGTCCCGATGGATGCCGCGCAGCGCATCGGGGTCGCACAGCACGGCCCGCTGATCGTCCTCGTCCGGGTCGACGGCGGCCCCGCCGCGGGCCCAGGCCGTGAGCCGGTCGACCGTCTGCACCGGCGCTACTTGAACCGACCGCGTCGCCGATATCGCGACGATGTGATCGCTCACGCCGAGGCCGTCCTGCACAAAGTCGCGGAAGGTCGGGGCCGCAGCGTTCGGCGTCTGTTCGCCTGCCGTACGGTGGGCGTGGTAGCGCCGCACAATGTCGGGAGGGCTGGTCTCCTCCGGCGATTGCAGCAGGCCAACGCTGCGGACGGCCCTTCCGACCCAAGAACTGCTGAGCGCAACCGAGAGGGGAATCGAGAACACGAGCCCCGCCAGCAATGGCGACAGCCAGAGCAGCAGCGTCGGCGACGCCCAGGCAGCTACGGCTGTGGTTGCGAGCCCCGCGGCGGTGTGGCGCCAGTGCACGGCGAATGCGTCCCGCCAGGAAAGCCGCTCGGTGTCGCGGTCCTGGGCGTTCCAGCCGACGCAGGTCCCCAGCAGGGTCGAGACTACAAACGTTGAGTGGAAGGCCATCATGATCGGCGCGATGAGCACCGACACGAGGAATTCGAAGACTGTGCTCGCAATCAGCCTCGCCGCACCGCCAAACCCTTCCATTTCTGCCCGACTCCGCGCTACCAGCGAGAGCCCGATTGCGCGTGGGAGCAGCAGCAGAGCCATGACGGAACCGAACAGCGCGATGCCTCCGCCGCCAACGACCGCGGCGGCGCCCGTGTCGAGGAACGCCAGCGGGCTGAGCAGCAAGAAGGCCAGCCACACCGGCGAGGCCGCGTAGCAAGCGACGCCGGTCAGGAAGTGCATGCGGTTGGACCATGGGATGTCGCGGCTAACGATGAGTCGGGCGTGCTGCAGGTTGCCCTGGCTCCACCGCTGGTCTCGAACGGCGAACTCTGGCAGCGTGCCGGGGCTCTGCTCGTAGCTGCCGCCGAGGTCCCAGGCGAGCTGCACCTTGTAGCCCGCCCGATGAATCAAAGCGGCCTCGACGAAATCGTGGCTGAGTATTTGACCGCCCAGCGGCGGGGCGCCCGGCAGGGCCGACAGACCGCAGTGACGCATGAATGCCCCGGTGCGGATGATCGCGTTGTGGCCCCAGTAGTTGCCGCCGTCGGCGGTTACGTAGGCCAGGCCACGCGTCAGCGCCGGGCCGCAGAGCCGGCAGACAAATTGCTGGCAGCGCGAAAGCGTTGAGGCGCCGCCAAGCGGGAGCGGCGGGGTCTGGAGGATGCCCAGCTTTGGGTCGGCGTCCATTCGGCGGGCCATCTCGACGAGCGTTTCGCCCTCGACCAGGCTGTCGGCGTCGAGCACGACCATGTACTCGTACTTGGCTCCCCAGCGTCGGCAGAAGTCGGCGATATTGCCCGCCTTCTTGCCCGAGTTCTCGTTGCGGTGGCGGTAGTAGACGCGGGGACGGCCGGGCTGCCCGGCGCCAAGGCGCCGCCACTGGCGTTCCTCTTCGAGCCATACTGCCGGCCTGGTGGTGTCGCTCAGCACGTAGAAGTCAAACCTCGCGGCGTTGCCGGTGTCGACCAGCGAGTCGACCATCGCCTGCAACCCCGCGAAGATCAGACTCGGGTCCTCGTTGTAGGTTGGCAGCAGCACCGCGCAGCGGCGGTCGCCGCTGCTTGGACCGGCCTGGCAGAACGACTGCGGCGTCTCACCGTGGGCTCGGTGCAGCAGGAAGGCTCCAATCACCGCGACGCCGGTCCACAACAGAATCCAGCCCGTGAGCACGAAGAACAGGAATGAAACCAGCACGTCAGCGAAGGTCGCGGAGGGGCCTGCCACCAGGTTCCAGAAGACGAGCGTGACCAGGGCGGAGCACGCCGCCACGACGGCGAGCAGCGCCGCCCAGCGTCTGGGCGCGGCGTTGGCTTCTGGCTGGTTCATCGGACGAATTCCTTTGGTTCTCGGCGCCCCGGGCGCCCGTTGCTGGTGAGTTAGTGCTGGTGAAACCGGGGGCCGCCGCCAGCGGGCCCCGTTCCCAGGCGTCTACCGCTGCTGGTCCGAGGACAGTCGGACCGTCGCCCCGACGCCCTGGAATACCGCCACCCACTTCTCTGGATTCACGATCGGGTGCAACTCGCCGAGCGGCTGCGGCGGCATCGCGGCAGGCCGCTCGGCCGGGGCGACGTCGCGGCGGGAGAGCCGACCCAATGCGGCGTCGCCGTCGCTGCAGGACAGGTGTTGCATAGCGATCGCGACCGCCTCCCGCTCGAGCCGTCCGTGGGGGTCGTCGTGCTCCCCGTCGGGACGCTGCTCGAGGGACTGGTGTGCAATCGCCACACACTGACGGGAGAATCCAGCCAGCACGTCTGGGTCTCGCACGCCGTGCGCTCGGGCGTAGTCTGCTACGAGCGTCCTCACCTCCGACGAAGCAGCGTCTGTCGCCCACTCGGCGTTGGGAGGGGTGTCGGTTTGCGAAGATTTCAACGGGTCCATCTATAACTCCCAATCTCTGAAACGGTTTTGCCTGCCTGCTCCAGCCACACTTCGATGCGTGGCTCCTCCTCTCCGGCTGGCGGTACGCCAACCGTCACTTCAATCTCTTCGGCGCCGATCTCGATGGACCGCACAACCACCTCGAGCGGTGTGCTGGCCTTGGCCACTGCGCCAATCGCGGCGGTTGAGTTGAACCGCTGACCTACGGCCGCCTGGAAGCGGACCGTGATCTCGCCCGCGGGCTGGTCGATCTGTTCCGTTTTGATCACTGCGACCGAGCGGCCTGCGGGCAGCCCCACCCCGAAGGTGAGCTCGTAGTCCAGCTCGATAGGGTCCCGCGCTGTCCGCGAGGTCGAATCCATGACGAAATAGGCGCCAATGTTGTCTACCCCCTCGTGGGGCGCCGGCAGCTCGAGCAACTCAACGTGTCCCGCCTCCCAGGGGTGGTCGGCATCCGGCTGCACCCACACGCTCGGGCGGAGGTGGTACCGAGCCTCGGAGTCGGCGTAGTTCGCGGGGTCGCGGTCTCGCTGCACGAGGCCAAAGCCGTGCAGCTCTTCTGCCCGCCAACGCTCGACGCGTGGCGTCTCTGGATTGGTCAAGCCGCGCCACACCCACTGATCGGCGTCGCGATGGATGAGCAGCCCGTCGGCGTCGTGGACCTCGGGTCGGTTGTCGCCGGCGGGGCCGCCGCCGTTGTCCCACATCCACATACTGGTTAGGGGAGCGACCGCCAGCTTCTGGATGCCGTGCCGCCGCCACAGCTTGGCGTGGACGCCTATCGGCAGGTTGCGTCCAGGGCGGATGCGGAACTCGTAAGCTCCAACGACGCCGGGACTCTCGAGCAAGGCCCACACCACCTGCTCTTCTGAAGCACTGCCGGCGTCCGTCTCGGCGGGGCGTTGGATCCAGAAGTCGGTGAACCGCGGAAACTCCTCAGGGCGGGGCAGACCAATATCGATCGCCAGGCCGCGGGCGGACGAGCCGTACCACTGACCCGATCCGATGCCGCGGAAGTAGCTCGCGCCGAGGAACGCCAGGTACTCGGTGGGGTGTTCGTTCCCTGGCAGCCTGGTGAGCAGGCGGAAGCCCGCGAAGCCGCCGCCCGGCTCGTCGCGCAGCGACTCGGCCTGTCCGCGGAACTGGAACCATTGGCTGCTGTAGGGGATCGGCGAACTCGCGCCGTTATCCACAACATGAATCCGGACGGGGTACTGGTGCAGGAACCCAGCCGGAAAGAACTCGACCCAGGTCGAGAGCTCGGCGTCCCGCCACATAGCTCGCTCGTGCCGTTGAGCGATCAGGCGGTAGGTGTCGTAGGTAAGGTCGAGAAATGCTGGCGCCACTTTCTCAGGCGGCACGTGGGGCGAGGCGCCCATTCGTTCAGCGATTGCCTCAACGTCGGCGCGGCCGAACGACTGGTCACCGCACGCGGGCGCCGAGGCTACCAGCGCCGAAACCAGCGCGCAGGCCGATCGCAAGCGGCTTTCTTTCAAAATCACAGCACCTCTCCTAACGTTTCTACCTCGGTTGCCGGTCACCTAGAGCCCAACAACTCGGTAGGTTGAAAGCCGCCTGCCAGGACAGAAAGCAAGTTCTGCGCCGGTCCTAAATTGCCGGGCCAGATTTGCAGCCCAGGCTTGAATATCCCGCCGCGGCCGCCGAACTCGAGACGCTTCGGAGCCTGATCTATGCGGCGCCCAGGCCGGCGGCGCCCAGGCGGGCCAGAAACCGAATGGTCGGGCATCGAGCAATGTGGCGTGCCACGGTTCACGGCATTGGCCGCGGGCGTGGCGCGCCTTGCTAGAGCCCCACATATTGGGGGGGCGCCCCGCTCTCGCTGGGGGCTGTTCAGCTTGGCATTGTGGTTGACGCCGGTTGACGGTTCTGCGAGCTTCCCGCGGAATTACTCCGAAATGGGTCGCCCAACTCGGCGTCGCTTGACCGCAACCACCCCGCCCCGGAGCGGGTTGCGAGCAGACTGCCCCCTCCATAAGGACTTGCCATGAGTGTCCTAACGAAATCGCCGCTCGCGCCACACCAAAAAATCTGGCGAGAGTGCGTCCGGCCTTTCCGCCAGATCTCCGGCGGCCGATCGAGCTCCGGCGGTAGCATTCACGACTTCCACCCACAGGACTGCACGGTCGAGCCCGCTGGGGTAGAGCTGATCACCGAGTTGGTCAGAGAATCGTCGCAGCACGCGGGCCCGATCATCGAGATCGGCACGCTGTTGGGCATCACGGCCACCCACATGGCGTTGGCCAAGACCCCCGAACAAAAAATCATCACGGTCGACTTGTTTTGCTGGAATCCTTGGGGCCTGCCACCCGATGTTCAGCACGACCTGGCGGCGCAGATCCTGCACTACCCCATCGCCCGCGGCGAGGTCCAAATGGTGCGGAGCGACAAGAACGAGTTCTTCAAGAGCTACAACGGACCGGCGCCCTCGATGGTGTTCCTCGACGCCATGCACGACTACGACGAGACGAAGAAGGACATCCTCTGGGCCAAAGAAGTTGGCGCTCAGATCATCTCTGGGCACGACTACTGCGACAAGTTCCCCGGAGTGATGCAGATCGTGGATGAGTGCGGCGGTCCACGCCGACTCGGCGGCACGGTATGGGTCCTGTAAACGCCCAACGAGGAGCAGCAGCGATGCAGGCGTTGACGTTCCAATACCCGGCGGCCGAGGGTCGCGTGTCGGTGGTGATCCCGACCCGCAACGGCGACAAGTACATCGGCGCCGCACTCGACTCGGTCGCCGCGCAGGCTCACGGCGACTGGGAGGTGATCGTCATCGAAGACGGCTCCCAGGGCGAGACGCAATCGATCGTCCAACGCTTTGCGTCCCGCTGCCCGGGGCGCCGCGTATGCTACAGCCGCAACGAGCAGTCGCTCGGCGCCGCGGCCACACGGAACCTGGCGTTTGAGCTCGCCAAGGGAGAGTACGTCGCGTTCCTCGACTGCGACGACCTCTGGCTGCCAACCCACCTGCGGGCGTGCGTCGGGGCGTTGCGTGATTCTGGCGACGACGTTGCCTACTCGGCGGCCGCCATGTTTGAGGATGGCTCCGACCAGATGATTGGGTTCTGGGGGCCCTCGCGGGAGGAGGTCCTGCGGTTCCCTCACTCGTTGCTCGGCCGCAACTTTGTCACCCCCTCGGCCACGGTGCTGCGGCGGAGCGTGCTCGCGGAAGCCGGCCGCTGGAACACAACATTCCGGTACTGCGAGGATGCCGAGTTCTTCTTCCGCGTGGCCAAGCTCGGCAAGCGGTTCCGCTGCGTCGGCGGAGTCCACTGCCTGTACCGCAAGCAGCACGACGGCGCCACAACCCAGCGGATCGCGGGCACCACCGAGGAGTTCGCCACGCTGACCAGCTGGAACCTCGACATGCCCGGCGGCGCGCCGGGCGAGGCGGCACGGCTGTCGGCGCGGGCGCACGCAGTGTCCGCCAAACTCCACGCGAAGAACCACCCCACGGCCGACCCCTCGGCGAATCGCTCCCGGGCCGCGCCGCTGTTCTTCGCCGCGTGGCGACTCCGCCCGCTTCAAATCGACTACCTGTTCCAGACGCTGCGGCACGCGGCCACCAAAGGTTGGACCGCAAGCGAACGCCTGCCGCTGCCCCACGGACAACAAACGCTCCCGGCGGCGGCGCCTCGAGCCGCAGCTTAGCCCCACCGCACCCGATGACACGCAGACAACTGAAGGAGCCTAGCTTGGGCCACGATTGTTGCAACGAAGTGACTGCCGCCACCGGGGCGGACGAGGGCTACGCCCTGCCGTTGGGCGTGACCGTCCGCTCGGCGATTGATTCGCTGGACGCCGACTGCCGCCTCCGCCTGTTTGTGTTTGATGGCGGCCTGTCCCCCGAGAGTCGCGACCGGCTGGAGCAGTCGTGGCAAGACCCGCGCGTCCGCCTAGAGTGGATCGAGCCCGACATCGGCGCGGTAGAGCACCTGCCGGTCAGCGACCACATCAGCCCGGCGTGTTACCTGCGGCTGATGCTCCCCGAATTGCTGCCGAGCGACGTCGGCAAGCTGGTCTACTTTGACGCCGACATGCTGGTCCTTCGCAGCCTGGCGGACCTGTACGCCGAGCCGCTGGGCGACTACCTGACCCTCGCGGTGCAGGAGATGACCGCCCCGTGGTTCGACGCCGATGTGGCGGCCGCGGGCAAGCCGCTGCTGCGGCGGCTCACCGCGGCGAGGCCGATCGCCAACTACCGCGAGCTCGGCCTGCGGCCCGAGTCGAAGTACTTCAACTCGGGGCTGATGGTGCTCGACGCGCAGCGGTGGCGCCAGGAGGACATCGGCGGCGAGGTATTCGACTGCCTCGAGGCAAACCGCGAGCACGTCCTGTGGTGGGATCAGTACGCGCTTAACGTGCGACTCGCCGACCAGTGGCGGCCGCTCGACCCTCGCTGGAACCAGGCCGCGGGCGTCCACCTGCTCAGCAGTTGGCGCGAGTCCCCCCTCGACAAGCACGCCTACCAGCAGCTCCTCCAAGACCCGTGGATTGTCCACTTCTGCTCGCCGGCCAAGCCTTGGCGCTATTACTGCGATCACCCCCACCGCGACGACTTCTACCGCGTCATGCAGCGCACCGAGTGGCGCGACTGGCGGCCCGACAAACCCACGGACCTTGGCCTCAGCTACGAGTTCTACCGCCAAAAACTCAAGCGGGCGTTCCGGACTGCCCGCGCAGCGGCGGCGGAGCCGTTCCGCCGGGCGGCGTAGCAGCCGCGCCCCGAACCGGCGCTACTGAAGGCGCACCGTCCGCGCCGGGCCGCTTCACGCCAGCACTCTCCGCTGAGTTCGCTTCGCGTTGATCGGCGTGAGCCGCTATCCTGAGTAGGGTCACGCATCAAAAACAACAGCGGAGCCACGCTTATGGGCACACACCAACCCACTCAGAAGAATATCGATCGGATGACCAAGTACGTCCAGAAGTACTGGGAGAAGACCGGCACGGTCGGACACCCAGACTCGGGCGTCACCGAGGTCGTTATCAACGGACTAGCGGCGAACATCGAGCAGGTGGGCCGCCCGCTATGCCCCTGCAACTTCTACCCCGACAAGCAGAAGGAGCTCGACGAGCACGGCCGCCGCTGGATCTGCGCCTGCGATGAAATGAAGAAGTGGAAGTACTGCCACTGCCTGCTGTTCGTCACCGAGGACGGGAAACCGATCACCGAGCACCTGCCCGAGGACCATGAAGGCCGTGAGATCTACGGCGTGGTGAAGGACCCCACGCCCGAGAAGGGCCGCGAGGGGGCGTGACAACGGGGACGTCGTCGATGTTTAGAGCCCCTCGTAAGCAATGTCAAAGATCTCCGGGGCGTAGTAGGTCTTGGGGTGCTTGTCGGGCCACTCGCTCAGAATTTCAAGCTTCACTAGCTTTTCGACGTCGGCCTTAGCCGTCGGGTACGTGACCTGATATGCCTCGGGCAAGCTAGCGATCGTCACGACTGGCGTCTGGTACAGCCCCTCAACTATTCCGTGAAGCCGAACCGCTCCGCGAGTTTTCGACAATCGTTCGAAATGCTCGTCCCTGAGCCTCCTTAATCGATCACAACGCAGCACCGCCTCCCCTGCGAGGCGAACGACGCCTTGCAGGCAGTACTCGATCCAATTCTGCCACTCCCCCGAGCAGCTCACGCGGTAGAGATAGTTGCAGTACCCGCCATGATCGCGGCTAAAGTACTCACTCATATGGAGCCAAGGCATCGTGAGCGAGCACTGTTGCTTAATCATATGGGTCAATAGTAAGCGTCCGACCCTCCCGTTCCCGTCTGAGAACGGGTGAATCGTCTCAAACTGATAGTGGATGAGGAAGCACACTACCAACGGATGGAAGCGTCGATCTTCCGCCGCGAGGTAGGCGTCAAGTTCGTCCAAGAAATCGGTTAGGCGTTCGGGCGGTGGAGGAACGAACCTCGCATCGGATCCGATAGCGACCTGCTGCCGTCGAAACCGGCCTGGCTCCTTGTTCTCGCCACGGACGCCGTCAAGCAGCCGTTCGTGCATCTGCCTGATCAGCAGCAGCCCAGTCGGCAGTGACGAAGAATCTGCGTGCTCCAGCGCTTTCACATAATTCGCCACTTCGCGGAATTGGTTGCGGGGGTCTGATTCGGTGCTCGCCTCGATCGGTTCGAGTTCGTACAGCAGAAGCTGTTGGGGAGTGGCGAAGGTTCCTTCCATCCGCGACGAAAGAATGGCCTCGCGGTCCCGCATCGGACCGAGGAGGATGGTCGGATTTGGTAGACTCCGCCCGACGCCCTCAAGTAGCATGAGCTGTGCTACCGCCTCATTGAGCAGAGGCCACAGCTCTGTGGGAAACTCCCAAGCGGGAGGGAGGGGCTCGGGATCGAAGCAATGCTTTCCGCCCCAGAATGGGGTTATTTCAGAAATCGACCCTGCCGCCAGTTTCCCGAAGTCTTTTATATTCATGAACTTACGCGCAATTTTAAGCGGGGCACTCAAATTAAAGCAATCGCTGATTTATTTTAACTCACTTGGCCGCAACTGAAACCGATTTTCTGGGACCGTCTCGTCAATGCCCGACCTGGACAGCAAGAACCACTTCTACCTCGGCCGCCGGCACGACCTTTCGTCCGGCGAGACCGACGCCGAGGCCCCGCTGCTGCTGAAGAGCAACGACCTCACTACCCACGCGGTCTGCGTCGGCATGACCGGCAGCGGCAAGACCGGCCTGTGCCTGTCGCTGCTGGAAGAGGCCGCCCTCGACGGCGTGCCGGCGATCGCGATCGATCCGAAGGGCGACCTCGGCAACCTGCTGCTCGCGTTCCCCAACCTGGCGCCGAGCGACTTCCGCCCG
This sequence comes from Posidoniimonas polymericola, assembly GCF_007859935.1. Taxonomy (NCBI): domain Bacteria; kingdom Pseudomonadati; phylum Planctomycetota; class Planctomycetia; order Pirellulales; family Lacipirellulaceae; genus Posidoniimonas; species Posidoniimonas polymericola. The sequence goes on along the minus strand of NZ_SJPO01000001.1, from coordinate 835,254 downwards.
TGGATCGACGAGAGCGTCGCCCGCCGCAAGGGTCAGACGCCCGATCAGTTTGCCGAGAGCACGGCCGAGCTGTGGCGCAACGGGCTCGCCGGCTGGGGCGAGGGCCCGGAGCGGATCCAGCGCTACAACGACTCGGTCGAGCGGCTGATCTTCACGCCCGGCTCGTCTGCCGGCATCCCGCTGACGGTGATGAAGAGTTTCAACGCCCCGCCACGCGAGATCCTGGCCGACGCCGAGATGTTCCGCGAGCGGGTCGCGTCGGCCGTGTCGGGGCTGCTCGCCCTCCTGGGCATCGACGCCGACCCGGTTCGCAGCCGCGAGCACATCTTCCTCTCGACTGTGTTGACCACGGCGTGGCAGGCGGGGCAGGACCTCGACATCGCCGAGATGATTCGCGAGATCCAGGACCCGCCGTTCGAGACCGTCGGCGTGATGGAGCTCGACGCGTTCTTTCCGAAGAAGGACCGCACCGCCCTGGCGATGGACCTCAACAACCTGCTGGCGAGCCCGTCGTTTGCGGGCTGGATGGAGGGCGCGCCGCTCGACGTGCAGCAGCTCCTCTACAGCCCCGAGGGCAAGCCGCGGCTGTCGATCATCTCGATCGCCCACCTCGACGACGCGCAGCGGATGTTCTTCGTGACCATCCTGCTCAACGAGATGCTCGCCTGGATGCGGACGCAGCCCGGCACGGGCAGCCTTCGCGCGCTGCTCTACATGGACGAGGTCTACGGCTACTTCCCGCCGGTCGCGAACCCGCCCTCCAAGCGGCCGATGCTGACGCTGCTGAAGCAGGCCCGCGCGTTCGGCGTCGGCTGCGTGCTGGCGACCCAGAACCCGGTCGACCTGGACTACAAGGGGCTGTCGAACTGCGGCGCGTGGTTCTTGGGACGGCTGCAGACCGAGCGCGACAAGGCCCGCGTGATCGAGGGGCTCGAGGGCGCGTCCGCGCAGGCGGGCTCGGGGTTCGACAAGCAAGCCATGGAGGCGACGCTCGCCGCGCTCGGCAGCCGGGTGTTCCTGCTCAACAACGTGCACGCCGACGCGCCCGAGGTGTTCCACACCCGCTGGGCCATGTCGTACCTGGCGGGGCCGCTGACGCGGACCCACATCAAGCGGCTGATGGACGGTGTGCGTGAGAAGTTCCTGCCGGCGCCGGCCAACCAGGACAAAGCCGCCAAGGCAGACAGGCCGGCCGACACCATGCCGGCGCCCGCCCCTACCCCCGCCGCGCAGGCCAGCGTGGCCGATGGCGTAGAGCAGCTGTGGGTCGCGATCCGTGAGCAGCTGCCCGCCGACGCCCAGGTCGAGTACCGCCCTGCCCTGCTCGGTTCGGGCAAGGCCCATTTTGTCGACCGCAAGCCAGAGGTCGACGTGTGGCGGGACCTGTTCGTCATGAAGAGCCAGAACGAGCTGATCCCCGACGGCGTGTGGGAGGGGGCCCTCGTGTACGACGTCTGCCCCAAGTTCACCCAGCAGCCGGTCGCCGGTGTGGCGCAGGCGCCGCTGCCGGCAGAGCTCGCCGAAGCGAAGCAGTATAAGACCTTCGCCAAAGACCTCGAGGAGTGGATCTATCAGGAGCAGCGGCTGACGCTCTACGAGTGCGAATCGCTCGACGAGGTGTCGCGTCCGGACGAGGACGAGCAGCAGTTTCGCGCGCGGCTCGCCGAGCAGGCGCGGCTGCGTCTGCTCGAAGAACAGCAGAAGGTCGAGCAAAGCTACAGCAAGAAAATCGCCCGGGCGGAGGAGAAGGTCGCCAAGAAGCAGTCGTACTACGACGAGCAGCGGTCGCAGTTCTGGGGCCGGATTGGTGGGTTTCTGATGAAGGTGCTGGAACTCGTGCTGAGCCTGGCCGGGGGCAAGGCGACCAAGCGGAAGCAGAGCACCAGCGTGACCGCGGCCCGTCAGGCCGCCACCGAGCACGGCCAGGCGAGCCGCGCCAAGCAGGCCCTCGAGGAGGCTCAAGCGGAGCTCGAGGCCCTGCGCGAGGAGCAGGAGCAGGCGGTCGCCGACGTGAAATCGGCCTATTCCCCCGACACGCTGCGGCTGACCCCGGTCGAGGTGCCTCCCCGCAAGTCGGACATCGACGTTAGCCGCGTCGTGCTCGCCTGGCTGCCGTACGAGCTTTCCAACTCCGGTGGAGCCACGCCGGCCTACTGATCCCTCGGCAATCAACGTGGCGGGCGCCGAGCCGCCGGCGTAGAATGAGCCGCTTACGCCCTGCCCCCCAACCGCCTGCCTACCTGCCGTGCGCTACCTCACCCCCGCCCTGCCGCTGCTACTACTCGTGCTGGTCACCGCCACTGGCTGTGGGCCGGCGTCGCCTTCTCAGGTGCTGCTTGGCAAGTGGGAAGGGAGCCCCGACAGCCTGGCGGCCAAGCGGGACCGCAACCCGATCCCTACTGCTTCGGGGTACACCCCAAGCAGCGGCCCGCAGACGGCGAGCGCCCAGGAGGAGCAGACCGCTGGAAAGCTAGCCAAGCTGCAACCAAGCGAGACCACCGACCTCGAGGCGTTCGACTTCCGCGTCGGGCTCGAGTTCAAGCCACAAAACCAAGTCGTCATGACACTCAACGGCGGGGCGACCATCGACGGGACCTGGAAGGTGCTGTCGACCGATGTCGGCGTGTCGCAGATCGAGCTGATCGACGGCGTGCCTGCCGAGGGCGCCGCAGCAGAGCAGCCCGACCTGATGAAGCGTCGGTACCTGCTCGAGCTCGACGAAGCGGGCGACGCCTTCACCCTCCGCGAAGAAGGAGTCGACCCGCGATTCGGGTGGCTCTACTTCAGGCGGGTCGAGTAGCCCAAGCAGCAGCCGCTCCTCCGAACAACACGCCCTACAGAAAACTCCTCGCAATGTCCGAGCGCGAACGCTGGATCGTCTACCCGCTGCTGTTCCTCGCGCTCGGCGCCGCGTTGCGGGACAAGCTGATCAAGCAGACCTCCTCCGAACGGGTGATTGCCGAGCAGCTGCTCTGCGAGAGCATTATCTGCGACAACCTGGCGGCCAGAGAGGTGATCCAGGCCCCGCTGGTCCGCGCCGACCGCGTGGCCGCCGGCGAGGTCCAAGCCCGGGGCGTGCGGCAGAACGGGCAGCCGGTGCTGAGCATCAGCCCGCAGTACCTGCCACAATTCTTGCAGCAGCTCGGCCAGGTGCTGCGGGTGAAACCGGCCGCCGAGGATCCGCCCGCGGCGGCCGCCGACGGCGCCGCCCAGGGTGATACACGCGCTACGGGTTCTAGCGAATCTAGGGATTAGCGGTCCGAACTGGCGGCACGGCGATTGCGTACTATGATGTGGCTGGTCTACGGCCTGCCAAATCGACAGTCCTCTCAACCCACCTGAGAACGAAGCAATACCATGTGGTTTTTTGACCCGATGTACTTCCTGTTCCTCGCCCCGGCGATGCTGCTGGCGTTCTGGGCGCAGATGCGGGTGAAGTCTACCTACGCCGCGGCTAGCCAGCACCCGGCCTCGCTGACGGGCGCCGCCGCCGCGCGGCACATGCTCGACTCGGCCGGGCTGCAGAGCGTCGCGATCGAGCCGATCCGCGGAAAGCTCACGGACCACTACGACCCCAGCGCCCGGGTGCTCCGCCTGAGCGAGGGTGTCTACGGCCAGCGTAACCTGGCCGCGGTTGGCATCGCCGCCCACGAGGCCGGCCACGCGCTGCAGCACGCCAAGAACTACGCCCCGCTGACGATCCGCAACCTGGCGGTGCCGGCGGCCAGCTTTGGCAGCGGCATCGGGATGTGGAGCATTATGGGCGGCGCGATCCTGACGTCCCAAGGCGCCCAGAGCTTTGGTCCGATGCTGATCTCCTTTGGCATCGCCGCCTTCTCGGCTGTGGTGTTCTTCCAGCTGGTGAACCTGCCGGTCGAATTTGACGCGAGCAACCGGGCGAAGGCCCAACTGGTCGAGTACGGCATCGTCAGCGAGCACGACATGGGCCCGGTCCGCAAGGTGCTCAACGCCGCCGGCTGGACCTACGTCGCCGCGACTCTGCAGTCGGTCCTCACGCTGCTGTACCTGCTGATGCGGTTCGGCGGCAGCAGCAACGAATAGCCGTCTTCTGCGGCAGCGACTAGCCAACCACTTCGAATCTACCGGCGGGCGCCCCTCGTGGCGCCCGCCGGTTTTTTTGTGGCATTCGACCACCCAGCGCGGTCCAATAGGGGGTGCGGAAGTCGACATGGGCGGGCGCCGCCGCTGGCAGACGCCAGCGGCGACAAGGATGCTGCGCGCCTGCGGAAGCCGCCTCCGCCCACGCACCCCAGCCGGGGAGAAGTCCGCGCGGGGGTTTTGTCCCCTCCGCTCGATAAATCGGACTTTACGCGCCAAACAGCTGCGAACCGGCGAATGCGTTTTGGGCTGCTATAGCAGGTTGAAACGCCCTCGCCCACGAGAGTCGACCGCCAGACGCTGGAATGGTGGCGGACAAAACCCCCGGCGCATACGTCCGCCGAGGCGCCGCTTGTCCGCTCAGGCCGTCCGCTAGAGAAGAATTTGGCTAGCGGGTACGATTCTAGGGTGATCGTGACTTTCTCCCCGGCCCAGGGCCGGGACCCTGGAGCAAGGAGCAGACGAGCATGAGACACCGGACACTGACGACCACACTTATCGCGGGCGTGGCCCTCGTCGCGGGCGCGGCGGGCGGCTGGCTTTCCCGATCGACCGCGCCGCAGATCGCCGTGCCGGTGATCCCTGCGCACGCTTCAGCGACGATGGGCGCCGAGAACTTTGCGGTCGCCACCGGGCTGGTGGACGAGGGGGTCGAGGCGTTCTACTTCCTCGACTTCCTGACCGGCAAACTCAAGGCGACCGTGATCAACCGCCGCGACGCCGGCTTCGCCGCCTACTTCGAGTACGACATCACCCAAGACTTCGACGGCGCCGGTCGCAGCCCTAAGTACCTGATGGTGACCGGCATCGCGAACATCCCCCGCGGCAAGGGCAACACGCAGCTCGCCCGCAGCGTGGTCTACATCACCGACGCCACAAGCGGGCAGATGTCGGCGTACGTGATGCCCTGGAACTCCAGCCGCCAGGCCGCCGGCAACGCCCAGGTCGCCACGTTCTACAAGATCGGCACCGTGCCGCTGCGGGCCGACACCTTCGTGCGTGACCAGTGAGACCCCGCAAGTTGAGAGACCACCAGTGAAGCTGCTCGTCAATGGCGACCCCCACGACGCCCCCGACGGCTGCACGATCGCGGGGCTGCTCGAGCAGCTCGAAATCCGCGTGAAGCACGTCGCGGTCGAACGGAACCGAGAGTTGGTGCCGCGTGCCCTGCACGCCGAGACCACGCTCGCCGAGGGGGATGAACTCGAGGTGGTCACACTGGTCGGCGGGGGTTAGTGGACGGCTCCCACCCCTGGCGGGGTGGGCTGATCGGGCTCGCCGCTGCTTTGTGATTCCGCTGCGTAGTGATTCTTACTCCTTGCTCTCTAACGACTCGATTGCTGCGACGATGTTGACTCCGCTCACGATTGGCACGCACACGCTCTCCAGCCGGCTGATTGTCGGCACCGGGAAGTACGCCACCTACGCACAGATGGGCGAGGCCCTCGAGCGCAGCGGCGCCGACTGCGTGACCGTGGCGGTGCGGCGTGAACGGCTGATCGACGCCGACGGGAAGAACCTGCTCGACTTCGTCGACCCCAAGCGGTACACAATCCTGCCCAACACGGCCGGCTGCTTCAACGCGGAAGACGCGGTGCGGGTCGCCAGGCTGGGACGCGAGATCCTTTCCGGCCTGGAGAACCCCGGCGCCGACTGGGTCAAGCTCGAGTGTCTGGCCGACAAGCGGACGCTGCTGCCCGACCCGGTCGAGACCCTCCAGGCGACCGAGCAGCTCGTGGCCGACGGCTTCCAGGTGCTGGTCTACTCGACCGACGACCCCGTGATCGCCAAACGCCTGAAGAACGCCGGCGCGACCAGCGTGATGCCGGCCGGCAGCCCGATCGGCTCGGGCCAGGGCGTCTTGAACGCGAACAACATCCGCATCTGCCTGGAGTACCTCAAGGAAGGCGACCCGACCTACCCGGTGATCGTCGACGCGGGCGTCGGCGCCGCGTCGGACGTTGCGGCCGCGATGGAGCTGGGCGTCGACGGCGTGCTCTTGAACACCGCCATCGCCCACGCCCAGGACCCGCTAGCCATGGCCGACGCGATGCGGCTCGCCTGCGAGGCGGGCCGGCTGAGCTGGCTGTCGGGGCGGATCCCCAAGCGGCTGTACGCAACCGCCAGCAGCCCGGAAGAAGGCGTGATCACCTGGCAGCCGAACTAGCGGACGGCAGGCGATCGATTACCTAGGCGACCTTCGTTCCGGCGGCACCTGATTCATGGCAGAATCCACCACCCTCTCCGCCGCCGACATCCTGGGCGCCGAAGGCTCGATCGCCAAGCGGCTCGCCAGCTACGAGGACCGGCCCGAGCAGCTGCAGATGGCCGACGCCGTGGCGTCGGCGATCGCGGGCAAGCGGCACCTGATCGTCGAGGCCGGCACCGGCGTCGGCAAGAGCTTTGCCTACCTGGTCCCCGCGATCCTGGCCGCGACGGAGCCGGTTGCGGCCGACGCCAAGGGCGACGACGCGAAGCGGCCGCGGCGGATCGTGGTCTCGACGCACACGATCTCGCTGCAGGAGCAGCTGCTGCGGAAGGACCTGCCCCTGCTCAACAGCGTGATCCCCCGCGAGTTCTCCGCGGTGCTGGTCAAGGGCCGCCGGAACTACGTCAGCCTCCGCCGGCTCGACGCCGCGGTGAGTCGGGCCGGGTCGCTGTTCGCCGAGGACGAAGAACTGAGCGAGCTGCGGCAGCTCCGCCAGTGGGCCACCCAGACGCACGACGGCTCGCAGTCGGACCTCGCCCGCAAGCCGCTGCCCACCGTGTGGGACGAGGTCGCCAGCGACAGCGGCAACTGCCTGGGCCGCCGCTGCCCGCACTACAAGGAGTGCTTCTACTACGCCGCCCGCCGGCGGATGCAGCACGCGCAGGTGCTGGTGGTGAACCACGCGTTGTTGTTCTCCGACATCGCGCTGCGGCGGCACGGGGTGAGCCTGCTGCCGGACTATGATGTTGTCATCTTGGACGAGGCGCACACGGTCGAGCAGATCGCCGGCGACCACCTCGGTCTGCGGGTCAGCAACGGCCAGGTCGAGTACCAGCTCAACAAGCTGTTCAACGACCGTAAGCACAAAGGCCTGCTGGTTGCTCACGGGTTTGTCGACGCGATGAAGCAGGTCGAACGCACCCGCACCGCCGCGGACGACTTTTTCGCCGAGCTGTGGGAGTGGGGCATGCAGCAAGGTCCCGATAACGGTCGCGTCACCCAACCCAACCTCGGCACGCCAGAGCTGGCGGTCGAGCTGCAGACCCTTGCGCGGAAGGTGAAGTCGGCCGGCAACCAACTGACCAACGAGGTCGAGCGGCAGGACTACAACGCGGCCCACGACCGCCTGCTCGGTCTGGCCGGCGACCTCGAGGCCTGGCGCACCCAGCGCGATGAGTCGAACGTGTTCTGGGTCGAGTCGTTCAACACCAGGCGTGGCCCGCGGATGACGCTCGGCGCAGCGCCGGTGGACGTCGGGCCCGCGCTCCGCGGCGAGCTGTTCGACAAGGTCCCCAGCGTGATCCTCACCAGCGCCACACTCGCGGTCGGCAAGCAGGCCTCGTTCGACTTCTTCCGCTCGCGGATCGGCCTCACCCAGTCCGAGGGCCTGCAGCTCGGCAGCCCGTTCGACTACCCGCGTCAGGCGAGGCTGGTCACGCTGTCCGGCATGCCCGATCCTACCACCGAGCGGCAGGCGTACGAGCGCCGCTGCATCGAGATGATCCAGCGTTACGCCGCGGAAACCGACGGCCGCACGTTTGTCCTGTTGACCAGCTACGAGATGATGCGGCGGGTCGGCGCGGGGCTGTCGAAGTGGCTCTCGGAGTGGAACCTCAAGCTGATCTCCCAGGCCGACGGCCTGCCACGCACCCAGATGGTCGAGCAGTTTGTCGCCAACCCGCGGAGCGTGCTCTTGGGCGCCGACAGCTTCTGGCAGGGGGTCGACGTGCCGGGCGACGCGCTCAAGACCGTCATCATCGCCAAGCTGCCGTTCAGCGTGCCCGACCGCCCGCTGCTCGAGGCCCGGCTCGACGCCATCCGCCAATCTGGCGGCAACCCGTTTTCGGACTACCAACTCCCCGAGTCGATCCTCAAGTTCAAGCAGGGCTTCGGCCGGCTAATCCGCTCGAAGAGCGACTCCGGCTCGGTGGTGTGCCTGGACCCCCGGCTGTCGACCAAGAGCTACGGGCGGCTGTTCCTCGAGAGCCTGCCCGACTGCGAGCGGGTGGTGGACCGGGCCTAGGGCGTTCGAACTGGACACGGCCCCATGGGGCGTGCGATCATAGAGGAAACGCCTCGCTTGCAATCCGCTAGCTCGGCGCCAAAACGTTATCGCTTCGTCTTCTCGGTCGCTGGTCGCGTTTCGTCCCTCAAGGACACGCTATGGAACCCGTTGTCACCCGTAATCCGTTCTGCATCCAAGCCTGGTGCTTGCTTGCGGCAGTGTCGATCACGCTGCCTACCGTGGCAGCCGCGAACGATGCCGGGGAGCCCCAGTACAACCGCGACATCCGGCCAATCCTGGCGGAGAACTGCTTCGCCTGCCACGGCGCCGACAGCGCGGCGCGCAAGGCGGGCCTGCGGCTGGACCAGCGCGAGGCGGCGGTCGAGTACGGGGCGATCGAGCCCGGCGACCCTGCCGTCAGCAGCATGATCGAACGGATCCTGACCGACGATCCGGGCTTGGTGATGCCGCCGCCGGAGATCAAGAAGACACTCACCGACCAGCAGAAGCAGACGCTCCGCCGGTGGGTCGCAGCCGGCGCCGAGTACCAGCCGCACTGGTCGCTGATCCCGCCGCGGCAGCAGTCCCCACCGGTCGTGCAGAACGAGGCTTGGGTGCGGAACCCAATCGACCGCTTTATCCTGGCGAGGCTCGAGTCCGAAGGCCTCGGGCCGGCCGCCGAGTGCGAACCCCACCAACTGTTCAGGCGGCTGCACCTCGACATCACCGGCCTGCCGCCCGAGCCGGAGACCGCCGACAAGTTCGCCGCGGACTACGAGAATCGCAAGGACCTTGCGCTCAGCGAGTGGATCGACCACCTGATGGCGTCGAACGCGTGGGGCGAGCACCGCGCGCGGTACTGGCTCGACGCCGCCCGCTACGGCGACACCCACGGGCTGCACTTCGACAACTACCGCGAGATGTGGCCGTACCGCGACTGGGTAATCCGCTCGTTCAACAAGAACCAGCCGTTCGACCGGTTCGCCGTCGAGCAGCTCGCCGGCGACCTGCTCCCCGACCCCACGCTCGACCAGCTGGTCGCGACCGGGCTGCAGCGGTGCAACATCACCACCAACGAGGGGGGCACGATCGACGAGGAGAACCTCGCCAACTACTCCGCCGACCGGGTGCAGACCTACGGCTGGGTGTTCCTCGGCATGACCACCAACTGCGCGCAGTGCCACGACCACAAGTTCGACCCGATCACAATGCGCGACTACTACGCGCTGGCCGCGTTCTTCAACAACACCGAGGCGCCCGCCAAGGACGGCAACGTCGCCGACGGCGCCGGACCGACCATCAGGACTCCCGCGGCCGCCGACCGAGACCGCTGGGACGCCCTGCCCGACGAGATCGCCGCCGCCGAGCAGCTCCGCGGGGCCCGCCGGGTGGCGGCCGGCGCCGACTTCGACGCCTGGCTCGCCGGCGCCACGCCGGACAGCCTGGCGAGCGTTGGCGCCGACGCTCTCGAGACGCACCTGCCACTCACCGAGGGCGCCGGCGACAAGGTAGAAGATACAGTCGGGTCGCAGGCAGCGCCCGCCGCGACCGGCCCGCTCCGCTGGACGCCCGACGGCAAGCTGGGCCCCGCAGTAGTCCTCAGCAACGAAGCGACCCTCGCGTTGGAAGACGCCGGCGACTTCGAGGGTAACGAGGCGTTCAGCTACGGCGGCTGGGTGCGCAGCGCGAGCCCCGGCTCGGGGGCCGGAATCATTGCCCGGATGGACGTCGGCAACAACTACCGCGGCTGGGATCTGTGGCAGGACGGCGGCAGGCTGGCGGTGCACATCATCGACAACTGGCCCGGCAACGCGTTGAAGGTTAGCACGAAGGAGTCGGTCGTTCAGGCAGATCAGTGGATGCACGTGCTCGCCACCTACGACGGCTCCGGCAAGGCGGCCGGCATCCGCATCTACGTGAACGGGCGGGCCGCCCCACTCAACACCGACCAAGGCTCGCTCAACCCCGGAGCCTCGATCCGAACGGAAACGCCGCTGCGCATCGGGCAACGAAGCGAGGGCGCGGTGCTAGAAGGCGGGTCGGTCCAGGATGTGCGAATCTTCCGCCGCAGGCTCTCGGACGCCGAGGCGCTGCTGCTGGCCAGCCGACCGCAACTCCGTGACGCGTTGGATACGGCCGCCAACGACCGCACCCCCGAGCAACGCGGTGACTTGCTCGAGCACTTCCTCACTTCGGTTGACCCTGCTTACCAGCGGCTCGACGCGCAGGTCGCCGCGCTGAGCTCCGAGCGTCAGGCGATCGAGGCCCGCAGCCCACTCACCCACATCCAGCGAGAGCGGGAGGACCGCCAGCCGGCCACCAAGATCCTGATGCGTGGCGCCTACGACCAGCCCGGCGAGGAAGTAACCGCCGACGTGCCGTCTGCATTTCCTTCGCTCCCCGAGGGCGCGCCGCACAACAGGCTCGGCCTGGCTCAGTGGACCGTGGACCGAGCCAACCCACTCACCGCCCGTGTCACGGTGAACCGTTTCTGGCAGGAGGTTTTCGGACAGGGGCTAGTCGTCACGTCGGAGGACTTCGGCGTCACCGGCATGCTGCCTAGCCACCCGCGGCTGCTCGATTGGCTGGCGGTTGAGTTCCAGGATTCGGGGTGGGACGTAAAAAACCTCTTCAAGATGATGCTGATGAGCGCCGCGTACCGCCAATCAGCGGCCGCCACGGCCGACGAGGTCGAACGCGACCCCGCCAACGCCTTGCTCGCCCGCGGCCCGCGATTCCGCATGGACGCCGAGGTGCTCCGCGACACGGCGCTCGCCTCGAGTGGGCTGCTCTCCCGCAAGATGTACGGCCCCGGCACGCGGCCCTACCAGCCGAGCGACCTCTGGAACGTGGTCGGCCTGCCCGAGGGCGACACCCGCGACTACGTGCAGGACACCGGCGAAGGCAACTACCGCCGCACGGTGTACCAGTTCTGGAAGCGGATGGCCCACCCACCCAACCTCGAGGCGTTCAACGCCCCAAGCCGCGAGGTTTGCACCGTCCGCCGCGAACGCACCAACACGCCGCTCCAGGCCCTGGTGACGCTGAACGACCCGCAGTTCGTCGAGGCCGCGCGGCGGCTCGCCGAGATCACCCTTCGCGACCACGCGGCCGACGACCAGCAGGCGCTCCGCTACGTAGCCAGCCGAGTGCTGTGCCGCGACTTCACCCAGGCAGAGCTGCAAGTACTGCTGGCCGACAAACAAGCCTACCTCGATCACTACCAGTCGTCGCCCGAAGACGCCGCCGCGCTGCTCGGCGTCGGCGATGCACCGCTCGACGAGCGTCTCTCGAAGGTCGATCTTGCCTGCTGGACCATGCTCTGCAGCCAGGTGATGAACCTCGACGAGGCCCTCTGCAAGTAGCTCCTCGCTTCACCGCCCCCCGGGGCGCCCCTACGGACCCACGCCATGCTCGACCTGACCTCCCGCCGTCAGTTCTTCACCAGCGGCCGCAACCTGCTCGGCGGCGCCGCGCTCGCCTCGCTGCTGGGCGAGTCCGCTCAGGCGTCGTCCTCGGCGGCCGCGCCCGGCCCCCACTTCGCCCCCCGCGCGAAGCGGGTGATCTACCTGCACATGGTAGGCGGGCCCTCGCAGATGGACCTGTTCGACTACAAGCCGCAGGTGCGTCGGTGGTACGACAAGGACCTGCCCGAGTCGGTGCGGCAGGGCCAACGACTCACCACGATGACCAGCGGCCAGTCCCGCTTCCCGATTGCCCCCTCTAAGTACCGCTTCGCCAAGCAGGGCGAGTGCGGCATGTGGATGAACCAGGACCTGCTCCCCTGGCTCTCCAAGAAGGCCGACGACATCTGCTGGATGCGTTCGCTGCACACCGAGGCCATCAACCACGAGCCCGCCATCGCCGCGTTGCAGACCGGCAACCAGGCGCCGGGCCGCCCCTGCCTGGGGGCGTGGGCGTCGTACGGCCTGGGGCCGATCAACCAGAACCTGCCGACCTTCGCGGTGCTGATCGCGGTCCCCACCAACCGCGAGCAAGAGCAGGCCATCTCGTCCCGCTTGTGGGCCTCTGGCTACCTGTCGGGCGAGCACGCGGGGGTCTCGTTCCGCAGCAAGGGCGACCCGATCCTGTACATCAACAACCCGCCGGGCGTGCCGGACCACCTGCGGCGCCGGTCGATCGACGGCATCAACGCCCTCAACCAGATGAACTACCAGCGGCTGGGCGATCCGCAGACCGCCACCCGCATCCACCAGTACGAGATGGCCTTCCGCATGCAGGCGAGCGTGCCGGAGCTGACCGACTTGGCCAGCGAGCCAAAGCACACGTTCGATCTCTACGGCGAGGCGGCCAAGCAGCCCGGCACCTTTGCGTACACGGCCCTGATGGCCCGCCGGTTGTCGGAACGGGGCGTGCGGTTCGTGCAGGTCTACCACAACAACTGGGACCACCACGGCAACCTCGGCGGCCGCATGCCGTCGCAGTGCCGGGACGTCGACCAGCCTTGCTACGCGCTGCTCGAGGACCTTAAGCAACGCGGCATGCTCGACGACACCCTCGTCATCTGGGGCGGCGAATTCGGACGCACCATCTACTCCCAGGGGAGCCTCTCGCCCGACAACTACGGCCGCGACCACCACCCCCGCTGCTTCACGATGTGGATGGCCGGCGGCGGAGCCAACGGCGGCCACATCCACGGCGAAACCGACGACTTCTCCTACAACATCACCCGCGACCCGATCCACATCCGCGACTTCCACGCCACGATCCTGCAGCTGATGGGGTTCGACCACGAGCGGTTCACCCACCGCTACCAGGGCCTCGACCAGAAGCTGACCGGCGTGGTCCCCGCGCACGTTATCCCGGAGTTGATCGCGTAGCCGCGACTAGCCAAGCCAGCCAGCAGAACGCGTCGCGCTGAGGCCCGCGATTCTAAGCGGGCGAGAGGCGCCTTACTCGGATGAGCCAAATTGCCCACGATTTGGCCAATACCCAGAGATTTGGCGTCACGTTTCAAACTCAAATGGCGTCTACTAAGCGCCGGCGTTCCCGCCGGGCCTGCGGTCATTCCCACTCGGTTGCTCGTTTGCTCGCTCCTATGCCAAGACTCCTAGCCGCGTCGCTGTTCTGCCTGCTTGCCTGCCTGACCGTCTGCCCGTCGGCCGACGCTGACGACCGGCCCAATATCGTCGTCATCCTGGTCGACGACATGGGCTTCTCGGACCTCGGCTGCTACGGCTCGGAGATCGAGACCCCCAACATCGACAGCCTGGCCCAGGGCGGGTTGCGGTTCACGCAGTTCCACAACGCGGGCCGCTGCTGCCCGACGCGCGCCAGCCTGCTGACCGGGCTGCACCCACACCAGGTCGGGATCGGCCACATGACCGCGCCCCCCGGGCAGCCGCTTGGGTTCGAGGGCCCGTACCAGGGGTACCTGAACGATAACTGCGCGACGCTGGCCGAGGTGCTCCGCGGCGCCGGCTACCACACGCTGATGACCGGCAAGTGGCACGTCGGCGTCGATCCGGCTCAGCAGGAGGCGTGGCCCCTGCAGCGGGGCTTCGACAAGTACTACGGCTGCCTGAGCGGGGCGATTAACTACTTCAAGCCGGGGGGCGGCCGCGGCATCACCTCGGGCAACGAGCTGGTCCCCACCGACGACGAATGGTACGCAACCGACGCCTTCACCGACAAGGCGATGGAGTTCATCTCTGAGGCCGCCGAGGCAGACGACCGCCCGTTCTTCCTGTACCTGGCGTACAACGCGCCGCACTGGCCGCTCAACGCGAAGGAGTCGGACTACCAGAAGTACCGCGGCAAGTACGAGGGGGGCTGGGGCCCGATGATGGCGGCGCGGCAGGCCAAGCAGCGTGAGCTTGGCCTGTTCGCCGGCGACGTCACGCCGGCCGAGCACCTCGGGCCGGAGTGGGACTCGCTCAAGCCGCAGCAACGCAACCGGCTCGACGCGGTGATGGCGGCCTACGCCGGCTGCCTCGACTCGGTCGACCAGAACGTCGGCAAACTTATGGAGCACCTCGACCAGATCGGCAAGCGCGACAACACACTGATCCTGTTCCTCAGCGACAACGGCGCCTGCCAGGAAGGGGGCCGGCTCGGCAACGGCGGCCACAAGATGGTGATGAACCCGCCGCTCCGCACCACCAACGGCGTGCAGATCGGCCTCGCCTGGGCCAACGCCTGCAACACCCCCTTCCGCAAGTACAAGCACTTCGTCCACGAGGGGGGCGCCTGCACCCCGCTGATCGCCAACTGGCCGGCCGGCATCGCCGAGGGCGAACGCGGCGGCTTCGTGCGGCAGGTCGGCTACCTGCCCGACTTCATGGCGACCTGCGTCGACCTGGCGGCCGCCGACTACCCGCAGGACGTGCCGCCGTGTGAGGGCGAGTCGCTGGCGCCGCTGCTGCGGGGCAACGATGCGCCGATCCACACCGAACCGATCTTCTGGGAGCACGAGGGCAATGCAGCCGTGCGGTGGGGCAAGTGGAAGCTGGTCTGTGAGTACCAGAAGCCGTGGGAGCTGTACAACATTGACGCCGATCGCACCGAACTGAACGATCTGGCCTCAGCCGAGCCCGGCAAGCGGGACGAGATGGTAGCAAAGTGGGAGGCCTGGGCGCGGAAAACCGGCGTCGCGTTCCCCGAACGCTTCAACATGTACCGCTTCCTGCAGGAAAAAGCGGCGCAGGAAAAGCAGGCCCGCGAAACGCAGCAGGCGAGTTAGCCGGCTTGGCGCCCGACTTGCACCCATTAGGCTGCAGGTCCGCCCTCCGCGTCAGCAGCCGTCTGCCGCCCCGGGCATCTCCCTAACGCGGTAAGCGGGCGGGCCTTCCCCGGGGCGAGCCGGCTGAACTGTGGAGGTCTGCCATGCGAGCTGTTTACGACGTCACCGGCATGCACTGCCGTTCCTGCGAAGCGAAACTGCGCGAGTCGCTGCTCGCCAGCCCACACGTCAGCCAGGCGGAGGTGTCGCTTGCGAAGAATCGCGTCACGGTCGACGGCGACACAATGCTCTCCCTCGCCGAGCTCAATAACCAAGCAGCCGAGGCCGGCGACTACCACCTCGCCCCGGCCGACGCCCAAGAGCCTGAACCGTCCGAGCCGACCACCGGCGAAGCGGCAGACGTCGCGTCCGATCAGCACTCAAATGGCATGCTCGCCGAGGGTGTCGAGCACGACCCCGACCAGTCGCGCTTCGTCTACAAAACCGACGGCCGGGCCAGCGTGCTCAACTACGAGCGGCCCGCCGACGGCGTCATTGACCTTAAGCACACCTTTGTGCCGCCCGCCGACCGCGGCGAGGGGATCGGCGCCCGGCTGGCCGAGTCGGCGCTGAACTACGCCCAAGAGAACGGCCTGCGGGTGAAGCCGACCTGCAGCTACGTCCGCAGTTACATCGAAGAGAACCCGCGGTTCGAGCCGCTCACCAAGAGCCGGACGGAACCCGCACACGATCCGCACAGTGGGCAATCGCACGACGATGACGCGGAACATCGAGAGGGCGGCCACGAGCACAAACACAGCGGACACGCCCACGAGCATCATAACGGAGGCGAGAAGGGCTGGCTGGCGACCTACAAACCACTGCTGCTGATTGTGTCGTACCTGGTCGGCGGCACTGTCATCGCGGGCGTGGCGGCCGGAGCCTGGACCGCCGGGTTCCTAATGAGTGTGTTCATGGGATTGTTCTTCGTGACCTTCTCGCTGTTTAAGATGCTCGACCTGCGCGGCTTCGCCGAGGCGTACACCTCGTACGACCTGGTCGCGGCCCGCTGGCTGCCGTACGCCTACGTCTACCCGTTTATCGAGCTCGGGTTAGGCGTGGCCTACCTGCTGGGCATGGCGCCGGTTGCGGTGAACATCGTGACGCTGGTGGTGATGCTCGTGAGCACCGCGGGCGTGGTCAACGCCGTGGCCCGTGGGCGGGACATTCAGTGCGGTTGCCTCGGCACCGCGTTTGACCTGCCGATGAGCACGCTGACGATCGTCGAGGATGCGACGATGGCGGTGATGGCCGCGGCGATGCTGCTGATGCGGCTGCTCTAAGACCACCCCCCGCTACACTTCTTCGTCTACATACGTGATGTGGCGGAAGTAGTGCTGCCCCTCAAACGACACGCCGAGCGCGCCGATCACAATCCCGATCGACGACACGAATCCAGCGAACGTGGCGTAGCACTCCCAGTCGGCGCGTTCGTGCAGCGTAGGCGCCCAGGAGGCGACCAATTCGGCGTCGAACAGCGACGCGGTCACCAGGAGCGTCAGCAGGTACAAGCAGACGTACGTGGTCGCGATGCCGGTCGCGATGATGGCGATCGTCGTGAGATTGGTAGTCACCACCTGCTCGCTGAGGCCGGCCGATCCCTGCGAGAGCAGCAGACCCTGCCGCACCAGCACGTAGACAACGGTCACCACCAGGCTCACCCCGGTCAGTGCGGCGACCGCCGACAGCGGCTGCCGCACGCCGAGCTCCCAGGCCTCGGCGGTCATGATGAGCACCAGCATCGTGCTGACCGCGGCGATGGTCAGCCGCGCCAGACGCAGCGGCATCTGCCAGGGCCGCGCCTGACGAACGGCCTCGAGCACCTCTCGGCGGTTCCGCCAGCCGGCGCGCAGGTAGAACGCCGCGGCCCCGGCGCTGTGGTCGGCGGTCTCCTCGAGCCGTGGGTCGGCGGTCTCGCGGAGCGTGTGACGCAACCGCGCCCACTCTTCTTCAGCCAGCGGAGCGGCTTGCTCAAGTTCGCCCACCGCCTGAAACCCGCTCATCACGCGACCCGACGAGTCGTCCTCCGGCACGCCACACAGGTGGGCGAGCCCGCGCAGCACGAGCGTCACCAGCCGATCGGCAAGCGTTGCGACGCGGTACTCCTGGCTTACGTCCGGGTCCTGGGCGCGGGGGTCGATCCGCGCGGTGGAGATCACCGCCGAGTCGAGCGACCGCGACACGCACTCCCAGGCGTGGTCGCGTTGCCGGGCGATGAGGTCCGGCGCGACGAACGCGAACACGTAGTCCCAGCCGCGTAGGTCCCGCTGCTCACGGGCCCAGCCGAGGTGCTCGACCGCCTCGTGCGAGCCAGCCGTCGAAGGGGCTTCCTGCACGGCCAGCGGCGTCCGCCACTCGAACTCCGGCAGGTGCTCCGCAAGCATCTCGGTCACGCGCTGGTGGGCGGCCTTGATCGCCTCACGGTCGGGCGCCTCGAGGTTCTCGGTGACGAGCCAGCCAACCTCAACGACAGGCCGCGTGGGCGAAGCGTGTTCGTCTGTGGAGGGCGTGGGCATCGCTGGCGATTATCGGGGAAGGGAGATCGATCATTTGGACCACCGAGCTGCAAAACACGTGTCCGGCCGCTCGGGTAATCTGACGGCTGACTCTAGTCGCAACGGTGTGGTTTGCCACTGCGCGGGGCGCTTTTACGCCGGCAAGGCGTGTGGCTACCCACCACCAGTTTAGCGGTTGTTGCAGCAGGCACACCCCGTCGGCCTCGCCCTGATGGGTGGGGATGCGCGGAGCCGATGCCGACACTGGTCCGAGCTAGGAAAGTTCGGTCGGCGTCATCATGGAAGAATCAGTATGCTTTCAACAACCCCAAGCCTGCGCGCGCTGGTTCTGTCGCTGATCGTGGCGATGGCCTCGTCCGCGTCCGGGCAGTCTCCACCCGACCCGTCCGACATCGGCGGCGCCGCCCCGTCGGCGGACTCGTCCGACGACCTGCTGAACCTCGACCTCGAGCAGCTCTCCAACACCAGCGTGAGCGTGGCGGTCGAGTCGTTCGACGAGACCGTCACTTCCGTGACGCGTCAGGAGAGCACGGTCGGCATGTCGCCGGCGGCGGTGTACGTCATTACCAACGACATGATCCGCCGCAGCGGCGTCCGCAGCATCCCTGAGGCTCTGCGACTGGTGCCGGGGGTAAACGTCGCAAAGATCGACTCCAACAAGTGGGCGATATCGATCCGCGGCTTCAATGACCAGTACACCAACAAACTGCTCGTGCAGATCGACGGCCGCAGCGTCTACTCTCCCTTGTTCGGTGGCGTCTACTGGGACGTGCAAGACCTGCTGCTGGAGGACGTCGAGCGGATCGAAGTCGTCCGCGGGCCGGGCGCCACGGTGTGGGGGTCGAACGCCGTGAACGGGGTGATCAACGTCATCACGAAGCAGGCCGCCGACACCACGGGCGCGTACGCGATCGCCGGCGGCGGAACGTACGAGGAAGGGTTCGCCGGCGCAAGGCTTGGCGGCGTTACCGCCGACGGCGATCTGCACTGGCGTGCATGGGGCAAATGGTTCGAACGCGACTACGGCTACCGGCCGGACGTTTTTGTGAATGACGAGTGGAGCCAGGGACGCGGCGGGTTCCGCATGGACTGGACCCCCACCCGCTCCGACACCTTCACCTTCCAGGGAGACTACTACGAGCAGGTCTACTCCGACGCCATCGCGTTTGGGCCCACCGTTGTGCCGAACCGCGACTCCACCACCTCGGGCGGCAACCTGCTCGCGAGGTGGAGCCGCCAAACCAGTGACGACAGTGGCTGGTCGGTCCAGTTCTACTGGGACCGCACGAATCGCCTGGACCTCTACGCCCATCAGCAGATCGACACGCTCGACTTCGACTTCCAGCACAACTACCGGTGGGGCGATTGGCAGTCGATGGTCTGGGGGGTTGGCTATCGCGAGATCTCCGACAAGCTGCTGTCTCCTCCTGGTAGCACCACCAGCTACCAACCGCCAACGCTTTCGTACGGCCTGCCCAGCGCTTTCGCGCAGAATCAAACTGAGCTGGCCGAGGACCGCCTGTTCCTGACGCTCGGCGTCAAGCTGGAGGACAATTACTTCAGCGGGGTTCAGGTGCAGCCGAGCGTCCGACTGCTGCTGGCGATCGACCAGCAGCGGGCGTTGTGGGGCGCCGTGTCGCGGGCGGTGAGGACGCCGACCCGCTCGGAGGACGCGGTCACGGTGAGCCTGCCCTCGCTCGTGTTCACAGGCAACCGCGACCTTAAGGCAGAAGACCTGATGGCCTACGAGCTTGGCTACCGGGCCCAGCCAACCGAGTACCTCTCGTGGGATGCCGCCGCGTTCTACAACGTCTACGACAACCTCATCAACAGCACTTTCACCACCTTCCCTACCGCCGCAACCTACGCCAGCACCGGCAACGGCCATGGCTACGGGCTGGAGCTAACCGGCAAGCTCCAAATGGCGCCGAACTGGAAGATCTCTGGCAACTACTCGTTCCTGCGGCTGGACGTCGACACCGAGCCGCTCGCCTCCCTGTCCGGCACGAGGTCTGAGCAGGGCTCGCCCCGCAATCAGGCGTTGCTCTGGTCGTCGTGGGACCTGGCCGAGGACTGGGAGCTGGACGTCATTACACGCTACGTCGACAGCCTGCCGGCGTTGGACGTCGACAGCAACGTGGCGCTCGATCTGCGGGTTGGCTGGCGGCCGAACGACGTCCTTGAGTGCGCGGTGGTAGCGCAGAACCTGCTAGACTCGACGCACCGCGAGTTTATTGGGCAACAAGGGACGACCCTGCCAACGGAAAGGCGGCGTGGCGTCTACGGCTCGATTCAGTGGAGGTGGTAGGTCGAGCCCCGCAGGAAATCGGGTAGGATGCCCCGGAGATTCGCCTCCCCCGACCTGCCCGAGCCCCGAAGATGAGCATCCGCTGCTTCCGCTTCCTCCCCGACGGGACCGTCGAGACGCGGGACGCGCTCCCCGCGCGGCTGCCCGACGACGGCGCCAACCCGTCGGTCTGGTGGTTCGATCTCTGGGCTCCAACCCCGGAGCAGGTCCAGTCGCTCTCTGACCTGATGAGCCTCGAGAGCCACACGATCGAGGAGCTGAGCGAGGACGACGGCCGGGCCAACATCGACTACTTCGAAGACTACGCCGGCCTGCTGCTGTACGGCATGCTCGGCGCCGAAGAGAGCGACCAGCCGCGTCCCCGCATGATCAACCTGATCTGCACCGCCCAGGCGGTGGCGACCGTACACGCCCAGTCGATCGGGTCGATCGAGTACCTCGTCGGGCGCGTCACGAGGATCGCCCCCCAGGTCAGCAAGAAGGGCGTGGGGCACCTGCTGTTCCTGCACCTCGACAAGATGGTCGACAACAGCATGATGCTCGCCAAGCGTTACGAGCAAGAGCTTGAGGTGCTCGAGGACCGCTCGGTCGACATCGACTGTGAAGACGACCTGCTCGAGGACCTGGCCGACGTCCGCCGTCGGGTGCTCGACCTGTGGCAGGTGCAGGTGGCCCAGCGCGAGGTGCTGATCGAGTTGTGCGACAACGAACTCGACCACCTCTCGGACGAGGGCCGGCGGCGGCTCGAGCACGTGCGAGACCACATGACCTCGTCGCTGGAGATTGTCGAGATCCTCCGCGGCATGGTGGGCGAGGTCCGCGAGAACTACCGGACCACGATTTCGCTCCGCAGCGCCGACGCGATGAACAAGCTGACCGTGTTTGCCGGGCTGATGCTGCCGGTGTCGGTCATCGCGGGCATCTACGGCATGAACGTCCCGCTGTGGCCCGACCCGTCACGGCCCGGCACATTCTGGGTCGTGATCGGCTCGATGGCGGGCGTGATGGCCGCGCTCACGGTTTACTTCCGCCGCCGGAACTGGCTGTAGCCGCGGCCCAGCCCACAACCACCTCGCCGGCCGCCGCCCGCACCCGCGGCGCGACCACGCAGGGCGTGGCGGGCCTGATCGACAGCTCGCGGCGGATGGCCAGGTCGTCGCAGCCCGAGGTCGGCTCAAGCCGCAGCCGCTGCAGCACGGTCGCCACGATGAGCGTCAGCTGCAGCATCGCCATGTGCTGGCCGATGCAGTTCCGCGGGCCGTGCCCGAACGGAAAGTACGCCCCATCGACCATCTCGGCCGTCCGCTCGGGCGAGAACCGCTCGGGATCAAACCGCAGCGGGTCGGCAAAGAACCGCGGGTCGCGGTGCGTGGCGAACGGGTAAGCGAACACCCATGCACCGCGGCGCAGGCGGTAGCCGTCGAGCGTGGTCGACCGGACCGCCTGGCGGCAGAACAGCACCCAAGCCGACGGGAACAAGCGGAGCGTCTCCTGCAGCGTCTGGCGGACGTAGGCCAGCCGCGGCAGGTCGTCGATCGTCGCCCGCCGGCCGCCGAGCACCTGGTCAACTTCTTCAACAAGCCTGCGGTGCACGTCGGGCTTCCCGAGCACGAGCTTCCAAAACCAGCCGAGCGTCGCGCTCGAGGCGTGACTGCCGGCCAGCAGCATCGTGACGACCTCGTCGCGGGCGAGCCGCTCGCTCATGCCGAGTCCGTCCCCTTCGACGTCGACCGACCTGAGCAGCAGGGCG
Organism: Posidoniimonas polymericola; assembly: GCF_007859935.1. Taxonomy (NCBI): domain Bacteria; kingdom Pseudomonadati; phylum Planctomycetota; class Planctomycetia; order Pirellulales; family Lacipirellulaceae; genus Posidoniimonas; species Posidoniimonas polymericola. The sequence continues at coordinate 813,605 of NZ_SJPO01000001.1, read as the reverse complement.
AGCAGGTCGTCGTGCGCGGTGGGGGCGGCCCGCCGGTCGGCGATCGCCTGGGCGACGTAGCGGTTGATCACGCCGATCACCTCCCGCTTGCGGCGGCGGCTCGGCAGCGGGGCCCAGTCCGGCGGAGAGAGGGGGTTCTCCATGTCGAGCTTGAGGATGTCGGCGCCCTCGATCACGGCCTCGGCCAGCTCCGCGGGGGACGGGCAGTCGCGCCCTTCAGGCCGACAGCCAACAGTCGAGCGGATCGACAGCGACATCGTCAGGGCGGTCATCTCGTCGACCAGATCGATCCGCGGCGTGCTACGCCAGGCGTCGATGCTGCGTTCGGTCTCTTCGACCGTGATCTGGGCGTAGCGGTCCATCGCCCCGCCGCGGAACGCCTGCTGGATGAGTCGGCGTTGGCGGAGCCAGAGCTCGCCCTCGCTGAGCAGCAGGCCATCCCCCAGCACCTGACGCATGACGCGGGTCTGCCAAGGGGCCTTCACGAAGTCTGCGCGACGGTGGACCATGAACTCGTGCAGCACCCGCGGGTGGTTAACGATGTAGACCCGCTTAGAAAGCAGCAGGAAGCTGCTCAGGCCGCCGTGCTGGTGCGCGACCTCCAGCGGGTACTGCAGCGGCTGTCGCCACAACGAAGCCACGTGCCGCCAGGTAAGACCGAGCCAGCGGTTGTAGTTGGCGGGGCCGGGCGGGTGCGACGAACGGCACGAACCGCTGGACGATGTGGAATTGTGAGCCGCAGAATTGAGCGCCATAGCGCGCCAATCACGGGTAATGACCCTGCGCGCTCGGCCGTGGCGCCGCTTCAGTCGATGGGGAGAGGGGCAAGGCGGATCCACCGCCGTGGGCATCGCATGCAACTCGCCCTATCGTAGATCGGGTCGCCGAACGACGCGATCACTTCGGCCCGATTCTCGACCTACTGGTTGCCGCAATCGACGAGGAGCCTGTCCACCGCTGGCGGGCGGGCTACAGTTTATACGGACTCCAATACGGCCGCCCTCAACCTACCATGCAGCACCAACCCGCCACGACTGAGGTCGAAGTCTTCTACGACGGCGACTGCCCGCTCTGCCGGCGGGAGATCGACATGCTGCGTCGCTGGGACAAGCAGGAGAAGATCGAGTTCACCGACATCGCGGCCGCCGGCTTCGACCCCGCGCCGCTGGGCGTCGACATGGCTACGCTGATGGCCGAGATCCACGGCCGCCTGCCCGACGGCAAACTAATCCGTGGCGTCGAGGTGTTCCGGCGGCTGTACGCCGCTACTGGCTGGGGGACAGCGGTCGCGGTGACCCGTTGGCCGGGCGTGCGGCAGCTGCTCGACCTTTCGTACCGCTTCTTCGCCCGCTACCGGCTGAGGCTCACCGGGCGGTGCTCCGCCGGCGAGTGCCAATTGGGCGAGTAGTCGCAGGGCGTGCTGTTTACGCAACGCTGGAAAGTGACCCGGCGGTCACTACCTGCGACCGAGGCCGGGCGAGTAAGATGAGCGACTCCACCCCAGCTGCCTTCGCCCGCCGACGCCAAAATGCTCGCCAAACGCGTTATCCCGTGCCTGGACGTCGACCGTGGTCGCGTCGTGAAGGGGACCAACTTCGTCAACCTGGTCGACGCCGGAGACCCGGTCGAGGTCGCCAAGCGGTACGAGTCCGAGGGCGCCGACGAGCTGGTGTTTCTCGACATCACCGCCAGCCACGAGAGCCGCGACATCACCGCCGACATGGTCCGCCACGTGGCCGAGGTGGTGTTCATGCCGTTCACGGTTGGCGGCGGCATCCGCACCCTCGAGGACGCGCGGCGGCTGATCCAGGCGGGCGCCGAGAAGGTCAGCATCAACTCCGCCGCGGTCAAGACGCCCGAGGTCGTGACCGAGATCGCCCGCGCGTTTGGCAGCTGCGCGACCGTCGTGAACATCGACCCCAAGCGGGTCCAGCGGGACGGCCGCGAGTTCTGGGACGTGCACATCAACGGCGGCCGGCTGCCGACCGGTCTCGAGGCGGTCGCCTGGGCCAAGGAGGTTGAGCGGCTCGGCGCCGGCGAGATCGTGCTCACCTGCATGGACCGCGACGGCACCAAGGACGGCTACGACCTCGAGATCACCCGCGCCGTCAGCGAAGCGGTCGGCATCCCGGTGGTCGCCTCGGGCGGAGCCGGCGGCCCCCAGCACCTGGCTGAGGTGGTCACTGCCGGCAAGGCCGACGCCGCCCTGGCGGCTAGCATTTTCCACTTTGGTGAGTACACCATCGAGGAGACCAAGCGGGTGATGCGGGAGTACGGCGCGCCGGTCCGGCTGTAGGCGACCTCGATTTGGCGCGGCCCGCACATCGCCTGGAACGCGAGCCGCTCCCGGCGGGTTCGCTGTGGAGTCAGGATCGGCTTCCGGCGAACCTTCTACGCCGGCGACCGTCTGTAGGGGGTGCAGTCCGGACCGATGGGGCGCCGGGGCAGATTCGTCCTGGGTACACTATCGACCCCCACCGGCCGGTCCACGGACGACGCCCATGCCCCGCCTGATTGCCCTCTACCGCGAAGCGTACAGCGGCCTGCCCCGCGCGGTCTGGCTGCTGGCTGCGCTGATCTTTGTTAACCGCTGCGGCACGATGGTGCTGCCGTTCCTGGCGATCTACCTCAAGAAGGTGCACGGCGTCGACCCTGCGTTGGCTATCCAGTTCCTGGCGATCTACGGCCTGGGAGGAGTCGCGGGCGCGTACCTTGGGGGGTGGCTCACCGAGCGGGTTGGTGCGATGCGGGTGGTGCTGGGCTCGCTGCTGCTGAGCGCGCCGGCCTACGCCGCGCTGGCGGCCTGCACCCAGACCACGCAGTTCGGCGCGGTGCTGCTGTACCTGAGCATCGCCGCAGAGACCATCCGCCCGGCGATCGCCACCGCGACCTCCGACCACGCCCCGCCTGAGCTGCTGTCGCGGGCGTTCGCGTTGAACCGGCTGGCGATGAACCTGGGGATGTCGATCGGGCCGGCGGTGGGCGGCTACCTGGCGCACGCCGGACTGTGGCCGCTGCTGTTCTCGATTAACGGCGTGTTTGTGCTGTTGTCGGCGGTGGTGACTCTCACGGCCTTCGACCTGTCCGGCCCCGCCGCGGCGACCCCCGAGAGCCCCCGCCGGACTTCGCTAGGCGGCCCATTCGCCGACCGTCCGTTCCTGATGTTCCTGCTGCTGCAGTCGGCCGCTGGGCTGGTGTTCTTCCAGATCATCAGCACGCTGCCGATGTACCTGGCCGAGCAGTACGGCCTGGGCGAGGACCAGATCGGCACGATCTTTGTCGTCAACACGGCGCTGATTGTCGTGTTCGAGATGATCCTGACCGAGAAGCTCCGCCGGCTGCCGCCGCTGCGGGTCGTGGCGGTCGGCACGCTGCTGTTCTGCCTGGGGTTTGGCTGCTCGCCGTTCGGCGGCGGTTTCGCCTGGGCGGTGGCGTTGGCGGTGGTGTGGACCGCCGGCGAGATGCTCAACGCCCCGTTCGGCATGACGCACGTCGCCCGGCGGTCGAGTGGCCGCAACCGAGGGGCCTACATGGGGCTGAACTCGGTGTCGCACGCCACCGCGTTCGTGGGGGCCCCGCTGGTCGGTGGACTCCTGTACCAGATCGACCCGCGGCTGCCGTGGTGGTGCTGCCTGGGGATGGCGGCCCTGCTGCCACCGGCATTCTGGGCGCTGAGCGCCTGGGCGGCGCCGCCCGCCGCCGACCGCCACGGCGAGCCCGGGCAGGCCGCCTGACCCGCCCCGGGGCGGGCCGCGTGGCCGCCCGGGCGGGGACCGCTAGATTCTTCTCCAGGAGGTCCACCTGCCGCCTTCTTCGGTGTATGCTGGGGGTTTCCCGGCACGGGGCACGGCAACGCCCTGCGCGTCGGGCGAAAATTGGGAAGCCCCAACGGCTAGACCAACAGCTACCCCCTAACAGCTACCCCCCAACAGCTACGCAGAGGAGAGCGACCGATGGCGAGTGTCGCCGAGGCCGTCAAGAGCGGACTGATCCCCAACACGGCGGATCTGGAGGTAAACAAGCTGTTCCGCGCCTGCGTCAAGCAGGAGGCTTCGGACCTGCACCTGAAGGTCGGCAAACCGCCGATGATGCGGGTCGGCGGCACGCTGCGGGCGCTCAACTCGCCCGCCATCCGCGACGAGGAGATGCTGCACCTCCTCTACCCGCTGATGAACGACCGCAGCCGCAAGATCTTCGAGCGGGACGGCGGCGCCGACTTCGCCCACACCGTCAACGTCGACGGCGTCGACTGGCGGTTCCGCGTCAACCTGCTGCAGCAGCTCGGCCACATGGGCCTGGTCGCGCGGCGGGTCAACAACTTCATCCCGGACTTCGAGGGCCTGTACCTGCCCGGCTCGGTCGAGCACCTCTGCAAGTTCGACCAGGGCATGGTGCTGCTGGCGGGGGTTACGGGTTCCGGCAAGAGCACGACCATCGGCTCGATGCTCAACTGGATCAACCGGCACTACCGCAAGCACATCCTGACGCTGGAAGACCCGATTGAATTTGTGTTCACCGAGGACAAGTGCCTCGTGAATCAACGCGAAATCGGCCTGGACGTAATCGACTTCGAGATCGGCATGAAGCACGCCGTCCGCCAGGACCCGGACATCATCCTGGTCGGCGAGATGCGTGACAAAGAGACCTTCATGACCGCCATCCACGCGGCCGAAACGGGCCACCTGGTGTTCGGGACGATCCACGCCTCGAGCGCGTCGACCACCATCGGCCGTATCCTCGACCTCTTCCCGCAGGACATGCACCCCGCCCTGCGGAGCGCGATCGCGTTCAACATGAAGGGGATTGTCGCCCAGAAGCTCCTCAAGAGCATCAAGCCGGGCGTCAGCCGGGTGCCGACGGTCGAGATCATGACCTTCACGCCGCTGATCCGCAAACTGGTGCTCGAGGAAGAGGACGCCAAGCTCGGTGACGCCATCCGGATCGGCGCCGAGGACGGCATGCAAAACTTCACCCAAAGCCTCAAGGGCCTGGTCGACGCCGAGCTGATCGACCGCACGGTCGCGATGGAAGTCGCCCCCGATCCCGAGCAATTGAAAATGGCCCTCAAGGGAATCGACGTGTCCCAGGGCGGTATCCTCTGATGAAGCAAGCTGTGCTCCGACTATCCCTCCCCGGGACCCTTGGGGTCCTTGCGCCGGCCGTGCTGGCGATTTTGCTGCTTGGTCCTGCTCATTGTTTCGGACAGGTTGGCCTCGGCGACGTGCTTGGCGCCCAAGCGGCTGGGCAGGAGCTCGAGGGGCAGAACGCTCGGCGGGCGGCCAACGCCGCCGCCGACCAGGGAGCTATTGACGCCCCCGAGGCGCCCGACGCTCCGGAAAACCCAGAGTCGACCGACGCCCCGGTGCCCGTGTCGGGCAACCGCCCCGCGGCGAGCGGCCCGACCTACACCGACTCGGACGGCCTGCAGCGGGGCCGCGCCGAGGGGCTGCAGGACAAGTGGGGCGACTCGCACGCCATGTACCGCGACACCCGGCCGTTTGTGTCGTGGCTCAAGCTGCTGCCGGTGCTGCTGCTGTACCTGATCTGGATCCGCACCTGTGACTGGGTGAACCGGGCGTCACAGATCCATAAGCTGGGCTACGCCCTGTGGAACGGCATCGTCGTGGGCTGCGGGTTGATTGGCCTACTGGTGGTCATCCTGCTGCCAATCTACGCCGCCGGCATCAGCGTCTACGCCCTGCTCGTCCTGGGGCCGTTTATCGCGTTTGCAATCGCCCACAACCGCTCGGTCCAGCAGCACCAGAAGGTCTTCACGAAGGATTGGTGGCAGTACACCATGGCGACCCTGGCGAACAAATTCGGGGCCAAGATCGACGTGGAAAAGAAGGCCGACTACGAGAAGGGCCCGCCGGTCGACCTGATCGCCAAGGGGGGTATAGACGACCGCGCCAACCAGGCCAACCTGATGACCGCCCGGCTCTCGCCAGGCTACGTGCTGGTCAAGGAGCTGATCGCCGACATGACCAAGCGCCGCAGCGACCGCGTGCTGCTCGACTACGGCCAGGAGGCGGTCGGCGTGCGGCACTACATCGACGGCGTCTGGGACGTCGGCGAGCCACGCGACCGCGAGTCCGGCGACGTCATGCTGGCCGTCATGAAGCAGCTCGCCGACATGGACGTCAAAGAGCGGGTCAAGAAGCAGTCCGGCAAGTTCGCCGCCAAGTACAACGGGGCCGATTTTACCTGCCCGATCATCAGCCAGGGCGTCAAGACCGGCGAGCGGGTGATGGTCTCGCTGCAAAGCTCCAACTCGAAGCCGCTGAACTCCTTCGCCGAGCTCGGGATGCGGGACAAGCTGTCCCAGCCGTGGGCCGACGCCCTGCAGCAGAGCGAGGGGCTGCTGCTGGTCTCCGCAATGCCCGAGGGCGGCCTCACCACGCTGGTGGACGTCTCGCTGCTGGAGACCGACCGGCTCATGCGGGACGTGTTCTCGATCGAGGAGAAGTCCGACCCGCAGCGGGAAATCGAGAACATCGCCCCGCACTTCTACGACACAGCGGCCGGCGAATCCCCCGCCACGCTGATGCCCAAGCTGATCCGCAAGTACCCCGACTTCTACATCGTGCGGGACTTCGAGAACCCGGAGTCGGCCAAGGAGCTGATCGAGCAGGCCAACAGCGGCAAGCTGGTGCTCACCACCACCCGTGCAAAGGACGCCCCCGAGGCGATGCTACGGGTGCTGCAGAAGAAGGCCCCGCACAAGGAATTCTGCCAGGCGATCTCGGCGGTCCTCAACACGCGTCTGATCCGGGTGCTCTGCCCCGAGTGCAAGGTCGGCTACGAGCCGGCCCCGGCCCTGCTGCAGAAGCTGAAGATCCCGGCCGCCAAGGCCGAGCGGCTGTACCGCCCGCCGACCGCGGAAGAGCAGAACAAGCCGTGCCCCAAGTGCTCGGGAAGCGGCTACTTCGGCCGCACCGGTTTGTTCGAGCTGCTGATCGTCGACGATCAGGTCCGCGAGGTGCTCCGCAAGCAGCCCAAGCTGGAGAACGTCCGCAAGGCGGCCCGGGACGCCGGCATGCGGACACTCCAGGAAGAGGGCATCCTGCTGATCGTCAAAGGCACGACCTCGCTCAACGAGCTGCAGCGGGTGCTGAAGCAGTAACCCACGGCCCACAGCACGCGTTCCGACTTCCCCCAACCACCCGATCCAACCGCCAGTTCCCCATGTTCATTGCGATTGTCGCCGTTGTCTTCTTCGCCGGGTTCGCGATGACCGTCCGCGAGGGCCTGTGGCACAACCTGCTGCTGCTCTGCCACATGATCCTGGCCAGCGTGGTCGCATTTGGCTTCTACCAGCCGCTAACCGTCTGGGCCGACGAGGCCGCTGGGGGCGAGTACACGTATATTCTTGACCTGATGGTGTTCTGGGGCCTGTTCGCCCTCACAGTGACGGTCCTCAAGACCCTTGGGACCACGCTGTCGCCAGTACAGGTCAAGTTCCTGCACCCGCTGGAGAAGTACGCCGGGCCCGCCTTCGGCCTGTTCTGCGGGCTGACGTTGGCCTCGATCGCGGCGGTCTCGATCCACCTCGCGGCCCTCCCCAAGGACACCATGGGAGGCGCGATCCTCCACGACGGCGGGTCCGCCGATAGCCCGTCGCTGATCACCACCTCGCCTGACTTGGCGTTCCTGGCCGCCGCCGAGATCTTCACCGACCCCAACGGCCTGGGCGACGGTGGCGACTTCGAGCCCGGCCCTTGGGTCGAAGACTACGCCGCCCGCCGCGAGCGGTTTGAGGGCGTGATGGGAGCCGCCAAGGCCGCCTGGGAACTCAAGGTCAAACGCGGGGGAGCCCGCTAGCCGCTGCGGAACAGGCAAGACGCCCATGACCACCGACCACGACGACTTCTCTACGGAAGAGACCTACCGTACCCTCAGCGCCGCCGCGGTGCTGTCGCTGGTGCTGGGGCTGCTCTCGCCTGGGCTGTTCCTCTGGCCGCTGCTGGTTGTCCTGCCCTGCCTGGCGATTGCCACCGCGTTGATCGCGTTGCACCGCATCTCGGTGGCCGACGCCGCCGGCCGCGGGCTGGCCCTCGCCGGACTCGGGCTGGGCGTGATGTGCCTGTCGAGCTGGGGCGGCTACAAGCTGGCCTACGACACGCGGCTGCACGCGCAGGCGGCGCCGACCGCCGAGCTGATGCTCAAGCTCCTCGGCGAGGGCGACAAGCAGAACGCCTTCCTGCTGTCAAAGAACGCCAAAGATCGGCCGGCCGTGGCCGAGTACTTCCTGCAGCCCGAAGCGACCCGCCAGGCCGACGCCGAGCAGGCGGCCACAGGGTCCGACGGCTCCCCGCCGCAAGCGGCGCCCTCGACGCCCGACGCCGATTTGGTGCAGTTCCTGGAGCGTCCCGAGATCCAGCAACTCATCGAGATCGGCCCGTTTGAGTCGATCAAAAGGGTCAGCAGCGGCTCGATCTACTCCTCCAGCAACCGCCGCGCAACGCTCTCTCAGACCTACGAGGTCCGCCCCGAGCAGGGGCCGACCCGGCGGTACATGATCACGCTCGACCGGACCTCGGTCGGCTCGGCCCCACCTGTCTGGCGGGTGATCGGCGTCGGTCTCGACGAGGGCTAGCACGCCCAGGGGCCGAATCTTGGCCCGCGTTGCTCGCCCGCCGCCCACCGCCCCCCCGTCCTCGGGTGGGCAGGTCGCCGCAGCCCGCAAGGTTTGCCAAAACGGGGCTGTTTGGGCCCGTTTTTCTCCAGGATGCCCCTTCTGCGAATGCATCACCAGCGAACGGGACGTCGATAGTTCCTGCGAGGCGGTCAGAAATGGGCGACGGAACGTAGGCAGTTTGCCGCCGAGCCGTCGTTAGTATCCCCCTAGTTGCTGGCAGGATGAACCTGCCGCGTGATAGTTCCGAAGAAGGAGTCTGAAGGTGAACACTGCGAAATGGACGATGGGCGTAGCCCTGATCGCCCTTAGCGCATCCCCGGCGATGGCGCAAACGGCGATTCAAACGGCGTTTAACTACAGCGGATGCTGTGAGGAACCGAGCTGCGGCTGCGACGAGCCGAGCTGCTGTGCGGAGCCGAGCTGCGGCTGCGACGACGGCTGCGGTGAGGACTGCTGCGACCCGTGCGGCTGCGGGAGCACCTGCGGCGGCTTCGACTGCTGCCTGCTGGGCGACTGCTGCCTGGGCGACCCCTGCACCCTCAGCTCCCACGTGCTGGGTGACTGTGCGTGCTGGGACTTCGGTGGCTGGACCGAGTTGGGCTACAACTCCAACAACGTCCGCCTGTCGCAGAACCGTGGCGACGTGCTCGCCTTCGGCGACACCCCGGACCAGCTGAACCTCAACCAGCAGTGGATGTGGTTCGAGAAGGTTGCCGACGGCTCGTGCGGCCTCGACTGGGGTTTCCGCTTCGACGTCATGTACGGCACCGACGCGTCGAAGACCGTTGCGTTCGGCAACGACAGCGCCCGCTGGGACACCTCGACCGGCTTCCAGCACGGCGTCTACGGCTGGGCCATGCCCCAGGCGTACCTCGAGTTGGCCGCGGGTGACTTCAGCGTCATCGCCGGTCACTTCTACACGCTGATTGGCTACGAAGTGGTTACCGCTCCGGATAACTTCTTCTTCACCCACTCGCTGACGATGTTCAACAGCGAGCCGTTCACCCACACCGGTGTGCTCGGAACCTACAGCGGCATCGACGGCGTCACCGTGTACGGTGGTTGGACCCTCGGCTGGGACACTGGCTTCGACCAGTACAACCAGAACGGCGCCTCGGGATCGAGCTTCCTGGGCGGCTTCAGTGCGGACCTGATGGACGACGTTGCCTTCACCTACATCTGCACCGCTGGCGACTTCGGCCTGCGGTCGGACGCCACCACCTACGGCGGCGCCGCGGGTGTGGTCGACGGCAGCGCCTACAGCCACAGCCTGGTGTTTGACGTCACGCTGAGCGACAACCTGAACTACGTCGCCCAGAGCGACATGGTCAGCGTCCGCAACGGCGTCGGTCACGACCAGGTTGGCATCAACCAGTACCTGTTCTACACCCTCAACGACTGCGTCGCCGTCGGCGGCCGCATGGAGTGGTGGAAGAGCGACGGCGAGAGCTACAGCGAGCTCACCGCGGGCATCAATTACAAGGCTCACGCCAACGTGATTGTCCGCCCCGAAGTCCGCTGGGACTGGGCCGCGTCGGACGCCGGCGCCCAGGCGCTGGGCTTCGCCGACGAGGGTGACTACAACAGCACCTCGTTCAACGTTGACGCCATCCTGACCTTCTAATACTGGCCCCCAAAGGGCTACCGTTAGACCCCTTCACCCCCCGATCGCCCCCGCGGCGATCGGGGGTTTTTTGTTGCGCGGTCGCTAAGCCGGCCGCATTCTAGAGAAGGCGTTGAACGCTAGAACTGTGGAACAGGACCCGGCCGCCGCGACCACGCCCAAGAGAATGCCCAGCGCCTAGCGCGCTCCAACCGGCGCCCACGAAAAAAGCCCGCCCCATCGCGGCGATGGGACGGGCTTGAGAGCCAGATTTTCTTATTCGTCAGGGTCTTGATTTCTAGTCCTGCACGCCGGGGCGTCGGACCGCCATCTCAAGCATCGGTCGGCTCTATGCCATCCGCCCTGCTGGGCCTGATCGAGTCGGCTTATCGGGGCGTTAGACGCCACCCCGCCGATCCTCAATCCTGTCTGGGGAGTCACGACAAACGCTCGCGTGGCGCCGGGCGTCCCGTGCGTGCCCGAATGGCGTATCGCACGAGTCATCGGAACCAGTCGTCGCTGTAATCGTGTTCTCCTTTCTCATTTCGTGGTGACGAAATCGCTGGGCGAGCGACCCTGCCCGCCCCACCATTCTGCCGGCCGTCAGACGTCTCTGTGGCCCGCGTGTCGACAAGTGTTGGTTTAGCAAAAGGCCGTCGGCGATTGCAAAGCTTTTTGCCCCATTCTGAACCCTCAACTGCTTTTTAATCCGCTCGGCGTTCGTGTCGCGCCGGTTGTAGCGAAACTACGACGCCAGCGAGCGCCAACCCGAGTGAAGCGTCCCGAATCCACCACGCCACCAGCCACCGCACACCACTCGCAAGGCCCGCCAACGGCGTCTCTTAACTGCTCAAACAAGCGCAGCCACCCAACGCCACCACAACGCAGCGACTCAACGGCATTGAGAGACGAGCGCGAGACGTTCACACGCGCCGCTCACGAAAGCGCCTACAGACTCAGCTTTTCCGCCGCCTGCGCGCCTACTCGCGTTACAAACCTCGATCAAAACCGGCCCTACTCGCAGCGGCTCCGCCCTGTCCGTTCGCCGTCGCTACGCTCGGAACCCGTGTGCCCCCGCGAACCGTCGCTCCAATGCACGACTCTCGCCTCTTCTCTCTCTTCTTCCCTGCTGCGGCCCAGTGCCGCGCTTCGTAGCAGCCCGGCCCCGGAACGTCCCAGACAAAGTCCAAGGCCCCGCAATTGCCGCCCAGGACAGCCGTGCCCAGCGCAAATCGCGTGCCCGAGCAAACGCCAAAGAACAACAACGCCCGCGGCGATTCGGCAGACGTTTCAAGAACGCCCAAACGCCCCTGCTTCGCGACACAAAAGCCAGCCCCGCCGCTCGCGACCGCGGACTCATCGCCAACGGGTGAGACTATTCGCCTCAGCGGTAGCGCTACAAACGCGGCTATTTTCCGAGGATTTATGCACTCGTGGCCACATTTCGCGCCTGGCCCACCACCGCTCACGCAAACGCGCAAAAACCCCCGAACCCTCCGAAAACTGCTTGACACCCTATCTGACCGCTCGCATAATGCGGTCCGTTGAGCCGGTTTCTACTCATTGCAGGGGTTTTTGGGGCTTCCTGCAAAGCAAGTGGAGCCAACTTTTCAAGACAACCTGGCATCAGCTATCCGCCAGCGGGCAAACCGGTGGAAGAAATTCCGCGGAATCGAATTTACTAAATTTCGCTTCCAATTCCTCGACAAGGGGATACCTGGTTGGTCATACTGATGGGGCATGCGTGCTGGTTGACTTGAGGCTCTCCGAGACAATTGGAAGGGGCGCCGAAAAGACGCGTTGAGCACTTATCGCAAAGTTCGGCAACTCTGTGGAATTAAACTCGTTTCTCTAGATAAGTGGGTGGAGAAAACTCAGATGTCCTTCAAGAAGATTTCCCTGGCGGCCGTAGCTGCCCTATGCCTGCCGGCCGCCCAAGCCTTTGCAGTCCCGTCGCTCTCGCTGATTGACAACGGCGGTGGCTCGGCCACCCTGCAGGTCACGCTCGACGCCGCTGGCGCCATCGGGGCCGAGATCTCCCTCGAGGCCACCGGGGGCCTGACGCTCACCGCTGCCTCGATCGCCGACGCGGTTGCCTTCGACGAAGCCAACCCCGGCGACAACCCGTTCATCGCTGGCAGCCCGGTCGGTGGTGACGCCGTCGGCCTCGACCTGACCGACATTGCCAGCGGCATGGTGTTCGCTTCCTTCGGTGGCCCCGGCACCGCGGCCGGCACCTACAACTTCCTCGACCTCACCTACACCGGCACCGGTGCCCTCGACGCCGAAGGCTATGTGGCCCAGCTCGGCGTGCTCGGCGACCTGCTGACCGCCCCGACCCTGAATATCGGTGGTGGTTTGGTCGGCGACACCAACGACGACGGCGTGGTCAACACGCTTGACATTGACCCGTTCGTGCAGGCCCTAACCGACCCGGCCGGCTACGATGCCATCTACCCCGGCATCCGCGTTGATCGTGCCGACACCAACTTCGACCTGGCGGTCAACACGCTTGACATCGACCCGTTCGTGGCTCTGATCACCGGTGGCGCCGCCACTGCCGCTCCGGAGCCCGCCGCTACGATGCTGCTGCTGACCGGCTTGGTTGGCTTGGCCCGTGGCCGCCGTCGCTGCTAAATTGAAACAACCTGAGTGAGGCTTCGGAAGCAACGCTCAATCCATCGTAAATTCTCAACCAATTCTGACTTGTTTGAAATGTTTGACCAACCGAAGCAACTCCGCTTCCTTTGGCAGGCATGCATCTTGGAGAGCTAATGTAGCAGGGTGTGCTTCAGCGAGCGGCCAATCGCTTAAGCAACAAGCACCTTTGTTCAGCAGGCCAAACACCTAAGATTTAGTTTCGATTTTTCAAACAAGAATATCAGATACCGGAGTCAACCCTATGAAGAGCTTCTTTGCACTACTGATCGTCGCCGCTTTTGCCGCCAATGCCTCGGCTGTAAGCATTTTCCTCGGCACCAGCGCTACGGACCCGTCGGCCACTGATCTGCCCGAAATGAGGATTGGCGACACCGCCGAGCTGTACATCTGGATTACCCCAGATGCCGGCACCAAGATCAACGGCGCCTCGTTCGACATCCTCGCCGATCCGGGTGGAGTTGTTGGCGCCACCGACATCAGCGTTCTGAACCCCAACGTATTCGGCGTGCCGGCTTGGCAGGGCTCGGTGAAGTTGGGTGACCTTGGCTCGGACACCATGCTTGTCAATGGCACGCTGGCTGTCGCTGTTACCTCCCAGGGCATCAACCAGCAGCTCAACGGCTTCGGCGCCGACCCGCGTAACTTTGCCGGCAGCTGGAACTACGGTTCGCTGTCGATTGAGGCTCTCGCCGGTGGTACGACTAACCTTTACGCCGCCGCCAACGCCACCAACCCGTTCACGGTTGAAGGCCAGGGCGGTGTACAGTTCGATGCCCCGACCTTCGCGGTCAACGTGGTTGGCATCCCCGAGCCGGCCACCATGGGCCTGGCCGGCCTGGCCATCGCCGGCGTCCTCGGCTTCCGCCGTCGTCGCTAAGCGATCGCCGCTCTCGCGAGCGGAACTAAGCTGAAACCTACAAAGAGCCCCTGACTTGTCAGGGGCTCTTTTTTTGTTTGCTAGCCGGTGCGGCTAGCACTATAACGAAGGGCGTAAGTATCTCGCTCTCGTTCGATCGCCGACGCAACAGGCATCGCTCGGTGAAGCCACAAACGCTAGCGATCGCCGTCGGCAGGATTCTCGCCCTTCCAACGGCATGGCAGGAACTTTCCTGTGCTCTTCAGCCTATTGCACCGAGGATCCGTCGCTATGAAAAGCTTTGCCGTTTTGCTGCTTGCTGCTGCCTGGACCGCAAACGCCTCGGCGGTCAGCATCTTCCTAAGCACCAGCGCGACGGACCCGTCGGCCACGCGTCCCATGGACCTCTCTACTGTCGGCTTCCCCTTTGATCCGATCGAGCTGTTTATCTGGATTACCCCCGATCCCGGCGCCAAGATCAACGGCGCCTCGTTCGACATCGTCACAACCCATCCTGACAAGATCCAGGCGACAGCGATCAGCGTCAACAATCCACTTATCTTTGGCACGCCCGCATGGCAAGGCGCCATTAAGCCGGGCGATTTGAACACCAATGGCCACCTGGTGGATGGAACGTTGGCGGTCGCTGTTACCTCGCAAGGCATCAACGCCCAGCTGGATAGTTTAGGGTTAGACTCGCGGAATTTCGGTGGCAGTTGGAACTACGGCTCGCTGACTATTGACGTTCGCGACCCCAGGGCGCTTGAGCTGTATGAGTTGTACGCCGCCCCTAACGCCGTAAATCCGTTCACCGTCGAGGGGCAAGGCGCAGTGCCGTTCGAAGCACCGCGTTTCCTTGTCTATCTGTCGCCGGAGCCAGCCGCAGCAGCCCTCGCCTGCCTAGCCGTCACCGGCGCCCTCGGCTTCCGCCGACGTCCGTAACGTGCCGTAGCTTGCTAAGCAACGCCGTTGTTAGGGGCGCCTATTTGTTTGTGGGGCGATGCGGCTACTACTATAACCTAGGTAGGCCTACCCTTGGCTCTGCCATTCGCGTGGCCCCGAGCGGCTGGGCGATTGCGACCCGCAAGCCATTCAAGCTCGGCGTTCCTCTGCCCGATTTGCGTAGCGAGTTGTTCTATGAATAAGCTGCTAAGAAAGTCTGGTTTGCCGGTGGGGCTCTTGATGAGCCTGGGAGCCATCGTGGCTGGTACTCGTTGCTCTGCGGCGCCCTCTCTGATGCTCAACATTGACAACTTCGATGAGGTCATTGTCCAGGTCGTGCTCGATGCGCCCGGCGCGATCGGCGTTGAGGTCACCGTCCAAGCGGCCGATGGGCTCTCTTTGCTGAGCGCTACGATTGCCGACACGGTGGCGTTCGACACACCCAACCCCGGCGACAACCCGTTCCTACCCGGCAGCCCCATCGGCGGCGACTCGACGGGCCTGTGGACCGACCTAGAGAATGGCCAAGTCTTCGCTTCCTTTGGCGGCCCAGGCACCGCCGCCGGCGTTTATGATCTACTCACTCTGAACGTGCTGTACGCTGGTTCTGGCGGCGTCGATGTCGCAGGCTACGTCGCGCAGAACGGGACACTGGGACCACTCCTCTCTGACTTCAGATACATAATCTTTGACATCGTCGGCGATGTTAATGACGACGGGTTGCTCAACACCCTCGACATCGACCCATTTGTGCTGGCCCTGACGGACCCCCTTGCGTATGACGCGATCTACCCTGGTATCCGCGTCGAGCGTGCCGACGTCAACTTCGACCTGCAGGTCAATACGCTCGACATCGATCCGTTTGTCGCGCTGCTGACCGGCGGAGCGTCGGCCGCCCGGGCGCCGGAGCCCGCCTCACTACTAATCGCTGCCGGATCGCTGGCGGTTGGAAGCGTCCCACGCCCGCGTCGCCGGAAGCTACTAGCGTCGAGTACCCTTCGGAAGTTGCATCTATGAGAAGCCTGTTATTTTCGATTGTTGCGTTGGTGTGCCTGGCCCCCACAGCGGTGGCGGTCCCTAGCCTATCGGTTGTCGACTACGGCAATGGGACGGCCGGCGTGCAGGTTGTGCTCGACGCGCCCGGCGCGATTGGCGTCGAGGTAGCCGTGGAGTTCACGCACGGGCTGACGCTCACCAGCGCCCAGATTAGCGACACGGTTGCGTTCGACACCCCCAACCCAGGCGACAACCCGTTCCTGCCAGGCAGCCCTATCGGCGGCGATACGACCGGCTTGTGGACCGAACTCGAGAACGGGCATGTGTTTGCCTCGTTTGGCGGTCCTGGCCTGGCGGCCGGCGTCTACGAACTCTTGACCCTCGGCTACGAGAACTCTGGTGGATTACAGGCAGAGGGCTATGTCGCCCAGAATGGAGTGCTCGGCGATCTCCTATTGGACAGTTTCGGCGCGCCTCCAATGGGCATCGTCGGCGACACCAACGACGATGGCTTCGTCTCCACGCTCGACATCGACCCCTTCGTGCTCGCCCTGACGAACCCCGCAGCGTACGACGCGATGTACCCCGGCATCCGAGTCGAGCGGGCTGATATCAACATGGATCTTGTGGTCAACACACTCGATATCCAGTTTTTTGTGCAGGTGATTACCGGCGCCGGGGTCGCGGCGACGCCAGAGCCCGCTAGCTTGGCGATTGCTGGCGCCCTGGGGGGTGCTTGGCGGCCTTGCCCGGCCCGGCCGGTACGAACGGTAACAGGTGGGGAGTCCCCGTTGCGCGACGGGGTAGTTCCGGCCTATTAGGGTAGCGCTCTGCATTTCGCTGCCTCCCCGTGGATGACGTCCTGTGGAAAAACTCTGCTCCGCGACTGCACTTACCTCCTCTTTGCACGGTTTGATGGCACTGCAGCGACGCCAGGCTTGGTGCGTGCTCGCGGCACTTGCATTAGCCGGCCCGGCTTCGGCCGTGAATATCTTCCTCAGCAGCAGCGGCTCCGATCCCTACGCGACGGACGGCCTGACGCTGGCGCCGCGCGAGTCGGCCGAGCTCTTCGTGTGGATCCAGCCCGACGCCGGCGCCAGGATCAACGGGGCGGCGTTCGACATTGCCTCGGACAACTCCCTATTGTCGGCTACCGCCTTCGACGTGCTGAACCCCGAGGTGCTCGGTCAGCCCCGGTGGCAGGGCTCCAAGGGCCCTTCGCCCGGCAAGACGAATCGCAACTGGAATCTGGTCGACGGCTCGGTCGCGGTCGCGGTCACCTCCTCCGGCCTCGACGCGGCCCTCGTCGGCAGCGGCTGGGACCCGTATGAAGTCGACGGCGCCTTTCTGCACGGCACACTTACGATCGAGGCAGGCGACCTCGGCGGGACTACCAGGGTTTTTGCCGCCCCCAGCAAGCGTAATCCGCTCACGGTACGCGGCCTGGGAGTCACCCCCTTTGACGCCCCCGCATTTGTTGTCGAGGTTACCGGCCCGACTGACCCGAGAGTCGGTCTGCCGACCACGTCGCCGGCCTCTCCCGCTGATCTGGCCCTCGACTCATCGCAGTCGACGGCGCCTGTCGACGAGCCCGTCCTCGATGCGCCCACCTCGACAGTGTCCCCCCCAGAAGATGCTAGGGTGGTCGATCCGACTCTCGACCTGCTCGTTGATAATCTCGTCACGATCGCCCCCCCCAATCGAGTGATCGATTTGCCGCCGGGGACCATCCAAGCGGTCACCGATGCCATCGCCATAGACAGTGTTTTCTACGTCTCTACCCAGTTGGCCTATGACGGCGAGCCTCGTCTTGACGCCGACTTTCAATCGCTCGTGCGTACTACTTTCTCTAGCTACTCTGTTGGCAACCTGGCCGGGCACGTCAGTCCATCGGGCAGAATCCCTGAGCCATCGGCGGTAGGATTGGGTATACTGGCAATTGCGGCATCTCGCCGACTTCTAGTACGGACGAATCGCTGGTAAGGAATGGATTAATGAAAGGGCTCATCGCGGCGTTCGTTGTCTTTACATGGGCTACCCAAGCCCTGGCGCTCAGCGTGTTCCTCAGCAGCAGCGCGACCGACCCGGGTGCGGTCGACCCGCTGATCATGCCGCTCAACAGCACGGCCGACCTCTACGTCTGGATCCGACCTGACGCGGGCACGCAGATCACGACCGCGGCGATGGATATCGGCACGTCGTACGGTTGGGCTCTCGAAGTCGCCGGGTTTGAGATCGAAACCCCCGATGTGTTAGGCACTTCCGTATGGCAGGGTGGCGTGCAGGACGGCGTGGTGGACGGGTATTGGCGGCTCGTCGATGATTCGGTAGCCCTCGCTGGCGGCGGCGTCGGAATCGACGCCAGCCTAATCGGCAGCGGCCAAGACCCGCGCGAATTCGACGGGGCGTTCCTGCACGGCGTGTTGTCGGTGCAATCGTCTAACTGGTCCGTGCAATCCAATGTGTACCCCGCGACCGCGGGCCTCCCGTTTGTTGTCGACGGCGCAGAGGTTCTGCAGTTTCAAAGGGACGGTTTGACCGTTTGCACCGGCGCGTGCGTAGCTCCGCCACTTCTGGGCGACACCAACCTCGACGGAGTATTCAACACCATCGATATCGACCCGTTCGTCCAAACTCTGACGGCGCCGGCAGTGTGGAAAGCAGCCCACCCCGGCGTGCCGATGGAAGCCGTGGCCGACATGAATGAAGATGGCGTTGTTAATACCCTGGATATTGCCAAGTGGACTGAAGGGTTCGTCTACGGAGAATCGCCCGTCGCCACGTCGTCGGCGCCCGAGCCCGCCACGATAGCCTTGTCAGCACTCGCCATCGCCGGCGCCGCTTGCCTCTGCCGGCGACGTTCGCATTCTCGCCACAGGTAAGAATTGTATGAAGCCCCTCGTTGCGTCGTTTCTGATTGTCCTCTGCACCGCAGCGACAGCGCCCGCCCTTTCTGTGTTCCTCAGCAGCAGCGCAACCGACCCCAGCGCTGTCGATCCGCTGATTGTGCCGGAGAACAGCACGGCCGACCTATACGTCTGGATCCGCCCCGACGCCGGGACCAAGATCACGACCGCGGCGTTCGATCTCTTCGCAGGGCCATGGGGCGGACTGACGGCTACTGGCTTCCAGGTTCAGAACCCCGTCGTCGAGGGCGCCGCCGCCTGGCAGGGCGGGATTCAATCGGGCGACCTGCCAATCTATGGTTCTCACATTGTGGATGGTTCGATCTCGGTTGCGGGTGACTCTCTCGGCATTGACGCCTCGCTGATCGGCACGGGCCTGGACTCCCGCGAGGTCGATGGCGCGTTTCTGCACGGAGTACTCTCGCTCGAGACCAATTCCTGGCATGCAGAATCCGTGATCACCGCCCTCCCCTCCGAAGCTGCGTTCGTTGTGGACGGCCAAGAGACCACCTCCTTCGATAACCCGACGTTCGAAATCTGTACCGTGGAGTGCGTTGCGGGCTGGATGAAGGGCGACACAAATATCGACGGAGTATTTAATACCCTCGATATTGACCCGTTCGTCCAAACGCTGACGGCCCCGGAGGATTGGAAATCAAGCCACCCTGGCGTTCCGATGGAAGCAGTTGCAGACTTCAACCTCGACGGCAAGGTCAACACTCTCGACATTGACCCGTTTGTCACCATCCCCGACCACGGCGTGCGTCGTATGGCGCCGGAGCCCGCCACATTCGCCTTGTCAGCACTCGCCATCGCCGGCGCCGGAGGCCTATGCCGGCGACGTTCGACGTCTGGCCACAGGTAAGAATTGCATGAAGCCCCTCGTTGCGTCGTTTCTGATTGCCCTCTGCACCGCAGCGACAGCGCCCGCCGTCACCGTGTTCCTCGGCAGCAGCCCTACCGATCCTACGGCCACCGGTCCGCTTACGATGGGAGTTGGTGACACCGCTGAGCTGTACATCTGGGTCACGCGCGTCGCTGGAATAAAGGTCACTGGCGCCTCGTTCGACATCGTCGCGACGCCTAACGGCACGCTCCAGGCGACAGACATCAGCATCGCCAACCCAGTTGTGTTTGGGCGACCCGCGTGGGATGGCATCAAGCAGGGCGATCTCAACACCAACGGCCACCTCGTCGACGGATCGTTGGCGGTCGCTGTAATTTCGTTTGGCCTCGGCATAAACCTCGAAGGCTTTTACCGCGACCCCCGCAATTTTGGCGCCAACTTAAACCACGGCGTCCTCTCGATTGAGGCACTGGCGCCCGGCACCACCTCGGTCTACGCTGCCCCCAATGCCGTCAACCCGTTTACGGTTTGGGGTCAGGGCGCGGTGGCGTTTGACGCGCCGGCCTTCTCGATCACCGTCACCCCCGAGCCCGCCACAGCGGGCCTGGCCGGATTGGCGCTCGCCGCCCTCGGCTCGCGCCGCCGCCGGTAGGCAATCGCCGCAGAGCAACCAACCGACCCAACGAGCCGCCGACTTTCGGGGGCTCTTGCTGTTGGCGCCCCGCTTTGTCCGGTAACCCGAAGTCAAACCTTGCGGGTGGCGGCCTCTGTGCTGTCGTGAGGTGAAATGGGGGGCGGTGGGTGGGTGAAAGCTCGATGTTGGTTCTGGATGCGCTGCTCGCGTGGAGTGATAGCATTGCATCGATTGCCGGCCCCCGCAGCGGGGTCGAACCCGCACCGCAAACGCAGGCAAGGAAGCCCCGTTGGCGACACCCCGCCCGAACTCGTCCCCGCCGATCCTGGTAGGCCTGCTCGTCGCAGCCGGCCTGCTGGTGGGCGCCCGCGCGGTGCAGCTCGCCTCGCGTGACCTGGCTCGGCCGGCGCAGCCCGACACGACGGCCGCGGTCGCTCCAACGATGGCCGCCGAACCAACCTCGGTTGCGGCAGCATCTGCCTCTGCTCCACCGACTAGCCGCCCCTCTATCGCTTCTGCTCCCACTCCGGCCGAGTCTCCTGCCCCAACGGTCCGCCGGCTGCCGCCCGACCCGGAGCTCCGGGCGATGATCGGCGCCGCGTGTCCCCACGCGCTCGACCTGTTCGACCGCGAAGGCCTGGCGCCGCCGCCGGTCGCCAGCCAGCAAACCGACGCGATGCCGAGCCCGCAACGCGAACCGATCCGCGTCGCGATGCGCGCGACCGAGCAGCCGGTTCGCTCGCTGCGTGTCGCCCAGAACACGGACCGCGGCGATTGGCTGGTGCCACCGGGCGACTGGTTCGTGCCCGAGGACAAGGAGGCTAACGGCGGGGCGGCCGCCGAGCCGGCCGCCGACAAAGCTCCCGCCGAGTCTTCTGCGGGAGCACCGGTGGAGGCCCCCAACGACGGGCCCGCCGTGACCATCGCGCCGCCGGCTGCCCAACCACCTGCTACCGCCCCGTTGGCGGCAACTCCCCCTGACCCAGATGCGCTGGAGGCCGACGCGATTGAACTCGCCCCGCCTGCCACCGCCGAGCCTCGCAACAATCAGCCGCCGGCCGCCCCCGGGCCCACCAAGATCGCCGAGTCCCCCGCTCCGGCCGGGGGGTCCGCGGAACCGCCCGCCGCCCCCAGCGTCGACTCGCGGCTGTGGACTCCCGACGCCATCGAGGGGCCGGACTTGGGCTTCGGCGGCGAGCCCGCGTCGCCCTCGGACGCCGGACCGCCGGTCGTGCCCAAACCGACCCCACCCACCAAGCCCGAACCGCCGACGCGTCCCGCGCCTTCGATTGAGCGGAGCGAGCAGCCCCTGCCACCGCAGCAACCGTCGGCGCCACCGGTCGCTCCCGCAAAGCCGGGTCGGTCGCTGTTCGACGCGCCGCGATCGGCTCTGCCGGCGCCAATAAAGCAGCCCATAGAGCAACCGGCGAAGCAGCCCGAGGGGATGCCGCAGCGGTCCCAGCGGGCGGTCGATCCGCTCCCGCAGCCGAGCAAGCCCGTCGAAGTGGTTCCCAAGCCGGCGCAGCCGCAACCAACTCAGCAACGCGCGGCGGCGCCGCGGCGCGTCATGAGCAGCGATGGCGGTGGGATGCAGCCGCGTGAGCAGCGGCCGATTACTCCGGAGCCGGTGTTCGCGGCGCCGGCGCCCAGGCTGCCTGCTGCCGCGTCGGCTAGCGGCGCCGCCCACGGAGCGCCGCACTCGGTCCCCTCGGCCGCCGGCGGCGCGGCGACCGACAGCAAGCTGAGCTCGATCGGGGCCCACCGCGAGCTGTTCGCCAAGAACTGCTACCCGTCGGCCCAGGAGTGCGGCGAGTGCCACAAGCAGCTGTACGACGAGTGGCGGGTGTCGAGCCACGCGTACGCGTTTGTCTCGCCGATGTTCCAGAAGTTCGAGCAGAAGATCACCGACCTCAGCCAGGGCACGGTGGGCTACTTCTGCTACCGCTGCCACTCGCCGGTCGGCACCGCACTGGGCGAGAACCGCGCGACCCCGCTGTGGGAAATGCCGAAGGTCGCCCGCGAGGGCGTGACCTGCATCGCCTGCCACCGCATCAACGAGCGTTACACCAAGGCGAACGGCGAGCGGCGGATCGTGCCGGGCGACATCTACGCGCCCGTGTACGGCGGCATTGGCGGCGACGGCGTGGCGGCGGCGATCGCCAAGGCGGACCACTACAAGGTGAAGACCTCGCCCGACCAGAAGGGCGCGGGGCAGCCGATCCACCTCGAGGGCCGGTACTTCGACCAGCTCTCCAAGGCCGAGTTCTGCACCTCGTGCCACCAGGTGGCGGTGCACCCCGGCATCAAGCTCGAGGTGGTGTGGGAGCAGTATCGCCAGTCGCCCGCGTGCAAGAAGGGCGTCACGTGCCAGGACTGCCACATGGGCCTGAAGCCGGGCGAGGCCTCGGGCTACGAGATCGGCCCCATCGCCGAGGTCGGCGGCAAGGCCGTCAACAAGCAGCGCAAGCACGCCAACCACATGTTCTACGGGCCGAACTACTCGATCAGCCACCCCGGCGTGTTCCCCCACAACAAGGACGCCGAGCGGTGGACGATGCAGCAGTGGCTGAAGTTCAACTGGCGGGCCGGCTGGGGCACTGACGACTTTGAGGACGCGCTGGACGACGGCAAGCTGGTCGCGCACTTCCCGCCGGAGTGGCAGGAGGCCGACGACCGCTTCGACGCCCGCGAGGTGATCGACGACAACCTCAAGGCGCTCGAGAAGAAGAACGCGAAGCGCCGCGAGATCATGACGGACCACATGCACGTCGCCGGCCCTTACTTCAAGCACGAGCCGGCCCGCGGGGCCCCGATCCGCCTGTACTACGACGTCACCAACCTCAACGAGGGGCACAACGTGCTGACCGCATCGCTCGGCGCGCAGCCGCAATTGTGGGCCAACGTGGTGCTGATCGGCCCGAACGGCGACCGCCTCTGGGAGTCGGGCTACACCGACTCCGACGGCGACCTGTGCGACATCCACTCGCGCGACGTGCAGCTCAACCGGGCGCCGTTCGACCACCAGTTGTTCAACCTGCAGACGATGTTCCTGATCACCGGCGCCACCGGCACCGACCGCGAGATGCCGCTGCCGGTCAACGTCGACATCGACCAGCTGCCGTTCCTCCGCCCCGGCGCCAACCCGATCACGACGATGAATCACCCGCCGTTCATCCGCATGGAGAGCCGCTCGATCGCCCCACTCGGCACGAAACGCGTGCACTACAAGATCCCCAAAGAGCTGATCCAGGCGCCCGGCAAGTACCGCTTGTCGTTCCGCCTTCGGAACCGCATCGAGCCAATCTGGTTCATGCGTTTCTGCGAGGCGACCGACGACATGGTCCGGATGATGAACGAAGGAATCTTGGACATGCACCACCGGTCGGTTGAGTTCTATGTGAGGTAACAGTGGGCTTAGTACAGAGCAATGCCGCAAAGCGGCGAGCACTAACCTCCCTCCCCCACGGGGGGAGGGATTGAGGGAGGGGGTCGGGCCGCAAAACATGATGTCCCTCCCCTGACTATCAAACGAGCACAAGGCCAGTACAGGAACAGCTCCACTAGCGGACAACCTACCCCCTCCCCTAGCCCCTCCCCCCATGGGGGAGGGGAACCAGTCGAACCTACTTTGCAACTCACCACCGCCACCCGCCGCATTGCTTGCCTGCTCGCGATCTTCGCGACCGCGGCGCAGCCGGCGTGGGCGGTGGCGCCCGGCGCGCACGTGCAGCTCCCGCCGAACTGCCAGACGTCGGCGGCGCAGTCGCACTACAAGCCGAGCGTGGGCCGCTACGGGTTCTTGCCGCCGCCGCCGGCGTCGGTCCGCTGCCTCCCCCCCGTGGAGGAGTGCGCGGTCGACTGCCACGCTCAACCGGTCGTCCCCGGCGGGTGCGACTTCAGCCCCGACCCGTGCTACTGGCAGGGTGAGTACGACCCGTGCGCCGCGCTCGACGTCTACGGCGGCCGGTACGAGGTCCCGACCCAGCGGCCGTGGGTCGAGGGCGGTATGCCGTTCTACTCCAATGGTCCCATCCCGCAGACCGAGTGCTGGTGCGGCCCCACCAACCCGGTCCAACAAAAGTTCTACGTCTACGGCGACTACCGCGTCGGCGCCGCCGTGAACCGCAACGTCAACCGCGAGACCGACGTCCTCGCCGCGCGGCTCAACCTCGAACTCGACTACTGGATCACCTCGACCGAGCGGATCCACGCCTTCACCGGGCCGCTGCAGGACGGCGCGGCGTTCACCCGGTTCGAGAATGGTAGCTTCAAGAACGAGATCGACTTCTGGAGCGCCAACACCGACACGCTGTTCTTCGAGGGCGACCTCGGCCAGATGCTCGGCGGCTGGGAGCACACCTACGCCCCGTTCGACCTGCCGGTGACCGTCGGCCTGATCCCGATGCTGTTCCAAAACGGCACCTGGATGCTCGACGCGTTCTGGGGCGCCGCGGTCACCCTGCCGGCCCGCAACAACCCGTGGCTCGACTGGTCCAACTACGACATCACGTTCTTCACAGCGTTCGATCAGGTGTCGACCGACGCGTTTGGCAATTCGCTGCACACCGGCTCCCTGTTCGGCGCCACCACGTTCATTGAGGCCCGCGGCGGGTACTTTGAAATCGGTTACGCCTATGTGGCCGACGACGAGGACATTGGCCGCGACTACCACAACCTTGGCCTTTCGTACACGCGGCGGTACCTGGGCGCCGTGTCAAACTCGGTCCGCGTGATTGTCAACGAGGGGCAGAGCGGCCCCCGCCGCCAACGCACGGCCGACGGCGTGCTGCTCCTGGTGGAGAACTCGCTCATTACCCAGAACCCGTACAACGTCATCCCGTACTGCAACTTCTTCGCCGGCATTGGCCGCCCCCAGCCCGCCGCCCGGGCGGCCGCGGCCGGCGGCGTACTATTCAACACCGGCATCCTGTTCCAGAGCGACGCGCTCACCGGCTACCCGACGCTGGACGCGAGCGGCAACAACACGCTCGGCGCTTCGATCGGCCTGGACCTGCTCGCCGCGCCGAACTTCAACCAGCAGCTCATCGTCGAGGCCGCCGCGCTGCACACCTTCGACGACGACGCCACCCGCAACGCGCCCGGTCCGCAGTACGGCGTCGGCGCCCGCTGGCAGCTGCCGATCACCAACGCCTACCTCATCCGCGTCGACGCGATGCACGGCTGGCTCGAGAACTCCCGCGACATCAGCGGCGTGCGTGGCGAGCTGCGGTGGAAGTTCTAAGCCGCCGCTAGTCACCCGTTCTCAGTTTCTCTCTTCCGCAGAGCAATGCCGCGCAGCGGCGAGCAACGCTCTCCCTCCCCAAAGGGGGGAGGCCGCTCCTCTGGAGGCACGGAGGGAGGGGGTCGGGCCGCAAGCTAGGCTGTCCCTCTCCTGACTATCAGCGACACCAGGGACCAGTACAGGACCATGCCAACCTCTCGACGCCGTACCCCCTCCCGATTAACTAACACAGGCCTCCCCCTCCCCCCAGGGGTGAGGGGGACTCCGCGCGGCCGCGCCCCCAAGGGGTTTTGTCCGCCATTGCATCCCCCAGGGCGCCACCCCACCGCCGCCCCAACGCTTCAACACCGGGCAACGCCGCCCCGCCCCCAGCACGCGACTCCAAGCGACCCGCAACCCTTCATTGGAACCCGCGCACCGGCCCATTTCTACTCAAAACAGGCGAGAGATTCCGATCCGCTGACAGGCCGACCCGCGACCGCGTCGGCGTTCGGTTTCAGCTAGAATCACACCGATGGTCCTAGCCTCGACCCTACTCTTGCTCACCACGATTGCGACGGTCGGCCTGATCGCCGCCTGGGCCGCGACGTCGCCGCGTCACTGGTTGACGCGGACGCTGGTGCTGCTGGGAGTCGCCGCGCTGCCGCTCGTGATCCCGGCGTACGAGCTCACTATCGCGATCGCCGCCGCGGGCGGCACGGTTGTCGCCGGCGTAGGGGTGTGGCGGTGGGTGCGGCGGCGTGCCGCGGGCCAGCGGCGCGGGTCGCAGTTCGCCATGCGTGACCTGTTGCTGGCGGTGATCCCGGTTGCCGCGGTTTGCACCGTGTTGGCGCGGATGCCGGCGCTCGGCCCGGATCGGTGGGGCGGCATGTTGCTGGCGGGCGCCGTTAGCGGCCTCCTCTTTGTGGTCGCCCTGTGGCTGGTTGCCGCGGTCCCGTGGAACCGCTGGGTGCGGATGGCCCTAGCCGCGATTGCCGTTGTCGCCGCCGTGCTGCTCGCGCCCTCCTGGGCACAGCTGCTCGCCTCGCTCGGCTACCAGATTGCGCAGCCAACCGAGGCGCTGCTCCGCTGGGAACGAGTTGAGACCCCATCGGACCCACTCTGGTTGGTTGCGCTGACGGCGTTGGCGTCTGTCGCCGCCTGCGTTGCCTGGGGGCTGCGACTGCACCAGGGCGAAGGGTCGAAGCGCCGCTGCGGTGCGATCGCGTACGGAGCGCTTGCGGTCCTGATCGTCGCGGCGCCCCTGATGACGCTCTACCTGCTCGACCACCCGGCGCCGCTGCCGCGGGAAGAGATCCCGCTTCACAACGGCATTGTGCACTTCGATCAGGCCCGGCTGCTCTTGCTGACGCCGCTCGACGTGCCGAGCGACGACAACACCGAGGCGGGCCTCGCCTCGCCAGCAGAGATTGAGGCGATGATTGCGAGGCAAGAACAGGTCGCCGAACTCGTGAAAATGGGACTCGAGAATGACATTCGGCTGCAGCGGGCCCACTCCGCAGAGCCATCGATGGCTGCGTTCGAAGCTCACCTCAGCAAGGTTGGCGACTACAAGGCGGTGGCCCGTTCGCTCGACTCCTACGCCAGTTCGCTGGAGTCCGACGGCTCGCCCGCCGAAGCCGCGAGGGCGTACGCGTTGCTCGCGCAGTACGGCGCCTGCCTGAGCCGCGGAGGGCTGATGGTCGACGCCATGGTCGCCGCGGCGTGCGGTGGTCAGGGAGCCGAAGGGCTGTACGAAATCCGCGAGTCGACGCCGCCGAGCGCCTACCCGGGCGTGATCGCCGAGATCGCCGCGGCCGACCAACGGGCCGAAGACTTCCGCAGCATCGCGCTGAAGGAAGGAAGGTTCATGCAACGCCTAGGGGGTTGGACCGGCCACCTGGGCGAAATCCTCGGCGTCAGCGACAGCCTGACGCGTCCCGCATTCCTCTCTTCACGGGCGTCCTACCGCCAGTTCCTTGCGTCGCTACGGCTGCTGCAGGTCGAGTACGCCCTGCGACTCTACCACCACCGGCACAGCGCCTGGCCCGACAACCTGCAGCAACTCACGCCGGCCATTCTTGCGGCGGTCCCCACGGACCCGTACGCGGCAGACGACGCGCCGCTGCGGTACGCCCGCAGCGGCGAGGGCTATCGGCTGTACTGCGTTTGGACCGACGGCGGCGACGACCACGGCGCCCCACCCCGCGAGGCAAACGGCGAGGTCTCCTGGAACGCGGACATCGCCGGCGACCTGAGCCTCGACGCGATGTACGGGCAGCTCGAAGAGGGCGAGTAAGCCTGGCACGCCCGATCGGATACAATCGCCCGCATGGTCTTCGCTCCTGCCCTGCTGTTGTTCACGACGCTCACGTCGGTCGGCCTGATTGCTGCCTGGGCGGCGACCTCAACGCGGCACTGGTTCGTGCGGACGATGGCCTTCCTGGCGGTCGCCTCGCTGCCGCTGCTGATCCCGGCGTACGAGATGTTCGTCGCCTTCGTGCTGCAGGGGCTGGTGGTCGCGCTCGGCGTCCAGGCGTGGCGGTGGCGGCGACGGGATCGAGCGGATAGAGGCGGATCGCGGTTCGCGCTGCGGGACGCGCTGTTGGCCGTGGTCCCGCTGGCTTGGGTACTCGCAGCCTTCGCTGCGCAGGAAGAATTTGTCTTTCTCGACCTGCTCAGCCCCGCGATGGTGGGCTTCGCGTTTGGCCTAACGACACTCCTGGCGTTGTGGGCATCGCGGGGAGGTCTCCAACGATGGAGCCTGGCGCTGCTAGGCACGGTGATCGTCGCCGTGCCGCTGGCGTTCTTCGAACAGACCCTGCCGGAAGTTCGCGAGACGCTCGAATGGACCTACGATGGCGAACAAAAGATCCTCGACGCGTTGCTGGTCTCCACCAACAGCTTCGACGTTCACCTCGAGTGGCTGGTCGTGTCGATCGGCGTTGCGGTTGCGGTGGCCGTCCTAACGAAGCTCTGCTTCCTGGGCACACCCGGCACTTACAGGTCGTCGAGCCGGCTGCGACTTGGCACTGGCGTGGCTTTAGCATTGCTTACCGTCGCCCCGCTGCTCTACATGCTGGCCAGGCTAACCCACCGCACACCGATTCCCGAATGCACTTTGCCAGATCCGAACGGTTTCGAAGACTACCTGCAGGCGGCCAGCGCCCTGCCCGCCTCTCCAACGGTAGATACCTGGGCGTTTGATGTCGACACAGCGACGACACCCCAGTTGCAGGCGGTCGTCGCCGAGGTCGATCAAGCTTTGGAACTCGTGCGATCAGGAGTCACCAAGGACGTCTTCCGCCGCCTTACCTACACTATGGAAGACCTTGACGTACCCGACTTCGGCGGACTCCGAACTCTTAGCCGAGGGTTCGCTGCTAGCGGAAGGCTCCACGAGAAGCAAGGCAGACTATCGGATGCGGTCGACGACTACCTCACCGTCCTTGACTACGGCTGCAGTTTGACGCGAGGTGGACTAATGGTAGACACCCTGATCGGAATTGCGTGCAGCGGCATGGGTGTTGAACCGCTCCGAGAGCTGAAGCACTCGGCCCCACGCGAGCGGCTCGGCGACATTGTTGAACGTCTTGAGGCCGCCGAACTTCGTGTCGACGCCATCGACCAGATCATGCTGCGAGACAAGGTGTGGTCCCAGCGGGCGATGGGTTAGGATGGCCACCTCTGCGAGATTCTCTCGACGTTCGGAAGCCCTAGCTGGGCAAGCGAGCCATTCCGCTTGGCCTGCTACCGTCACCTTGCCACCTTGCGGCTGCTACGACTCGAGTACGCTGTCGAAATGTACCAGCGACAGCATGGCAGACTGCCCGAGAAACTTGACACACTTGTGCCGGAAATTCTCGACGCCGTTCCGACCGACCCGTTTGCAGACGACAGCGCGGCGCTTCGATACCGCCGCACCGACGAAGGCTACCAGGTCTACAGCATCTGGGCCGACGGCGTTGATGACGGGGGTAAGCCGCCCGAGCCGACCGAAGGGATCATCTACTGGGGCGCCGACAACCGGGGCGACCTCAGCCTGGACGCCCTCTACTGGGAGCCGCCACCACCGCCGGCTCCAGTCTACGACGAAGACCTCATGAAGCAGCTTGAGGAGAACACTAACCGGATCTCTGACGACGCCGACGACGAGTAGGCGTCGACACGCCGTGCGACTAGTAGCCCCCGGCTCTGCCGGGGGATTGCACGCCGGTTGAGTCATTTCGCAGGACGGTCCCCCGGCGGAGCCGGGGGCTACGAGGTGTTTGGCGGGGCGACGCCCGGCGTGAATGGCTGACCGGGGTTCGTTTCACGGCTCGGTGAGCCGTGCTACTTCGTGCGCGTCAGCTCCGCGGCCAGCGGGTCCACGTGGTAGTTGTGGCACTGGGCGCAGTTGTCGCCGGCGGCGTGGGGTTGGTGGCACGCGGCGCAGTCGGCCTTGGTCATCGGCAGGAAGTGGCTGACGAAGTCGCGGGGGTTCGTCGACACGTACGCGGCGGAGGTCTCGGCCGACGCGTCGAGCTGGTGGCAGGCGGTGCAGTCGGCCAGCTCGCTGACGGTGATGTGCGGGCCGTGGTTGAACTTCGTGAAGCCGCGCGGCTGGCGGGTGGCGTCGTACGGCAGCCAGTTGACCATCAGCCCGCCCCCCTTGCCATTGACGCCCGGCGTCTGCTCGACGCTGTGGCAGGTGAGGCACTGGCCGGGCGACTCGGGCCGCGCGAGCTCGGCGAGCGCCGCCTCGCGGACCAGGTGATGCTGGTCGCCCAACGACACAATCAGCTCGATCCAGCCAGTCAACAACGGGTCGGCGTGGCCCTGCGGCTTGTAGCCGAGGGTGAGCGCGACGTCGCTGACAAACCAGCCGCCGGCCGGCAGCTTGGCGGCCTGCTCGCTTGGTGTTCTTGCATCTTCGTCCTCTTCACCGCTGAACCACCCGCGTCCCGCCCGGGCGACCAGGTCGACCGGCAGCCCGGCCAGCAGGGTCTTCTGCTGGGCGTCAGTAAGGGGGTGCCCAGCGACCTTCGCGAGGCGGTCGGCCCACGCCTGCTGCCCCTCGGACTCGGCGTCGGCGATCAGTTGGCGAATGGCGGCGACCAGGGCGGCGGCGTGGCGGACGTCGTCGGCCGAGTCGGGGTCGATGTCGAAGAAGCTGAAGCCGGCGCCGTACTTGTCGAGCAGTGCCACGAGGGCCGGCTCGTCGGCCAACAAGAGCTTCAGCGGTGCGGGGAGCTCGCCGTCGAAGTCGCCGGTCGCCTGCTGGGGCCAGTCGTCGATAGGGACTCCGTGGTCCTCCATCGCATCAAGGTCCAAGAGCGGCAGGCCGATGATGGCCAGGCCGGCGCCGCTGCTGGCGGCGATCCCCTTATCATGGCAAGAGCCGCAGGCGGCCTCGTAGTTGGCCATCACCAGGCTGCGGCTGCCTTGTGACTCGAGGTGGCACGCGCGGCAGTCGAACGCCTGCTTCTGTTCTACGTGGTGCTTCTTCATGTGCGACACGTGGTCGAACGCCACACGGGTGCGGCGCTGGTACGGCCAGGCGCCGAAGTCGGGGTGGCTGCCGGCGAAGCTGTCATGCTGCTGCTGGTGGCACGACTGGCAGCGGACGCTAGAGATCGCGGTGAGGTCGAACATCGCGCCGTGGTGCTCGCGGTGGCAGGTCGAGCACGCGATCGGGTCATCGCCTGCGTGCTCGAGCACGCCGGCGGGTAGGCCGTGGGCGAGCAGCGCCGAATTCTTGGCGAGCTGCTGCTGGTGGCAGTTCATGCAGAGGTCGGACTGGGTGGCGTCCGTCCCTCCGCTGGCGGCGTGCATCCCGGTCAGGTTGCCGACCGCCAGCAGCAGCATCGGCCGGTCCTGATCGACGTGGCAGGCGGCGCAGCGGCCCTGCCAGTCGCCGCGGGCGAGCAGCTGTGCGTGCGGCTGCGTGAGCGGGCCGGGCGCGAGGACCTCGGTCTTCAGCGGCGACGCGATCAGCATCGCCAACGCGCCGGCGACCAAGAGCGCCGAGCCCCACGCCAGCCGCCCGCGGAACACCCGCAGGCTGGGTCGGGGCGAGCACTTGTTGACGCGGCAGCACTGCCCATCGGGCGTGGGGCCGGCGTCGGCTCCGCCGTGTCCGTCGTCGGTGTCGCAGGGACCGCCGCGGGTAGCGGGCCGGTTGCAGCGCCAGCGGTCGCCCTGCTTAACGGGCTGGCACTCGGCCAGCTCGGGGCAGGCGCCCTTGGGGGTGGGGCCGAAGGGGCACGCGCAGGCCTCGTCGGCCTGGCCGCAGATGTAGCGTTGGTTGGGGCGGTCGTATTCGCCCTCGGCAAAGTCGTGGAACAGGCGTCTCACGCGTGGCCCCCCCGCATGGCGAGCGCCACGACGCCGTGCAGCGTGGCGAGCGTGAGCAGCGTGTAGGTGAGCGCGATGTGCAGGAAGAGCCACCCCTTGAGCAGCCCCTGCCGCGCCTGGTGGAAGTCGAGGTCGTCCTTCTTGCGGATGATGGCGAACAGGGTCTCGCCGGCGACTTCCTCGGCCTGGGTAAGGAAGCGGCGGAGGTCGGTCAGCTCGGCCATCACACGCCGCCGCACGCCGCTCGAGGGACGCAAGAAGTAGCCGACGCCGCGCGGCGCCGCCAGGTAGTTGTCGACCCGCGTCGAGTAGAACTCGGCGAGCGTCGTCGAGCCGGTCTGCGAGACGCCGGCCAGCACCGCCGCCCGCGACCGACGCAGCAAGTCGTTCCGCAGACGGGGGATCCGCTCGAACACAATCTGCTCCGACGTGCGGGCGAGCTGCCGAGGGATCGTGCGGGTGAGGTACAGCCCCCACACGCCGCTGAGCACGGTCGCCGCGAACACGCCCGCCAACGCGGTTTCGAAGTAGCCGTTGGGCAGCCGCCAGCTGATGTGCATGCCTAGCAGCGCGACAGTCGCCACGCCGACGTACAGGTGCAGCTGAAGCCACGCGCGGCTGCTCCCCAGCGGCAGGCCGGGCAGCTTCTTGCGGGCGTTGTACGCCGCCAGGAAGACGATCAGTCCGTACAGCACGTAGCCGCTCTGATAGGCAGTCGCGCCGAGCGACCCGTCGACCCACCGCAGCCACGCCCACAGCGCAGCGACCAGCGCCAGCGCGGCGGCGCTGCAGCGGTATCGGCGGCGTGCGAACTTGTTCATGGGAGGTAGGAAGGGCGAGTACGTTAATCTCCCTCCCCGGCAGGGGGAGGGATCAAGGGAGGGGGTTGGGTGTCCGGTAGAGTCGGTGCTCCTGTACTGCGCAGAAAAAGGTCTTGAGGGGAGAGGTTGGGTTCGAACTAACGGATGACAAACCCCCTCCCCTAGCCCCTCCCCCTGCCGGGGAGGGGGATTCTTGTTGGCAGACGTTTCAAGTGGGTCACACCGGGCCTCCCGGGCGTTCACTCGGCAGCACGTCGAGGTTCAGGAACTGGGCGAGCGGCTGGCTGTCGGCGATGCTCAGCCGGGCGAGCGCGTCGTGGGGGCAGGCGTGCTGGCAGGCGGGGCCGGTGGGTTGGTCGCTGCAGAGGTCGCACTTGGTCGCCTTGATGATCGGCAGCCCGGCGTCGTCGGCCAGGATGTCGCCCGCCGGCGAGCGGGCCTCGACCATGCGGATGTTGTGGTAGGGGCAGCTGTTGGCGCAGGTCGAGCAGCCGATGCAGGTCGGGTCGTTGATCCGCACAACGCCGCTCGCCGAGTCGCGGTGGATGGCGCCGGTCGGGCAGCCGATCATGCAGACCGGGTCGACGCAGTGCATGCAGGCGTTGGCGTACTGGAAGTGGTCGTGGATCGGCCCCTGCCGCACGAAGCGGGGGTTGCCGTCGTGCGTCGCGGCGCACGCGCGGACGCAGTCGTCGCAACGGGTGCAGCGGTCGAGATCGATGACCATCGTCTGCTCGCCGTTCACCAGCCGCCGGTCGACCAGGAAGTCGAGCGTGCGGGCGGGCAGGCTGGTCTCGGCGGCGCACTGCTGGCCGCAGTAGTTGTCGAGCAGCGCCTGCATCTCCTCCGGCGGCAGCGAGGGGGCGATCACCTCGTTCCAGACCGACAGCGGGATCAAGAGCACGTCGAGGTACCCCACCGCGCGGAGCGAAAGCCGCAGCGGCGGCGTCTCGCCGGTGCGGTAGCCGTGGGCGAGCGCCGCCGCGCAGAACGCGGCGCCCTTGCCGATGTACGAAACGGTCTGGTGCCCGTCGCCGCGACGTTGGCTGACGCGGCCGAAGCCGGAGCGGAGCAGCAACAGCCCCTCGGGCAGCGCGCCCTCCTCGGCGACCAGCGGCTCGCGTTCAACGCGGGCGAACAGGTCCTCGGGCTTGTCGCCCAGCAGGTCCGAGTGCCAGTCGAACGAGCCGTGGGTCTCGAACCGGGTGGCGTCGGCCACCGCGGCAAGCTGCTCGTCGGACAGGTGGGCGAGGAGCGGGGTCTCGAGCAGGTGTACGCGGAGGCTGTTCTCTCGGTACAGCTTCTCAACGTGCTGCTTCATCTGCGGGGCGTACCGCATCAGGTCGCGGAGGCCCTGCCAGCGGATCTCGAGCACGATGCAGTCCGACTCCGCGAAGACCGACGCCGTGCGCGGGCTGCGGGTCAGGGCGCCGACCTCGCCGAACACCTCGCCCGGCTGCAGCGGACGCGTGTAGCAGTCTTGGATCACCCGCGGGATGTCCTGCAGGAAGAACGTCGGGTGGTCGCCGGCGCCGCGTCGGCCCAGCCGCGGGGCATTCCGCTGCCCGCGGGGGCGGCGTCGGACCTCGCGGGCGAGCGGCGCGTTCCACAGCCGCGCGACGGCCCGCGTCAGGCGGCCCCGCTTCTTGACCGGCTCCTTGTCGGCCACCTCCTCGAGCGCGTCCAGCGCGATGCGGGCCGAGCCGTGCAGCATCAGGTAGGCGCTGGCGCCGTACTCACCCTCGCGGATGATGAGGTCGCCCGGCTTGTAGTTGACGATCCGCGTGTCGTTGGCCAAGATCGCCCGCAGCGGCAGCCGGTCGGGGAAGGACTGCTCGTCCATCTCCCGGAACGGCGGCACGCCGAGCAGCCGCGAGACGGCGCGGTCGTCCATCGCCGGGTCGAACGGCTCGTCCCAGCGTTGGGGTCGGGTGATGACTTGGGTGGTGATCAAATTGAATAAACCACAGAGGGCACGGAGGAGACTGAGACAACAACCACTGGTTTATCTGCTGCGTGCTCCGTGCTCTCCGTGCCCTCTGTGGTGAAAAAGCGTTGCAATGAATTAGCTATCAGTTCTTGTACTTGTCGGCGGTTGGCAGCAGCGGGTCAATCGCGGCGAGCGTCGCGCCGTCGGCGGTCTTGGAGAACTCCTGCGCCGCCTTGCCGACCCGGTTAGCCGCGTTGAGGATGGCGTCGGCGTTGTCGAGCGTCAGCTCGAGCTCCGCCACCGCGTCGAGCGCCTTGGCAATCAGCCGGTCGTCGAGCAGCCGCTGCGCCTCCCACAGCCGCTGCTTGACCCGCGCCGCCCGGGCGGCGGCCTGCTGACCGAAGTTGGCGGCCGTAGTCGCCTTGGCAACCGCGCGGAGGCTCATCTCGAGGTCGGCCATCGCGCCCACCAGGTACATCACCCGCAGCTGCTCGACGCTGCTGGGGGCGTTCGACTGGCCGTCGGTCCGCTGGAAGTTGTGCCGCACGATTCCCTGCGACCAGCTCACCAGCTCGAAGCCGGCGCTGCCCGCGTTGTGGCCGCCGACGTTTACTAGCTGCTCGTCGGGCGTGGTGTGGCAGCCGAGGCACTGGCGGGCGATCAGGTAGATGTCCGACGGGTTGTTCATGCCGGCCGCAACGCTCGCCTGGCGGCGTTGCTTCTTGTGCTCGGCCGACTCCATCTGCTTGGTGACGTTGGGGCCGCCGTAGTCGGCGTGCAGGTTGACCCAGTCGGCCGCCGCGCCGTGGCACGACTCGCAGCTCACGCCGGCGATCACCCGCGCGCGGCCGCGTTGCTCCTGCTGCGTGTAGTGGCAGCGGACGCAGGTGTCGTTTCGCTTGACCGAGCGGAGGCCCAGCTTGTCGGCAATCGCCTTGGCCTCCGGCTTGCGGTGCAGGATGTCGAATGTGCGGTAGTGCGGCGTGAGCCGCCACTGGTTGACCTCCTGCTGGTGGCACTTGGCGCAGGCCTCGTCGCCGAGCACCTTGGCCGGGTCGCACTTGGGCAGGTCGGGTGTCTCCTGCGCGGCCGCGCTAGCGGCCAACACGAACGCGATCAGCAAGGCATGGCCCAAACGCGGGGATAAGGCGGCGTCACGAAAAACGGGGACTGGCTCGTCGCCCTGAAACGGTGGGAACTGCACTGGATTGTGAAGGCGACGTGCCTGTCCCCTTTTCTCGTGTGAGTGAGTCGCGGCGCATCGCCCAGGTGGTCCGCAGGAAAAGGGGACAGGCACGCGACCCAGTCGGGTAGGAGGCAAGACAATCTGCCGCCAGGACGGTCGCGAGCCAGTCCCCATTTCCTGTTCTTCTGTTCCCAATGCAGGCAATCCCCCGGCAGAGCCGGGGGCTACGGGCGATGCGGATGGCAAGCTGTATCGTTCGTTTCGCGTCATTCGTTGCATTTCGTTGCTAAGCGTCCACCACCAGCGGCCCATCGGGCACGCTGACGCAGGCCAGGCAGTGGCCGTCGGGGGGCGTGGCGCCCGGAGTCCGGAGCGTGGCGACCTTGCCAGCCAGCACCTTCAGGGCGCACTGGCCGCAGTTGCCGGCGCGGCAGCCCGACTCGACCGGCACGCCGTGCTTGACCGCGACGTCCAGCAGCGAGTCATCGCCGGCCTCCCAGACAAATTCCTTGCCCTGGCGCTCGAAGCGGACCGGCTCGCCGATCGCCTCGGCGGCCGGGTTGCGGTCGCTCGGCAGCCGCACGCTGGCCGGGCCGAAGGCCTCGAAGTGGATCTGATCGTCGGGCACGCCCCACTCCAGCAGCCCCGGCACGAGCGACTGCATCAGCGCCGGCGGGCCGCACAAGTAGAACGGGAAGTTGCAAGACGGGAGCACCGTCCGCAGGTAGTCGACCGTGATCCGGCCGTGGTGGTCAAAGTCCTTGTGGTCGGCGTCCTGGCTGGTCGGCCGGGAGAAGACCGAGAACAGCTTGAAATCGGGCAGCGATTCGGCCAACGACCGCAGGTGGTCGCGGAAGGGGAACTCGCCGCGGTTGCGGACGCCGGCGAACAGGTAGACCCGCCGGGTCGGGTTGGTCTGGGCGAGCGTGTTCGCCATGCTGACCATCGGCGTCAGCCCAATGCCACCGCCGATCAGCACCACCGGCTCGTCCCCCTGAGCGGCGAGGTAGAACGGCCCGCGGGGCGCCTCGCACGGCAGGACGTCGTCGGTGTGCACGTGGTCGTGCAGGAAGTTGCTGCCGATCCCCGGCGGCAGCTCGGGCTGGTCGCCGGGCGGGCCTTGGCGTTTGATCGTGCAGCGGTAGTATTCTTCGCGGGGTCGGTCGGAGAGCGAGTAGCACCGCACTACCTGCTTGCCGCCGGCGGCGCACGGCACGTGGAGCGTGAGGTACTGGCCCGGCAGGAACGGCGGCAGCGGCCGCCCGTCGGTCGACGCAAAGTAAAACGACTTCACGTCGTCGCACTCGTCGACCACCGCGGCGACGCGTAGCGGTCTGGCGCCCTCCCACGCGAGCGAGCGGTTGAGCTTCGCCCGGGCGCGTTCGGCGGTGCGTTCGACCTGCTCGAGGAACGCCTCGTGGCTCTGCCGACGCCGGGAGCGGATGCCGGTGCGGCGACGCAGCAGCGAGAGGGCCGTTCCGCCGCCGCCGACCAAGACCAACGCGCACGCGCCTGCCCCAGCGACAAACAGCAGCGGATTGAAGGAAGCGTCCATGCGTCCCCGGATACCCTCGCGGCCACCGGTGGTAGCCCGGCGACCAAAGATAGCATTGGCAAGTGGGGCATTATTCAACAAGCTGGGCAACGGGTCCATAACAATGCGGCAGTGGTGCTAGCAGCGTTTGTACTAGCATTCGGCTCCCCGAGCTGACGCTCGGGGCTCCTGGCTGTGGCGAGATGAACATCCGATGGCGAAGCAACCACCACCGTTCCCGGCCCTCGAGATCTACGACCGCCTGCGCGCGGCGTACGGGCCGCAGCACTGGTGGCCGGCGGAGACGCCGTTTGAGGTGATCGTCGGCGCGGTGCTGGTGCAGAACACCCGCTGGGAGAACGTCGTCAGCGCGATCGAGAACATCCACCGCCAGGGCCGGCTCGACCCGCACTACCTGCTCGCGCTGCCCGCGGGGGAGCTGAGCGAGCTGATCCGCCCGGCCGGCGTGTTCCGGGTCAAGGAGAAGCGGCTGCGCTCAGTGCTGGCCTACCTAGTAGAACAGCACGGCGGCCAGATCGAGTCGCTGGCCAAGACGCCGCAGGACCAGCTGCGCCGCGAGCTGCTAGCGCTGCACGGCGTCGGACCGGAGACCGCCGACTGCATCGTGCTATACGCCGCCGGCCACCCCAGTTTCGTCATCGACGCCTACACCCGCCGGGCGCTCGAGCGGCACGGCTGGGCCGACAAACGCGACAGCTACGCCAAGCTCCAGCAGCAGTTCGAGGCCGCCCTGCCCCGCGACGCGACGCTGTTCAACGAGTACCACGCGCTCTTGGTCGAACTCGGCAAACGCCACTGCCGACCGAAGCCGCAGTGCGCGGGGTGCCCGCTGGAGTGCTTGCTGCCGGAGCGTGGGCTGCGGGAAACGCCATAGAGCAATGCCGCGCAGCGGCGCGCCGAAATTTCCCTCCCCCGCGGGGGGGGCCGCATTCGAGGCGACTCGGAGGGAGGGGGTCGGGCTGCAAACGGCGATGTCGCATTCCTAACGAGCGCCCGCGGACAGGAATGGCACAGGTAGACGCTTACTAACGGGAAACTCTGCCCCCTCCCCTAGCCCCTCCCCCTGCAGGGGAGGGGAATACGCGCGCGGCTAGCGCAGCGTGCCTAGAAGAAAATGGGGCCTGGCGGCCCACTCCAGGCGGCTAGTACCGCACCGTCACGCCCGACACGACGTAGCTGCGGCCGCCCATGCCGCCCTCGACCATCACCTGCAGCCGCTCGTCGAGGGCCCAGAGGCCGCCGACCAAGAAGTTCCAGGGGTTCGGCTCGAACTGGTCGACCTGCACGTGAAGGCCGTTGCCGAGCAAAGGGTGGTCGACCGTCAGCTCGACCGTCTGGGCGGTGTCCTGCCACATGGCGCCGATGTGCACCTCGCCCTTGAACAGCGGCCGATCGACGACCAGCCCTACCCGCGGTGTGATCACCAGCGCCGTCAGCGACGAGTCGAGCTTTGAGAAGTCGGTCCAGGTCTTGTTGATGTCGAGCATCGCAAACCAGTCCTTCCCGCCGATGCCAGAGGTGCACCCCCATCCGGCAGTCGTGCCCTCGAGCTCAACCGGCACGTTCAGCACCGCTTGAGGTGACGACGGGAGCGGGAAGTTGTCGACCGTCACCGCGACGTTGCCCGTGGTGCGGGTGTGCCCGACGATTCCGTACAGGTTCACGCACGGCAGCACCCACAGGTCGATCCGCGCGATCTTCGATGAAGCGTGGAAGGTCGTCTCCGGCACCGCGACCCGATCGACCGAAGTCAGCGGGTTGCTGCCCAGCCCGAGCCGCACGTCGCTCACCGCGACGTTGCGATCGATCTCCGTCCAGATGAAGCTGGTGCCCAACGGCAGCGGCAGCGTGGTCCCCGACTTCTCCGCCATCCCTTTCAGCAGTGGGAGCGGCAGGTTGGACCGCGGCAGCACCCAGTCGACGCAGCTGTCGCGGCCGCCTGCGCAGCTGTCACCACATTCGACGCCGCAGCCGCACGACTCCTGCAGCAGAGAGACCGGCGTCAGCCGCTCGTCGTACTGCGTGTAGGCGACTGCGTCGGCCGCGGGCTGCGTATCCAACTCGGTCTGCCCGTACGCGGACAGCGGAAACCGCAGCGGCGACTCTAATTCTTGAGCGTGGCCAGGCGCAGCGGTCGCCAGTGTGCACAGCACGGCGGCTGAGATTTGCTTGAACACGTGAACCGGACTCCGAGAGTTGCGTTGCACGCTCGCGTGTTGGGTATCGGTAAACCTTGCCGGTGCTAGCCAACGAAACTCTCCGCGGGCTGGCGATTGCCGCGGCGCACCCCACCGCTGGGGAAGTGCAAGCACGGACTCGGCAAGCCAGCTATCATGGGGGACGCCCCGGCCCAGACGCCGGCGCCAAGTCTCATCATCACCGGAGTTCCGCCGTGAAACTGCTAGCATCGATCGCCCTCACGCTGCTGCTTACCTGCTCGACGGGCGTGTCGCTCGCCGAGGAGAAGTACGAACCGACCTGGGAGTCGCTGCGGCGGCACACCCCGGCGCCCGAGTGGTTCCGCGACGCCAAGTTCGGCGTCTACTTCCACTGGGGCGTGTACAGCGTCCCCGCGTACAGCAACGAGTGGTACCCGCGCAACATGCACCTCACGGACACTGACGTCTACCGGCGCCACCGGGACAAGTACGGCGAGCCCACCGACTACCCGTACGACAAGTTTGTCGACGACTTCACGGCCGAGCACTTCGACGCCGACGCGTGGGTCGAGCTGTTCGAGCAGGCCGGAGCCAAGTTTGTCGGCCCGGTGGCCGAGCACCACGATGGCTTCGCGATGTGGGACAGCGAACTCACCCCCTGGAACGCCGCCGACCGCGGCCCGCACCGCGACATCATGGGCCAGGTCGCCGCCGCCGCCCGCAGCCGCGGCATGAAGGTGGTCGCCACGTTCCACCACGCCCGCAACAACCTGTGGCAGAAGAAGGCCGGCGACCCGGGCAGCTGGACCGGCCACTACGACGGCGCCAAGCGGAACTTCCCCAGCGTGCTCGAGGACCCCGATCGGGCGTTCTTGTACGGCTACATGCCGCGCGACAAGTTCCTCGACCTGTGGCTCGGCAAGCTGACCGAGGTAATCGACAACTACAGCCCCGACCTGATCTGGTTCGACAGCTGGCTTGACGAGATCCCCGAAGAGCAGCGGCAGGAGTTCCTCGCCTACTACTTCAACCACGCCGCCGAGCACGGCCAGCAGGTGCTGGTCACCTACAAGCAAGAAGACATGCCGCAGGACGTCTGCGTGCTGGACCTCGAGAAGGGGGGCATGGACAAGCAGACCGACTTCACCTGGCTCACCGACGACACCATCAGCCTCGGCAGCTGGTGCTACACGGACAACCTGCGGGTCAAGCCGACGCGCGTCGTGCTGCACAGCCTGATCGACATCGTCAGCAAGAACGGCCAGCTGCTGTTGAACGTGTCGCCCACAGCCGACGGCGTGATCCCCGACGACCAGCGCAAGGTGCTGCTCGAACTAGGTGAGTGGCTCGGCCAATACGGCGAGGCGATCTACAGCACCCGCCCGTTCACAACCTACGGCCACGGCCCCACCACGGCCGGCAAGGGCCACTTCGGCGGCATCGCCCTCGACCAGGGCTACACCGCCCAGGACGTCCGCTACACGCAGCACGGCGATGTTGTGTACGCCCTGGTGCTCGGCTGGCCCGGCGCCGGGGCGAAGACGCTGCTCGAGGGCTTCGCCGGCGACGGGTCCAGAGTGACCGGCGTCGAGTTGCTCGGCTCCGACGCTAAGATCGCCTTCGAGCAAACCGACGACGGCGTTAGCGTGACCGCGCCGGAGGCGGCGCCGAATGAGCTGGCGGTTGTCTACAAGCTGACGGTCGAGAAGTGAGTCTTGCCCCCGATCCTCCTCCTCGCAAGCAACATGGACAACGGCTTCTTCGGAGTCAGCGGCTTACGATTTAATTTTTCCGAAGGCCCGGGCTGCTTCGGCCACGTGGTGCTGATTGCGATTGGCATCGCAGCGATCATCGCGATCACGAAGTGGTGGCTGTAGACAGGTAGCGCCTGTCTCATTCCCGCCTATGCCGCGCAGCACAATCTCCCTCCCCCACGGGGGGAGGGATTAAGGGAGGGGGTCGGGTCGCAAACCTAGATGTCGCATTCCTGACGAGCGTCCGCGGACAGGGATAGTACAGGAAGACACTTACTAACGGAAAACTCAGCCCCCTCCCCTAGCCCCTCCCCCTGCCGGGGAGGGGGACAAGCGCGTTGCTTCGCGACTCCACTCTAAGGATCTGCCAATCCGTGGGGCCGCTATAGCACGTGAATGTCCGTGAGATAGATCTGGAAGCCGGAATTCGACTTAATGAACTCGAACTGAGCGGTAAAGTCGGAACGTTTTCCGTTCATCGCCAAGTCGTGGTCGACAGCGAAACCAGATCCATCATTGAATTCGTAAGCTTCTACGCGCAAGTCGCCATGACCGCTCGGATCAGAGATCACGCCTTTCGCTCCGTCTCCGAAATGATTCTCAGAGAGGGTGCCGAC
This sequence comes from Posidoniimonas polymericola, assembly GCF_007859935.1. Lineage (NCBI taxonomy): Bacteria > Pseudomonadati > Planctomycetota > Planctomycetia > Pirellulales > Lacipirellulaceae > Posidoniimonas > Posidoniimonas polymericola. The sequence goes on along the minus strand of NZ_SJPO01000001.1, from coordinate 771,943 downwards.
GAACTCCTCGCTCCACGGGGGTTCACTGTCTCTACGGTCGAGGAGATTAAGGGCGGCGTTCAGTCCATGCGATGCTGCATAGCAAACCCACTCCCGCGCATACTGAACAATCTCTTTGTGAGTTGCCGTTAGATCGGGACGCTTAGCGATACTACTCATAAGAATACGAGACCCAAAATTTAACGGCTATCTACCCCCGGTTCCCAACACAAGTCGCCACAATCCTGATCTCATCGTACCCGACCTTACCGCCGAGCTGCTCGTAGATCGGCTTCAGGCGGCCGACGCCGACTTGCTCGATGGCGTCCTCGATCTGGCGGGCCTCGGCGCGGTCGACCCACGGGCTGGGGTCGGTGACCTGCTCGTGCTGGAGGTACTGGTTGAGGTAGCCGACCACGGTCGACTTGGCCTTGGCGAGCTGGGCGGCGGTCTCGTCGATGCTGAGGCCATCGCGGAAGTGGCGGAAGGCGGCCACGGCGGGGAGCGAGGGGCCCTCTTCGTCGGACGCCGCCAGGCGGGCGGCGACTGTCGGCGCGGGGTCGCCGGGCTCGACGTTGTTCGCCTGGCAGTAGTCGGCGATGGCGTCGACGAACAGCTTGCCGAAGTCCTCGAGCTTCTTGGCGCCGACGCCCTTGACGTTGGAGAACGCGTCGAGCGAGGTGGGGCGGACGCGGGCCATGTCTCTTAGCGCGGTGTCGCCGAACACGATGTAGGCCGGCACGCCGCGCTCGGCGGCCTGCTCGCCGCGGAGCGTGCGGAGCTTCTCGAACAGCGGGCGGTCGACCCCTTCCCAGTCGTCGTCGGCCGACTTCTTCTTCTGCCGCGCGGCGGGCGCCGAGGGACTCAGCAGCCGCGGCTCGGCGTCGCCCTTGAGGAGCCCGAGGCCGGTCTCGCTAATCTGGAGCACGTCGAATTCGCCCTCCTTGCGGAGGTAGCCCTGGCCGACGAGCTGCTCGATCCAGTCGCGGATCACCGGCGGCTTGAATTCTTTGAGCAGGCCGTAGGTGCTGAGGCGGTCGTGCCCGGCGTTGAGGATCCGCGCCTCGGACGAGCCGGCCAGCACCTTCGACGTGTAGTCGCCGCCGAAGCGCTGCTCGAGCCGCGCGACGCAGCTGACGATCTTCTGCGCGAGGACCAGCGGCTCGTCGACGGTCTCCAACTCGGCGAGGCACACATCGCACGCGCCGCAGTTCGGCTTCTCGTAGTCCTGGCCGAAGAACTCGACCAGCGACTTGTGCCGGCACGTGACGCTGTTGGCGTAGTCGCACATCTGGTCGACCGACCGCATCGCGGCGGTGAACGCCTGCTGGTCGTCCGACGAGGCGAGCATCCGCCGCCAGGTGCTGGCGTCGCCGGGGCTGAACAGCAGCAGGCACTCCGACTTGAGCCCGTCGCGGCCCGCGCGGCCGCTCTCCTGCTGGTAGTGTTCGATTGATTTGGGCAACCCCGCGTGCGCAACAAAGCGGACGTCCGGCTTGTCGATGCCCATGCCGAAGGCCACCGTGGCGACCACCACCTGCACGCGGTCCTCGATGAAGTCGTCCTGGTTGCGGTGCCGCTCCTTGTCCGACAGGCCGGCGTGGTACGGGGCGGCCTGCACGCCGAGCGAGCGGAGCGCGTCGGCCGTCCGCTCGACCTCCTTGCGGCTGATGCAGTAGATGATGCCCGACTCGCCGCGGTGGCGGTCGACCACGGCGGTGATCTGCTTGAGCTTCTGGTTCGCGCGGCGGACGCGGTACACCAGGTTCGGCCGGTCGAACGAGCCGACCAGCATCGCCGGGTCGCGCAGCTCGAGCTGAGACGCGATGTCCTGCCGCACCTTCTCCGACGCGGTCGCCGTGTACGCGTGCATCGAGACGTGCGGCAGCGCCTCGCGGAGGACTTTCAGCCCGCGGTACTCGGGGCGGAAGTCGTGCCCCCAGGCGCTGATGCAGTGGGCCTCGTCGATCGCGACGAACGACACCTTGAGCTGCGTCAGGAACGAGAGCGTGCCGTCGAGCAACAAACGTTCGGGCGCGGCGTACAGCAGCTTGATCTCGCCGGCGCGGAGCCGCTGGGTGATGTCGCGCCGCTCGTCGGCGGTCAGGGTGCTGTTGAGCGCCGCGGCGGGGATGCCGCACGCCGTGAGCGCGTCGACCTGGTCCTTCATCAGCGAGATCAGCGGCGACACCACCACGGCCACGCCGTCGCGGCAGGCGGCGGGCGCCTGGTAGCACAGCGACTTGCCGCCGCCGGTCGGCAGCACCACCACGCTGTCCCGCCCGTTCATGCCGCACTCCATCGCCTCCTGCTGCAGCGGGCGGAACGAGTCGTAGCCCCAGTAGCTCAGCAGGGCTTCGGCGAGCTGTTCGGTGTTGGCGGTCGCTTCGGGCATGTTGGTCAGGATTGGTGCAGTGTCTCGCAGGCGTAGTCTTACTCCCTCCCCCATTGGGGGAGGGCCGGGGTAGGGGTGCGGCGGGGACACGGTTCGCCCGCCGATTGCTTAGAGATTCCTCAATAAAGTTCTCGCGCGTTCAGCCGGAGCCGCGGGGCGCCCCCACCCTAACCCTCCCCCACAGGGGGAGGGGGTAGTTTTCCCTCGGCGTGTGGCAGCACGTCGGGCGTGACCCACACGGGCGTGGTGACGCGCCACGGGGTGGCGGCGCCGATGTCGAATTCGGCCTGCACGAAGCTCGCCCGCCAGCCCTCGGCCGGCGTGGTGATATCGGCGGTCGCCTGCAGGTCGGCGCCGACCGCGAGCCGCTCCGGCTTGAAGGCGTCGCCGATGACCGGCTTGCGGAAGTCGCGGGCGGCGGGGTTGTCGGCCTGGAACAGCGTGACCCGCGTCGGCTCGGTCGAGCAGACCAAGGTCATTTGGCCCCCATTGCCGGGCCGCCAGGTAATCGACGGACGCTCCACCTGGTGCACGACGCTGTGGTGGAACGCGATCAGCGTGTCCAGCGCGTTGGAGCCCTTGAGCGAGTGCCCCGCGTTGGGGACGTAGCACAGGTGCTTCTCGCCCGGCAGCTGGTCGAAGTAGAACCGCGAGGAATCGGGCAGGAAGAACTCGTCGCCGGTGGCGTTGATCAGGCACTTGGGCATCGTGTACCGCTGGCGGTACTCGTACGGGTCGACCAGCTTGAGGATTGGCTCGCCCTGGTCGCCGAGGAACAGCTTGGCCAGGCCCTGCGACTCGTAGTCACGCAGCGCGGGCGACCACTCGCCGTAGGCGGCGTGGTGGTGCCGCATCGACTCGTCGACGTTGAGCACGTCAATCACGATCGGCGCGATGGCCACGACACGGGGGTCGACCGCCGCGGTCAGCCAGGTGGTCCAGCCCCGCTTCGAGGCACCGGCGACCGTGAACCGCTCGATCGCCAGCTCCGGCTGTTCCTGCTTGAGGATCTCCTGCACGGCGTCCATCGCCCGGACGGCCGACTTGGCCATCGGCAGCTGGGCGACCCAGGTTGGGTCGCGGGTCTCCAGGTACTTGTTCCAGGAGCGGGCGAGCAGGTCGTCCTCGTAGCGTCCTTGGCCGTCGGCGCCGATCTCGAGCGGCTGGTTGGGGACCATGCCCAATTCGGCCACGACGCTGTGGGTGGTGAGCGCGGCGGCGCGGACCTGGTCGTTGGCTCCGCCGGGCGGGTCGGCCCCGTTGCGGCCGCCGCCGATGAACAGCATGGCGGTTGTTGGGTCGGCGCCCTCGGGGACAACGATCACCAGCGAGTGCTTCCAGACCGGGCGGTCGACTTCATCGGCGGCCCGCCACGCCTGGGATGTCAGTTCCGCCACGATCTCGACCCCCAACGGGTGTTCGTGGCGGCCGACCAGCCGCCAGCCGTAGTCGGGGTCTTCCTCGGCCACGTAGCGGTCGAGCGCGGTGGGCGCGTCGGTCTTGGCGGAGGGCGGGTCGGCGAGCGCGGGCTCGGCCGACGCGGGTCGGGACGCGGGGCCGCCCAACAGCAGCCCGGCCGCCGTGCAAGCAATCGCCCAACCTGCCCGCGAGCGTTTGCGGGGGGCGGTCGCTCCTGGAGTGGTGAGGAGGGTCATCTGCTTGCCGTGTTCCTGTCCGTGGTGTGGGGAAGCCTCGAAATACGAGAATACCGGACCCCTCCGGCGGTCGCCAGCGTCGGCTCCGGCCTGCCAGAACGCTGATGAATGCGGTATCATCGCGGGCTGCGAGCCGCCGGCCACGCCCGCCCGGCCCGCCCGCTGCTATCATCCGTCCTCGCATCCGTCTTGGCGCCCGCCCTGGCGAACGCCAACGCACCCTTTGCTGCTGCTATGAAAACCAACGAACTCCGCGAGAAGTACCTCGAATTCTTCGAATCCAAGGGGCACACACGCGTCGCCTCGGACGTGCTGGTGCCGACCTGGGACCCCAGCGTGCTGTTCACCCCGGCGGGCATGAACCAGTTCAAGGACCACTTTCTCGGCAAGGTGAAGCTCGACTACACCCGGGCCACCACCTGCCAGAAGTGCATGCGGACCGGCGACATCGACAACGTCGGCCGCACGCCGCGGCACCACACCTTCTTCGAGATGCTCGGCAACTTCAGCTTCGGCGACTACTTCAAGCGCGAGGCGATCCACTGGGCGTGGGAGTTCCTGACCCACAAAGAGTGGCTGGGCCTGCCCGAGGACACCCTGACGGTCACCGTCTACAAGGACGACAAGGAAGCGGCCGACATCTGGCACGAGGAGATCGGCCTGCCGACCTCGCGGATCAGCTACGAGGACGAGGACGAGAACTTCTGGCCCGCCAGCGCCCCCAGCCAGGGCCCCGACGGCGTCTGCGGCCCGTGCAGCGAGATCTACTACACCGCGCCCGGCCGCGAGGAGCTGGAGATCTGGAACCTGGTTTTCACGCAGTTCAACCGCGTGGGCGATCCGCCGGACAATCTCCGCCCGCTGCCCAGCAAGAACATCGACACCGGCATGGGCCTGGAGCGGACCGCCGCCGCCCTGCAGAACGTCGAGACCAACTTCCACATCGACACCCTGATGCCGATCGTCCAGGCCGCGGCCGAGGTGTGCGGCGTCAAGTACAAGTACGCCAGCGAGGAGGGCCGCCGCCTCCGCCGCATCACCGACCACGTCCGGGCGTGCGCGTTCGCCGTGCACGAGAACGTCTACCCCGGCCCGCAGAAGGAGAAGTACGTGGTGAAGCGGCTCTTGCGCCGCGCGGTGCTCGACGGGCACCAGCTGGGGATGCGCGAGCCGTTCCTGTGCAAGCTGGTCCCCGCGGTGGTCGACGCCATGGAGGACGCCTACCCCGAGCTGAAAGAGACCACCAAGCGGGTCAGCGACGTGATCGCCAAGGAGGAGGCCAACTTCTTCGGCACGATCGACGGCGGCCTCAGCCGCATCGAGGCCGTGTTCGACGAGATGCGGCGTGACAACCGCCTGAAGGTCGACGGCGGCGTCGCGGCCGACCTGTACCAGACCTACGGCGTGCCGCCGGAGCTGTTCGAGTCGCTCGCCGCCGAGCACAACCTGGCGTTTGACTGGCCCGGCTACCAGCACGCGATGGCCGAGCACGGCGAGGCCTCCGGCAAGCTGACCCACACCGTGATGGGCGCTAAGGGGCCGATCGACTCGCTCAAGCAGGCGCTGCACAAGACCGAGTTCGTCGGCTACGACGCCCTCGAGTGCGAGGCGACCGTCGCCGGCATCATCGCCGGCGTCGCGCCGGACGACCACCTGTGCGACAGCATGGAGGAGGTCGGGCACGAGCACCTGGTGCGGGTCGTGCTCGACAAGACCCCGTTCTACGGCGAGTCGGGCGGCCAGGTCGGCGACACCGGCCAGCTGATCGGCAAGGACTTCGAGTTCGAGGTGGTCGACACCCAGAAGGATGGCCAGCTGTTTGTCCACGCCGGCCACCTCAAAAGCGGCAAGCTGGTCGGCGGCGCGACCGTCAAGGCGGTGGTCGACGCCGACCGCCGCGAGGCGATCGCCCGGGCGCACTCGGCCACTCACCTGCTGCACCACGCGCTGCAGAAGCACCTGGGGAGCCACGCCCAGCAGCAGGGCTCGAAGGTCGACGAGGACTGGCTGCGGTTCGACTTCACGAACCTCTCGCCGGTCGGCGCCGACGAGTTGGCCGCCATCGCCACGGACGTGAAGGCCTACGTCGAGGCAGGCGCGCCGGTCGAATGGGAGACCCTCCCCCTGGCCGAGGCCCGGCGGCAGGGAGCCATGATGCTGTTCGGCGAGAAGTACCCCGACCCGGTGCGGATGGTCTCGATGGGCCCGATCGCCGCCGACGCGTTCAGCCGCGAGCTGTGCGGTGGGTCCCACCTTACCAATACCGCCCAGGTTGCGTCGTTTGAGGTGCTGAGCGAGGAGGGCGTATCGGCCGGCACCCGGCGGATCGTGGCCCTGACCGGCAAGCGGGCCGAGTCCTTCGTCGCCGACATTGAGCAGGCGGCCGACTCCGCCGCCGCCACGCTCGGCGTCAGCGCCGGCGACCTAGCCACCGCGGTCGGGTCGCTGCTTGAGCAGCAGAAGTCGCTCAAGAAGGCGATTGCGGGCGGCGGCCACAGCGGCGCCGCCGAGTACAAGTCAACCTCCCACGGCGCCACCACGCACGAGCAGAAGAAGATCGCCCTCGGCGAAGCCGCACGGCTGTTGTCGGTTGGCCTGCTGGACGTCCCCGACCGGGTCGAGGCCGTGAAGGCCGAGATCGCGTCGCTCGAGAATCAGCTTGCCGAGCGCGAAGAGGCGGGCCCGCTGTCGGCCGACTCGCTGCTCGAGGAGGCCCAGACCGTGGCCGGCGCGACGGTCGTCGTCGCCGAGACCCGCGGAGCCACGCCCGACATGATGCGCAAGCTGATCGACGCCGTGCGGCAGAAGACCCAACCCTCCGCAATCCTGCTAGCATCCACCCAGGGGGACGACAAAGTCACGCTGGTTGCTGGCATCACCAAGGACCTGCAAGACAAGGGCTTCAGCGCGGGCAAGTGGATCGGCCCGGTGGCGAAGGCCGTGGGCGGCGGCGGCGGCGGCCGCCCCGACATGGCGCAGGCCGGCGGCAAGCAGCCCGACAAGCTGCCCGAGGCGCTCGCGGTCGCCAAGCAGACGGCGGCGGAAATGCTAGGTGGTTAGCGCGCAATCCGTTGCGCTAAGAATCGCTGTTTCGGGTTGCTCGCGCTACCGGTGCGGGCGTAGGATAAGCGCCACACGAGAGTGGGTCGCCGACCGATCTGCATCCGCCTGACGCCTCTTCCCCGCGTCCCCTCCCGCGCTGCCCCTGGAACATCTTTTCCCCTTCGACGACGACGGAGCGTTACCTCATGGCCGCTACTCTCACGCCCAATACGCTGGGCCAACACTGCCGCATCGACCGTGGCCCCAACTGGTTGTTCGTCCGCCTGCCCGACCTCAAATCCGACGCGGCGACCGACCACCTGGTCGACGAGATGTGGGAGATCTGCTCCCGCCACTTCACGTACCGGCTGGTGGTCGAGCTGGACGACCTCAAGAAGATGCCCAAGCCGCTGACCGCGCAGCTCGACGAGCTCCGCGACAAGCTGCACGCCCAGGGGGGTTCACTCCGCCTGTGCGGCGCGAACAGCGACTGCGAGCAGACGCTCTCCGGCGCCCACTTCGCGATGCCGCTCCGCAGCCACGCCAGCCGCAGCGCGGCCGTGCAGGGCTAGCCGCCCCGGCCGACGCCACGGGCGAACAACGACCACCGGCCTTAGCCCCGGCGTTCACGCCGGGGTCGAGGCCATCGAAACAGCGACTTGAGCCCCGTTTGACGGGGCTTTTTTGTTGGCTGAGCGACTGCGTAGGCCGGAACAAGTGCAGCGCCGTTCCGGCACACTGAGCAAGCCGAAGCACGTCGGGCGTTCGCTCATGGTAAAGTAGAGTTATGGATAGGCTCTACATCGAAACATCGATCGCAAGCTTCGCTACAGCGCGACCGAGCCGCGATGTAGCGATCGCTGGCCTACAGCAACAGGCCCGCGATTGGTGGAGCACACAACGCGATAACTTTGAGCTTGTCACCTCTCAGCTCACCCTCGATGAGGCGAGCCGAGGAGACCCCGAAGCCGCCTCAGAGCGCCTTCGGCTACTGGAGGGCCTGCCGCTAGTCGGCATCTCCGAAAATGTCCTGTTGCTCGCCGAACAATTGATTGCAGCGCACGCCATGCCTGAGAAAGCGGCTGCGGACGCCCTGCACGTTGCCGCTGCGGCTGTGGGCGGAGTAAAATACCTACTGACGCTAAACTGCCGACATATCGCCAACGCCCACGAGCTCCCGCGCATCTACCGCCTATTCGATGACGCGGGTTATGGGGGACTGCTGATCTGCACGCCGGCTGAATTCCTCGGAGGGGAGGACAACGATGACCAGTAATCCCATCATTGACGAACTACACAGAGTACGCAGTGAATTGCTGGCGGAGTCGGGCGGCACGCTCAAAGGACTTGTCGCCGACCTTCAGAAACGCCAGCAGGCCTCCGGGCGCGAGATCCTCTTACCACCGACGAAGCCCCTTCCTGCTGCTGCGCAAGTCGACCCCAGCTTGACCAAGCAGCAGAGTGAGGCGTCTTCCGGCGGGGGCTAAGGTAAAATCGCCGGAACGGCGCTGCGCGTAATGCCGCCTGCCGGCTGGGATCTCTCCTGTTCGATGGCCGCCCAGCCCATGAACCTCGCCTCGCACTACCGCCAGATCGACCGCCGCTCGAACCGGCACGCCGACATCTTGGCGCGCCTGCGGATCTACGGCCCCTGCGACCCCAGAACGACCATCTTGCTCGAGCAACTTGGAAAGGACGCCCAACACTCGCAACTCACCCGTGCGCAGCTCTGCGCCATGATCGCCAACGCCTCGGAGATCACCGAAGCCGAGCACGACCGTTGGCTGCGCAACGTCGCAGAGGACGCTTGGACCTACGATTGCCCTCTCCCGCGACCAGAGTTCGAGGACTACTTCGCCGAGCAGAAGCGGCGTATCAACAAGCCCGACTACGACAAGGACTTCGGATCGGACTCGCTCGAACTCTACGAAATCGTCGGTGTGCCCGATGTCTACCTGCTCGTCACCACCATTGGCGATCCCTCGTCCGACGCCGGCACAACCGAGCTGCGTCACTTCCTCGACCGTGGTTCCGCCGTTGTGCCCCTAGCTCTGCCCGCACACTCCGGCGGCGACGCCTTGGTGCTGGCTTGACGCCATGCCTATCGTAGGCCGGCAACAGGCGTCAGCGCCGTTCCGGCGTTTCGCGGCCGCAACTGCCGGAACGACGCTGCGCTTGTTCCGGCCTACCAACTCGCGCATCATGGCGTCGCGTAGCCGTCCTACGCTACTCGAAATTCCACCGGTTGATTTCCCTCATGAGCACCAACCCCTACCTTTCCCCCGAGACGGACTTTGAACAAGAGCCGGCCACACAAACCGAGGCAGTCCTCAAAGGCCGGCGGTTGGTTGCGACCATCGCTTGGCTGCTTGTAGCGATCTCGGGGCAAGCATCGCGACACTTGTCAGCGTGCAGGGGGCCGAGCGTATTGTCGTGCGGCTCGTCCGGTTTTTCTTCACGGTGCTGATCGCCGTGAACCTCTACCGCGGCGCGACCTGGGCCCGCTGGCTATCCGTAGTGCTCTACTCGCTCGGCGCGTTCGTTGCGGCGTTGGCCGCGTTCGCATTTGTCACCAACGGATTCGTCTTTGGCGGGGTGGCGATGGCCGCCATGGCGCTCGCCTACGGCGTGTCGGTGGTGCTGTTGACGACTTCCAGCAGAGTGAGCGCGTACTTCGAGTCCTGTCGATAGCGGTGGCCTACCGGTACAACCCACGCTCGGCGATGTACCCCGCCACGCCTTCGGGCGTCATCCCCTCAATCGACTCACCGGCCGCCACGCGGCGGCGGATCTCGCTGCTGCTGAGGTCCGACAACGGCATCTCGACGATCGTCACGCCGTCGACCTCGGGGAGCGGCTCGCCGGGGCGGTGGACAACCAGCAGGCTGGCGAGCTGGCGGATCGCTTCGGGCTCGCGCCACTTCGGCAGATCGGCCAGCGTGTCGGCGCCCATCAAGAGGTAGAGCTCGGCGTCGGGCGCCTGGTCGTGCACGGCGCGGAGCGTGTCGACCGTGTAGCTGACGCCGCCGCGGGCGATCTCGAGGTCGCTCACTCGCAGGCTTGGGTCGGAGTCGGTCGCTAGGTGGAGCATCGCCAGGCGGTCTTCGTTCGCGGCTACCGGGCCGTGCGGCTTGTGCGGCTGCACGGCCGCGGGGACCAGCCACACCTCGTCGAGGCGGGCCGCGTCGCGGCACGCGCGCGCGAGGGCCAGGTGGCCGTGGTGCACCGGGTCGAAGCTGCCGCCGAAGATACCGAGTCGCTGGGCCAGGGGTCTGCCGTGAGTGTGGGTGGTGAGCTGGGGGGCGAAGGGGTTATCGTAATCGGTTCCGCTGCGGGAGTCATGCCGCGGGTGGGCGTTGCGATCTCCACGAGTTGAGTAGCCTCCGGCGGAAGCCAGAGGTTTGGAACCAGAGAGAAAGCAACCACCGGGGCAAAACCTCCGGCTTCCGCCGGAGGCTGCGGATTCTCCCCCTACTTCTTACATTGCGAGCGAAACGTTTCCACTTGGCCAGCAACCAGCAATCGCTGTTCGACGACGACCCCGCTCCGTGGGAATTGGACGCCGCTGCGCAGCAGACGCTCGCCACGGTGGTGCTGACCACTGGGCCCGACAATGAGTACGACTACCTGATCCCCGACGAGCTGCTCGACGCGCGGCGGCCGGAGACCCTGCTCGAGGTCGGCCGGCGGGTGCGGGTCCCCTTCGGCCGCGGCAACCGCACGGAGGTCGGCTACTGCGTGGCGGTCGGCTCGAAGCCAGCGCCGGGGCGCAAGCTGAAGTCGATCGCCGGTGTGCTCGACAAGCAGTCGCTGCTCACGCCGCATATGCTGCGGCTGACGCGGTGGATGGCCGACTACTACCTGTGCCCGTGGGGCCAGGTGCTCGAGGCGGTGGTGCCCGCCGGTGTGCGGGGCCAGGCCGGCACGCGGGAGGTGACGCTGCTCAGTGTGCCGACGCGGGTCGCCGCGCGGGTCACCACGCTCGACGTCACGGACAAGCAACGCGACGTGCTGCAGGCGCTCGCCAACAGCCCCAAGCCGCTGACGCTCAAGCAGCTCGCCACACGGGTTGGCTGCACCTCGGCGCCGATCAACACGCTCCGCAAGCAGGGCCTGATCGAGTCCCGCGTCGAGCGGCTCGACCAGGGCGAGCTCGAGGCGCTCGTGGTCACGCGTGAGGCGCCCAAACAGCTCAACGACGATCAGGCCACGGTGCTGCGCGAGATCTACCGCGAGCTCGACGCCGCGCGGCACAGCACGCTGCTGATCCACGGCGTGACCGGCAGCGGCAAGACCGAGGTGTACATCCAGGCGATCGAGAAGGTGGTGTCGTTCGGCCGCCAGGCGATTGTGCTGGTGCCCGAGATCAGCCTCACGCCGCAGACGGTCGGGCGGTTCCGGGCGCGGTTCGACCACATCGCGGTGCTGCACAGCCACTTGTCGGACGTCGAGCGGCACCGGCACTGGAAGAAGATCGCCGCGGGCGAGGTGCAGGTGATCGTCGGCGCCCGCAGCGGGGTGTTCGCCCCGACGCCCGACCTCGGCCTGATCGTCGTGGACGAGGAGCACGAGACCACCTTCAAGCAGGACTCGGCGCCGCGGTACCACGCGCGGGAGGTCGCCCAGCGCCGCGCGGCGGACGAGAACGTGCCGCTGATCCTGGGGAGCGCGACGCCGGCGCTGGAGTCTTGGCAGCGGGCGGCGGCGGGCGAGTACAAGCTGCTGTCGATGCCGCGGCGGGTCAACAACTGGCCGATGCCGGCCGTGCGGCTGGTCGACCTCCGCGAGGACCACAACCGCCGCGGGGCGCTGAGCCGGAACCTGATGCAGGCAATGGACGCCGCGCTGCGGGACGGCGGGCAGGTGATCCTGCTCCTGAACCGCCGCGGCTTCTCGACCCACGTGCAGTGCCCGGCCTGCGGCGCGTCGGCCAAGTGCCCGGAGTGCGAGATCTCCCTCACTTTCCACCGGCAGGACGCGATCCTGCTGTGCCACTGGTGCGACCACCGCCAGGCGCCGCCGCAGGTCTGCCCCGACTGCGGCAGCACCGCGATCCGCTACGGCGGGCTCGGCACGCAGAAGCTCGAGGCCGAGGTCCAGGCCCGCTTCCCCAGGACCCGCGTCCTGCGGATGGACGCCGACACCATGCGCCGGCCCGGCAGCCACGAGACCGCGCTCGACGCCTTCCGCAACGGCGAGTACCGCGTGCTGCTGGGGACGCAGATGATCGCCAAGGGCCTCGACTTCCCGAACGTCACGGTGGTGGGGGTAATCAACGCCGACACCGCGCTCAACTGGCCCGATTTCCGCGCCGGCGAGCGGACCTTCCACCTGGTGACCCAGGTCGCCGGCCGCACCGGCCGGGGCGAGAAGGGGGGCCGCGTGCTGGTGCAGACCTTCGACCCCGAGCACCCGGCGATCGCCGCCGCCGCCCGGCACGACTACGACGCCTTCGCCCGCGTCGAGCTGCCGCAGCGCGAGGCGCTCGGCTACCCGCCCTACGGCTCGATGATCCGCTTTGTCTGCCGGGGCGAGAGCGAGCAGCAGACCGCCGCGCTCGCCCAGCAGGCGGTCGACCAGATCCAGGCCGCCTGGGGGGACGACGATCCGCTGCGGCCCGGCGGGCCCCTGAAACTCCGCGGGCCGGCGCCGGCGCCGATCGCCAAGCTGCGGGGCGAGTTCCGCTACCACGTGCAAGCAATGCACCCAGACGGCGACCGCCTCCGGGCGGCGGTCAAGGCGGCCCTGGCGAAGCTGACCCCACCCGAGGGGCTCCGCTGGATCGTGGACGTCGACCCGTGGGAGATGATGTAGAGCTGGGTCGGCAGCACGGGCACAATGCCATTGGTCCCACGCCGCCAGAGCCCGTAAGATACCAGGACCCCACGCCCTCGACCTCACACCGCTGCGCATGTCCTACGAGAGTTTCAAACGCGTTCTCGGCGAGTCGAACCTAGAGCGGAAGTGCCTGCTCTGGTTCGGGGTATCGCTCAGCGTGATGCTCTTCCTGATCTTCTACTACTTCAGCGTGTGGGTGAAAGGGCAGTACGCGGAGAACGACCGCAAGCTCGGCCCCGAGCTCGTCCGGGCCGCGTGGCTGGAAGAGCACTTCAACATTGTCGAGAAGATGGTCGCGGAGCCCCGCGCCGATCGCAGCCAGCAGACCGGCCCGTTCGCCGCGGACGACGAAGCGGCGGCCGCCGCGCCGGAGTCGCTGGAGGTTGGCCTGTACCTGCAGGCGCTGGAGAGCAGCAAGACGGTCGGCAGCCGCTTCGACTGGTACGCGATCCTGCCCGAACCAAGCTCGCGGAACCTGGCCGAGGAACGCGACTACATCTACTACTACCCGGGTCGCTACGACTACGAGCGGGAGTTGCTGCAGGACATCTTCGCCAACCCGACCGCGCCCAAGGAGGACGATTCCTCGTCGGACGGCCGGGCGGCAGAGGACCGTCCTAAGAACTTCCAGGAACGCGTGGTGAACCTCGACGGGCGGATGCGGTACCGGTACTACCAGCCGCTCTACGCCGACAAGAGCTGCGTCGACTGCCACCGGGCCCTCGGCGGCGCGCCGCGGCCCTACGTCGAGGGCGACCTGCTGGGCGTGATCTGCGTCGAGGTCGACCGCGAGCAGGCCGAGGGCAACCTGGCGAGCCTCCGCGCGTCGATGTGGACGGCGGCCGTGCTGATCGCGTTCATCTCGATGTTCCTGCTGTACTTCATCATCCGCTACGTGATCGTCAAGCCGGTGCAGCACCTCCGCGACGTGGCCAACGCGGTCCGCGAGGGCGACATCGAGCAGCGCGCCGAGATCCTCACCGGCGACGAGTTCGAGGAGCTGGCGGCGTCGTTCAACCGGATGCTGCGGCGGCTGCTGCGGCAGCAGGACGCGTTGCAGGAGGTCAACGAGGAGCTCGACGCCAAGATCGACCAGATCGCCCAGGCCAACATGCGGCTGTTCGAGATGAACCGCCTGAAGAGCGACTTCCTGGCCACCATGAGCCACGAGCTGCGGACCCCGCTCAACAGCATCCTCGGCTTCTCCGACGTGCTGGCCGGCGTCGAGGGGCTGAGCGACAAGCAGCAGCGGTACGTGTCGAACATCCAGCGCAGCGGCCGCATGCTGCTGGAGATGATCAACGACATCCTCGACCTGGCGAAGATGGAGTCGGGCAAGATGGACATCCGCCCGACCGACTTCCGCATCGACGCGGTCGTCAGCGCCCAGTGCGACATGGCCCGCCCGCTGACCGAGCGGAAGAACATCGACCTCGACTGCGACTTCGCCCCCGACCTGCCGATGATGCGTCAGGACCAGGGCAAGCTGCAGCAGATCCTCAACAACCTGCTGTCCAACGCCATCAAGTTCACGCCCGAGGGGGGCCGGATCGTGGTCCGCACCGCGCGGCACGACGACCAGTACGCCCGGCTGACGGTCGAGGACACCGGCGTGGGGATTAGCGAGGCAGACCAGACCATCGTGTTCGAGAAGTTCCGCCAGGGCGGCTCGGCGCAGCCGCAGGGCAACGCGATGACGCGCGAGCACTCCGGCACCGGCCTGGGGTTGTCGATCGTGCGCGAGCTGTGCCGCCTGCTCGGTGGCGAGGTGTCGCTCTCCAGCGTGCTGGGCAAGGGGAGCACGTTCACGGTGCTGCTGCCGTGGGAGGTGTCGGTCAACCAGAACATGGAGGCCCACCTGCAGCAGGAGGTCGCCGAGCTGACCCGCACCACGCTGGCCAGCGACTGAGGCTCTACGCATTGCGCACGGGTGGTAATCATCAACCTAACATCGCGTCGTAGCCCCCGGCTCTGCCGGGGGATTGTCCCGCGGGCAAACCGTGCCATCTGTTCGATCCCCCGGCAGAGCCGGGGGCTACGAATCGCGAGGTTGCCGCAGCCGCAAAGGGATTCAACCGACACCCTCGCACCGGTGCGGGGTTGGTCTGACGGCGTGGTGAATACTGGCAGCCGCCCCGACGCCTGCTTCCCCCGCCACACGCCACGCCGCTTCTGCTAGACTAGCGGCTTATTGCTCCCGCCTCTTACCTCACGATCAGGCGCACGGTTTATGCAAAAGCTTGTTTGGGCGTTGGTTCTGCTGCTGGTGGTGCTCCACCAGGACAACTGGTTCTGGGAGGACGGCACGCTGGTGTTCGGCTTCATGCCGATCGCGCTGTTCTACCACGCGTGCATCTCAATCGCGGCGAGCGTCGTGTGGTTCATGGCGACCCGCTTCTGCTGGGACGACGACCTGACAGCCGAATCGCACGGCGAGGAGGCCACCAAGTGACTGAACTCATTGTCATCTGCTGCTACCTCGCGCTGCTCGTTCTGCTCGGCCTGTTCGCCAGCCGGCTGTTCTCGGGCTCCAAGGAGGACTACCAGCTCGCGAGCCACTCGATCGGCCCCTTCCTGCTGCTGATGTCGCTGTTCGGAACGACCATGACCGCGTTCGCGCTGGTCGGCTCGACCGGCGAGGCGTACTCCGCGGGCGTCGGCGTGTACGGGCTGATGGCCTCGTCCAGCGGCATCATCCACTCGCTCTGCTTCTTCCTGTTGGGCATCCGGCTCTGGCGGCTCGGCAGCAAGTACGGCTACAGCACCCAGGTGCAGTTCTTCCGCGACCGCCTGGGCAGCGACAAGATCGGCCTCCTGCTGTTCCCGATCCTGGTGGGGCTCGTGGTGCCGTACCTGCTGGTCGGCGTGATCTCCAGCGGCACGGTCATGCAGGCGATGACCGCCGGCGCGTTCCCCGACCTGTTCCCGAGCAAGAACCCCGGCATCGCCGGCGGCATCCCCCCGTACATCGGCATGCTGATGATCTGCGGCGTGGTGCTGGTGTACGTGTTCTTCGGCGGCATGCGCGGCACGGCCTGGGCCAACGCCTTCCAGACCGCCGTGTTCATGGTGCTGGGCATCGTCACGTTCTGCGTGATCGCCAACAAGCTCGGCGGCGAGGGTAACCTGCTGGCCAACATGCAGAAGCTGAGCGCCGCCGTGCCGCCCGACAAGGCGACCCGCATCGCGATGTCAAAGACCGAGTTCTTCACGTACCTGTTCGTGCCGTTCTCGGTCGGCATGTTCCCGCACCTGTTCCAGCACTGGCTCACCGCCAAGAGCGCCGAGAGCTTCAAGCTGCCGGTGGTCGCGCACCCGATCTTCATCATGATCGTGTGGGTGCCGTGCATCCTGATCGGCATCTGGGCCACGACCGACCTGATGCCGACCCGCCCGCCGCTGCCCAAGGTGCCGGGCACCGACATCGTCAACCCGAACGCGATCCTGCCGTTCCTAGTGAAGACCCAGACCAGCGCGCTGTTGGGCGGGTTCCTGGCGGCCGGCGTGCTGGCGGCGATCATGTCGTCGCTCGACAGCCAGTTCCTCTGCCTGGGCACGATGTTCAGCACCGACATCGTCAACCACTACCGCAAGGAACCCCTGTCCGACCGGGCCCAGGTGTTCACCACCCGGGCGTTCATCATCGGCATCGTCGCGCTGACGTACCTCTTGAGCCTGAGCAACACCAAGAGCGTGTTCAACCTGGGCGTGTGGAGCTTCAGCGGCTTCTCGAGCCTGTTCCCGCTGGTGTTCGCCGCGCTTTACTGGCGCGGGCTCACTAAGGCAGGCGCGTACGCGGGCATCCTGACCGCCATCTGCATGTGGTGCTGGCAGTTCGCCGCGTCCGACTACGGCGAGATCCGCGACTACACGTTCGACCTCACCCTCGGCGACGCGGTCTACAAGATGCAGCCGGTGGCGCCGATCTTTTTGGCATCGGCCGTGGCGCTGGTGGTGGTGTCGCTGGTGACGCCGAAACCCGACGCGGCCGTGCTGCGGAAGTTTTTCCCCGAAAGGGCGTAGCTCCCTCCACGATTTCCTAGCCCACGGCGCCAGCCGTGGGACAGACTCTCTCCCCCTGCGGGGGAGGGACGGGGTGGGGGCGAACCGGGTACACGGCGCACCCCCACCCTAACCCTCCCCCATGGGGGGAGGGAATTTTTGGCTCGTAGCAGCGCAAGCACTCGTGAAGATCGCCTACATCGCCGCCGGAGCCGCTGGGATGTACTGCGGGAGTTGTCTGCACGACAACACCCTGGCGGCGGCGATGCTCGAGCTCGGCGAGGACGTCATCCTCGTGCCGACCTACACGCCCCTGCGGACCGACGGCAAGAACGTCGGGATCGAACGGGTGTTCATGGGCGGGGTCAACGCGTACCTGCTGCAGACCTCGCGGCTGTTCCGGCTGATGCCGCGGTGGCTGTCGGGCCTGCTCGACCGGCCGGGATTCTTGAACTACGTCACCCGCGGCGCGGCGAGCGTCGACCCGGCCAAGCTCGGCGGCATGACGGTCAGCATGCTGCAGGGCGAGCTCGGCAACCAGGCCACGCAGCTCGACGAGCTGGTCGACTGGCTCATCGACGACGTCCGGCCCGACGTGGTGCACCTGTCCAACTCGATGCTGATCGGCATGGCCCGGCGGATTAGCGAGCGGGGCGGCCCGCCGGTCGTCTGCGCCTTGTCGGGCGAGGACATCTTCCTCGAGGCCCTCAAGCCGCCCCACTACGAGCAGGCGCGTGAGCTCTTGCGAGAGCGCGCCGCCGAGGTCGCCGCCTTCACGGCGCTGAATAACTACTACGCCGACTTCATGGCCGACTACCTAAGCGTCGACCGCGGGAAGGTGCATGTCATCCCCCACGGGTTGAATCTGGCCGACTATCCAAAGCCGCGCAGCGGCGTCCAAGCTCCCCCTCCCCGGCAGGGGGAGGGGCTAGGGGAGGGGGTAGACGTAAAAAGACAAGAAAGTGCTCCTGTACCGGTCAATTCCCCCGCTGAGAACGCCCCAGCACAAGCACACGCCGTGGAAGGCGACGCCCCACCCTCCCCTAACCCCTCCCTAGAAGGGAGGGGGACTGAGGGCCACCCGCTCACGGTGGGCTACCTCGCCAGGGTGTGCCCGGAGAAGGGGCTCCATCTGCTGGTCGAGGCCTGCACGCACCTGGCCGCGTCGCGGCCCGACCTCGACTTTACGCTCAAGGCGGCCGGCTACCTCGGCGAGGGCGACCGCCGGTACCTCGAGAAGCTGCAGGCCGAGGTCGCCCAGGGCCCGCTCGCCGAGCGGTTCGAGTACCTCGGCGAGCTCGACCGTCCGCAGAAGCTGGCGTTCCTCCATTCGCTGGACGTCTTCAGCACGCCGACCGTCTACCGCGAGAGCAAGGGCCTGCCCGCCATCGAGGCGCTGGCCCACGGCGTGCCGCTGGTGCTGCCGGAGCACGGCTCGTTCCCGGAGTTCGTCGAGCACACCGGCGGCGGCCTGCTGTTCCCCCCCGGCGACGCGAACGCCCTGGCCGCCCAGATCGCCCGCCTGCTGACCGAACGCGCCTACGCCCAGCAGCTAGCCGACGCGGGGCACGGCGTGGTGCACGACCACTACCATGATGAACGGATGGCGCGAGAGACCGTCGCGGTTTACCAAAAGCTCACTGCCAACAACTCGCCAAACCAATCGGCATAGTGGCACGACTCTCCGAGGTCGTGAACTAGCGGCGTTGCCGGCTGATGAATGCATCAGGCACTGGTCTGACTCCCCGGGCGACACATGCGCTGGGCAGCTAGGGCTTAAGCCAACCGCGGAGCGTCTCGGCGACTTCTAAAGCCGACTGCGGGCGATCTCTTGGCTTCTTGGACATCATCTTTGCACAGAGCTGCGAGAGAATCGCTGGCGTATCAGCCCGGCTTTTAGCAATCGCCGGCGGTGGCGTCACTTGATGGCAGAGCAGGCGTTCTGAAACCGAGCCGGCAGCGAACGGAGGGCGCCCCGTCAGCAGAAAGTAGAGCACACACCCGAGGCTGTAGATGTCACGGCGATGATCTGCTCGCTCGGACGACAGGGCGGCCTCCGGCGCCAGGTAATCGACGCACGGAAGCACCTCGGGAAGCTCTGCATCGGAACAATACGTAAGCGTGCTGATCGCTGGCGCGGGGGCAGCGGCCACCAGCTCGGCGTTGCCGCGGTGGTCCAGGACGAGCGTCGTGGGGCGGACATCACGATGGACCCCCCCTTGGCGATGCAGTTCTTCAAGCTGGAGCGCCGCATTAAGGGCGTAGCGAGCGGCCCGGCGGTGGTCGAGCGGACCGACCCGTTCGACGAGCTGCTGAAGATTAATCATTGACTCTTCTCTGGCCGGCGCTTCGGTGAGAATCTCCCCCTGGGTTTCCGACAACGCTATTCCCCGCCAGCATTCTTGGCGTTCGCAGCGAGCACGCCGACCGTGGTTCCTATCGAGAGGCCGAACGCCGCCCCCAGAGCGACGCCGATTCCGACGTTTCCCAGGGCGGCGCCGAGCGCCGTTCCGATTCCCACGCCAATCGACAATCCGAGCGACATGCCCAGGGCGAGTTTCTCGTTGGCCTTCGTCGCGGCGTTCTGGTCGGTCGTCTCGTGGTCCATAGAACAGCTTGCAAAGGGTTGGCGGGGTGGGCTAGCAGTCTGCCCTGGCGGCTAAATCCGGCACTGGTCGGCCTTGGCCGCCGACGCCTGGCGGGCGACCTCGCGGTTGCCGCGTTGCACCAGCTGGCCGCAGGCGGCCTCGATGTCCTGGCCCATCGAGTAGCGCGTGGTCGTCGTGACGCCGGCGTCCTTCAACACCTGGGCGAACCGCTTACGGCCCTCGGGCGGCGTGCCGACCAGGTGCGGCGCGCCCTCGATCGGGTTGTAGGGGATCAGGTTCACGTGCACCAATAGTCCTTCGCACCACGCGGCGAGTTCTTGGGCTTCTTCGAGAGAGTCATTCAAACCCGCCAGCATCAGGTGCTCCAGCATCACCGGCTTGCCCTGCAGCCGGTTAAGTTGCTCGATGGTCGCCCGCAGCTGGTCGATCGGGTAGCGGCGGGCGAGCGGCACAATCTGCTCGCGGGCCTGCTGCCGCACCGCGTGCAGGCTCAGCGCGAGGTTGACCTCCGGGAACCGCCGGGCGAGCCGCACCATCGCGTCGGGGATGCCCACGGTGCTGACCAGCACCCGGTTCATCGGGTGGTGGAAGAGCTGCGGGTGCGCGAGGGCGGCGAGCACCTCGTGCAGGTTGGCCTCGTTGTGCAGCGGCTCGCCCATGCCCATGAACACCAGGTTGCGGACGCGGCGGTCCTCGGCGGCCAGGCGCTGGTTCGCTTGGACGAGCTGGTCGAGGATCGCAGCGGCCGGCAGGTTGCGGGCCATGCCCATCTTGCCGGTGGCGCAGAAGTCGCACGCGGCGGCGCAGCCGATCTGGCTCGACACGCACAGCGCGGTGCGGCCGGTCCCGGGCCGCAGGATGACCGACTCGATCAGGTAGCCGGCGTCGGTTTTGAAGATCAGCTTCGACGCGCCGTCCTGCTGCGAGTCGGCCCGGTGGTCGAGCCGCAGCAGGTGGAAGTCGACCCGCTCGGCAAACGCCCGCCGGGCGCCGTCGGGCAGATGGGCGAGCGCCTCATCCGCCGAGGCGCCCTTCTTGAAGAACGCGATCCGCAGCCGGCGCAGCAGACCCGGCTCGATACGCCGCTCGCTGCGGAGCTGGTCGATGCGGTGGGCGTCGTGGATCGGGATGCGGTCAATCATCGTGTTGGAAAGTAGCCGGCGAGCTACGCCTCGGCGGCTAGAACGTAACCTCGATGTAGCCCTGCGGATCAAGCGAATCCAATGCGTCTTGGACGAGATCGATCTTCTTCTGAACCTTCGGCCACGAAGTCGTCAGCAGCACGACGATCCCGAGGGTTCGCTCACTCAGGTTCTGCTGGTAGCGCAGATTCTGGTCTGTCGTGAGCAGGCAGTCGAACCCGTCAGATTCCGCCGCGGAGATCAGGTCGCCGTTGGCCAACTCGGACCAGCCGCGTTCGGCGGCGGTTTCGACCGAGTGGGTCTGCAACTCTCGTCTGAGGGGGACCGGGACACCTTGGTCGAACAGCACTCTCATGACGCCGCGGGCTCGGAGAGGCTCGCCGCTGCGTGCTCCAATACCTGCTCTGCTTGCGTGCGTGACACACCCGGGAACCACTCGAGGTACGCGTCGATGGTCGCGCCGTCCTCGAGGTTCTCGAACAAGCTGCGCACGGGGACGCGCGTGCCGCGGAACACCCAGGCGCCGCTCAGTACGGCGGGGTCGCGGGTGACTGATTCGCATTGGTTCCAGTTGATAGCCATACCCGAATTGTACCACTTTAACGGAGGACGTCCCAGCAAACTCCCGCCGAGGTGTAGCTCGCCGGCTATTCGGAATCGTCGTCGGTCTGTTCCCGCCCTAGCCGCACCAGCTTCCGCAGCTCGTCGGGGCTGGTGACGAACTTCCACTGCCGCTTGGCCATCTCGGCCAGGCCGCCGGGCGGGGTCTTCATCTCGTTGCGGTAGTACTCGCAGAACACCTTGCCGATCCAGCGGGTCACCAGCGCCTGGACCGTGCCCTGCAGCAGGCTGCCGGTGATCGTGCCGACGCCCGGCACGGTCTTCAGCAGCGAGCCGAGCGCCGCCCCCAGGGCCGGCGCGGCGGCGCTCGCGCCGAGCGTGGCGATCAGGTTCTTGCTGAGCTGCGCGAGCATCTCGACGACCGTGTCGGTGTCGATCTTCTGCTTGTAGACGGCCGCCAGGTCGACCACCATCTTGACGGTCACCGCGCTGCCGCCGGCCAGGTCCAGCAGCGGGATCGGGATCAGCCCGACGCCGCCCGCGGCCCACATGTAGCGGTTGATGACGCGGTCGGCCTCCTCGTCGAGCGCGACCAGCACCTTCTCCTTGGCGTCGTCGACCAGGCCGCGGGAACGCGTCAGCAGGTTGGCCAGCAGCAGGTCGCCCCCCTCTTTGCGGACGATCGTCATGAGTCGCTTTGCGAGCGGCGAGATGTCCGGCGGGTCGGTCACCTCGCCGACCTCCTCCGAGCCGTCGGGCAGCACGCGGACCTGGCGGCGGGTGGTGGAGCTCGCCCGCACCGCGACGATGTCCTCGGCCGCCACGGCGGGGCTGGCCTGCTCGGCGAGCTGGGCGAGCAGCTCCGGTTGCTGCCGCGCGTCGTACCAGTCTTCCTTGTTCAGGCAGAGCACCACCCGCTTCTCCATCTTGGCGAGCAGCTCGAGCAGCTCTTGCTCGTAGTGCTTCAGCGGGCCGTCGACGACGAACAGCACCAGGTCGGCCGCCTCGGCCGCCTCGATCGCAACGCGGCCGTGCGATTCGTCGTCGGCCTCGGCCAGGCCGGGCGTGTCGACCAGCACCACCTTGTCCTGCCCCGACCAGGGGACGCTGCTCTTGGCGATGGTCGTGCCGCCCACGACGCTCGAGCGGAACGCGTCCTGCCCGCACAGCGCGTTGAGCAGCGATGACTTGCCGCTAGAGATGGTGCCGAAGGCGACGATTTCCAGCCGGCGGTGCTCGCGTTTGGACTCGAGCTCCTCGGTCATCCGCTCCAGCTCCGCGCGGAGCTTGGCCTTCATTGCCGAGGTGGCGGCGTAGTCGCGGCCGGCGGCCAGGTTGTCGGCCAGCTCGGCCTCGCGTTCCTTGGCAGACAGCTTGCTGGGATCCTTGGCGCGGCGGGCGTGTTCCTTGTGCTTTGCGCGGGCGTTCTTCACGAGCCGCAGGAACAGGTAGCCGACGCCGCCGGCGAACGCCAGCGCGCCGAGCGACACCACCGCCAGGTAAGCGTAGCCGACCGTGGGGTTAATCTCGGCCGCGCTGTTGTACTGCGCGATCACGTTCGGCGTGACGCTCACCACCGCGTAGCCGCCGCCGATCAGCAGCAGCACCAGCAGCAGGCCGGCGGATGGTTTGCGGAGTCCCATCATGGGCGGGGTTGGTTACCTGAACGGGGCTGGGGTGGGTAAGATCGTGGTGAGCGTCAAGGAATCTATCTTACCGCAGAAGACGCGCGGTTCGCAGTGGCGGGCCCGAAACGGCGCCGGCAGCCGGCGAGTCGGAAAACGGGGACTGGCTCGACGTGCTGGTCCGGCTGGACCCCCAGCACCATGCAGCGGGGCGTCGTGCCTGTCCCCGTTTTTCGACGGACCACCGGAATTGGAAGTCTTAGGGGCGCCGCATGTGGAAGGCCCGCTTGAAAGAGGGACGGGCAAACGACCGCACTCACATCGTATCGAACGGCACTCTTCAGCTTTGCGGTCGAGAGCCAGTCCCTTTTTCAAGCTCCCGCAGCACGGTTATCCTAGTCTGATTGGCCATCTACCTATTCGCCGCCCGAAGTCAGGACTCGCACAATGAAAGCCGCCTTTGTCCAGCAAGCTGGTCCCGCCGAGTCGATCCAGGTCGGCGAGCTGCCCGAGCCGCAGCCCGGGCCGGGCGACGCGTTGGTGCGGGTGAAGGTCGCGGCGGTGAACCCGATCGACACCTACGTCCGCGGCGGCATGATCGCGATGGACCTGCCCAAGCCGTTCGTGCCGGGCTGCGACCTGGCGGGCGAGGTGGTCCGCTCGGGCGGCGGCCTCCGGCCGGGCCAGCGGGTGTGGTGCAGCAACCAGGGCCTGCTCGGCCGCCAGGGAACGCTGTGCGAGCTGACCGCGGTCAACGAGCACTGGCTCTACCCGATCCCCGACGGCGTTACCGACGAGGCGGCCGCGGCCGGCGCGTTGGTCGGCATCACCGCCCACCTCGGCTTGGTCCGCGAGGCGCGGCTCGCCTCCGGCGAGACGATCCTCGTCAACGGCGGCTCGGGCGGCGTGGGGTCAACCGTGGTGCAGATGGCCAAGGCGCTCGGCGCGACAGTGATCGCGACCGCCGGCACGGAGGAGAAACGCCAGGCCTGCCGCGACCTGGGGGCCGACGTCGCCGTGGACTACAAGGTCAAAGACCTGGCCGAGGCGCTCGCCGCCGAGGTCCCGTCCTTTGGGGGCGTCAACGTCTGGTGGGAGACCACCCGCGAGCCGGACTTCGACCGCATCCTGTCGTGCCTGGCGGACCGCGGCCGGATTGTGCTGATGGCGGGACGCGACGCGCGGCCCGAGTTCCCGGTGGGGCCGTTCTACGTGAAGGGCGCCAGCCTGCACGGCTTCGTGATGTTCAAGGCGACGCCCGACGAGCAGCGCGAGGCGGCCGACTCGATCAACGCCTGGCTCGCGAGCGGCGAGTACCGCCCGAAGGTGAGCCACACCTTCACGCTCGACCAGGCCGCCGCCGCGCACCGCATGCAGGAGGACAACACCCTGCACGGCACGGGTGAGCTCGCCGGCAAGATCGTCGTGCGGATTGGCTGATCCGGTCGGCCAGTCTCGGTAGCCGGGTCACACGCCCGGCGCCTCGCACTCTTCTCAGCCGGTGCGGTCTGCCGGCAAGGTCCCCAGGGCCGGTTGCGCGGGCCGTGTGGTTTGCGCGGGCCGTGGCGCCGCGGCGATGGTCGGCGACCGCCTCGCCGCTCGGAAGAAGCGGCCGGTTTCTGCACCGGGCGTGTTTCCCGACGCCCTACCCGGGGGTGGTCTGGCTGTAGCAATTGATTGCGGTCAATCCCTTCCAATTCCTCGGCGGCAAACTCAAGGCCACCCGACGTGCATCCTGGGTGACCTAGGGTTCAGCATGCGGAGCGGCGCCCCGGGCGCCCCCTCTGCAGCTGCGAGAACCAGGAAGCTCTCACCCCCGAACCCGACAGAAGCCGGCGTTGTTGCGCACGGCGTTTAGCCAAAGACATCGATTTAGTGAGGTGAGAATCTCCGATGGGTTTTCTCAAAGATTTCTTCACAACTGTTTTCGACGAAGAGCAGGCGGTCGCCGCCCCCGCTAGCAGTTTCGACTGCCTGAGCGAGGACGAGCTCGAGGCCCACTTGGGCGTCGCGCGGTACGGCGACTTCGAGCTGTCCGACGCCGTCCGCCCCAGCTACGCGCTGGAGGTGGTGCCGAGCGCCGGCTTCCGCCACGACTTCTACCGTGACGAAGAGACCCGCAACAACGTGCCGGTGCTGATGGGCGCCGCGAGCCGCCAGCGGATGATGGAAACCTTCATCGACCTGCTGCAGCCGCTCGGCCCGGTGGTGGACGTCGTCCTCGAAACCAGCCACGCGCACAACTCGGGCGGCCACACCGACCTGTACCGCGAGTCGATCGACATGCCGATCCTGCAGAGCGTGCTGTGGGACTTCGAGGAGCTGCTGGTCAACGACGGCTGCACCGGCATCGCCGTGCTGAACCCGCAGCTCCCGCAGGAAGTCCAACTCGACGAGCACAAGCTGCTGATCGTCTACGGCAACGACCTGACCGCCTACGAAGGCATCATGATCGACAACTACCTCGACTGCCGCGAGGACATGAAGTTCATCACCGAGGCCGAGCACGTCCACTCCACCACCGAGCGGTACATGCAGGACTTCGAAGAGCTGAAAATGCGGCTCGGCATGGACGGCGGCATGTAGCGGCTGACCGCCATGGGCTCTGTAGCATCGCGTAGGCCGATTGGGTAAAACGAAGGGGCTCCCCCCTCCGATCCCACCCAGTGAGGCCCCGCTATGACCCGCGTCCCGGCTCTGCTGTCGTCGTTTCGTTCTGCCCGTGCCTGCTTCTTTGGGTTGAGCCTGGTCGCCTGGCTGCCAGTCGCGTTCCCCAATCAGGCCGGGGCGGCCGAAGACTGGGTCGGTTTCCGCGGTGGCCAGCAGTTCGGCGCCGCCGAGGCGACCGACCTCCCCGCCGAGTGGGACGACCAGCAGAACATCGTCTGGAAGCAGGACCTGCCCGGCCCCGGCACCTCGTGCCCCACGCTCATCGGCCCGCGGGTCTACCTCACCTGCTACTCCGGCTACGCCGAGGACGAGAACGAACCGGGCGACCAAGAAAACCTGGTCCGCCATATCGTCTGCCTCGACCGCGCGTCGGGCGAGATCCTCTGGAAGAAGGACTTCCCGGCCAAACTCCCCGAGAGCCAGTACCGGGCGGGCCTCGACTCAATGCACGGCTACGCCAGCAGCACGCTGACCTCTGACGGCGAGCGGCTTTACGCGTTCTTCGGGGTTTCCGGTGCGTACTGCCTGGACCTCGAGGGCAACGTCATCTGGAACCGCGACCTCGGCTCTGGCACGCACGGCTGGGGCTCGGCGACCTCGCCGGTGGTCTGCGGCGACATTTTGATGGTGAACGCCAGCATCGAGAGCAAGTCGCTCTACGGCTTCGACAAAATGACCGGCGAAGAGAAGTGGAAGGTCGACGGGATCCGCGACTGCTGGGCGACCCCGCTGTTGGTCGAGGCCAACGGCCGCACCGAGGCCGTGCTGAACGTCCCCAACCGGCTGACCGCCTACGACCCCCAGACCGGCGACGAGCTCTGGTTCTGCGACGGCTGCCCCGACGGCTACCTCTGCCCGTCGGTGATCGCCGCGGACGGAGTCGTGTACGTGACCGGCGCCCGCCGCAACACCACGATCGCCGTGCCCGCCGGCGGCTCGGGCGACATGAACGACCAGGTGCTGTGGCGGATCGAGAAGGGCTCGAACGTCAACTCGCTGGTCTACTGCGACGGTTACCTGTACCTGACGCACGACAAGAACGGCGTCGCGTACTGCTTCGACGCCAAGACCGGCGACGTGAAGTACGAGGAGCGGCTCCGCCCGCGGCCCGGCATTGTGTACGCCTCGGCCACGGCTGCCGACGGCAAGATCTACTCCAGCAGCCGCTTCGACGGCACCTACGTGCTGGCCGCCAACCCCGAAGAAATGGAGCTGCTGTCGGTCAACAAGTTCGAGTCCGACGACAGCCGCACCAACGCCGCCCTAGCGGTCGGCGACAACCGCCTGTTCCTGCGGACCGACAAGGCGATCTACTGCATCGGGAAAGAGTAGCCAGGCAGTAGCACGGCCTTCCGAGGCGAACTTTCGGGGCGCCGCTACCCTCGCAGGTCGAGCGCGTCGGCGGTCGGCGCTGGTTCGGTCAACCCCCCGGCCAATTCCTACGGCGGGGGGACCACCGTCAGCTCCGGCGGCTTTGCCCGGCGGCGTTCGCGGCGGGCGGCCAGGCGGCGGCGGGCGTCGGGTCGGACGTCCACGGCGATGAACCACGCCGCCAAGACTACCGCGACGTTTACGAACGCGTTGACGAACAGCTCGTTGATGCTCCCGCCAACCACCAACGACGGCGCCCCCCCAACTACGACGGCCGCCATCAGGCAGTAGATGCCAGCCAGTGCATTGCTGCGGAATGAGCGGCGCGTTCTCCGGACAATCGCGCGGCAAAGAAAGGGCATCGCGACCAGGGCGGAGTGCAACGCGATAATGAAGTAGAGGTCGTCGACTCGGCTCCAGCGGTTCGCTTGAAACAGCTTCAACGACGCCCCCAGCACGCCCGTGACGGTCATCGCGATCAGCAGATGGCGGGTCTGAAACCGGAGTCCGCCCGCGGCGCTGGCGCGGAAGTACGCAACGGTCCTGAGAGCCGCTTCGATCGCCAGCACCGAGGCGTAGTAGACGCAGTGGGTGCCAAGGGTATCGGCGGGCAGCACCCAGCCAGGTTCCATCGAGAAGCACACGATCGCGGCAAACGAAACACCGAGCTTGAGCCACCACAGCGAGGAGTTCGACGCGGTCCACAGCGCCAGCAGGCCGGTCTGGGCGAGCATGACGAAGTGGAACAAGAGCGAAGACGCCACCGGGTCGCCGCCCCGGCTCTGCTGCCAAACCATCACCAGGTCAACGCAGGCGGTCGCCAGCAGCATCGGCAGCACAAGCGGCCGGTAGCGGAGCGTGAACGCGATCTGATTGCTGAGCGGGAGTTGCATCACAGAGTATCGCTGGTTTTTCCAACCAGCAGATTAGGTAGCGGCAATTCTGGCGGCGTGGCTGTTGGGCGGAGGGCGAGTGGGGTCACCGTTCGGTGGTCCGTAGGTCCATTGGCAGCCCGATGGACACCGTGTGGACTTGGCCAAGAAACTCTTGCGCGGCGGGCTGCCGGAAGCCGACCTTGGGGGCGACCAACGTGCAGGTACAGTCGGCGCGGAATGTGGGCTCGCCCGGTTGACCCGTTTCGCAATCGAGGCCGCTCGGCAGGTCGATTGCGAGTCGGCGGGCGGGTTGCTGGTTCGCCCAGCGGATCACGGCGTCCACAGGCGGGCGGGGGTTGCCCTGGGCGCCGGTGCCCAGCAACGCGTCGACCAACCAGTCGCACCCGGCGGCCAGGTCGTCGAGGGTAGATTCAACCGCGTCGGCCAGGAGCTGCTCGCGGACGCCGCACGGCTGGAGCATACGGTGGGCGGTCTGCGCGTCGCCGGTAATTTGGGTCGGGGCGTCCGTCAACGCGACACGGCACTCGACGCCGCGGAGCATCAGGTGGCGGGCGATGACGAAACCGTCGCCGCCGTTGTTTCCTTTGCCGCACAGCACCAGCACCGGGCCGCCCACCCCCTGCCGCTGGAGCACATCGACGCAGCCGCGGCCGGCGTTCTCCATCAGGACCGGGCCGGGGTAGCCGAGCTCGTTGATCGCCCGGCGGTCGACGTCTCGGGCCTGTTCACGGGTAAGGTAGCGGTCGGGCATCCCTTAATTGTACGTGCAATTGCCCCGGCCCGGCCGCCGGGGCGGCCCGCAATGCGTCTGGGCGCCCAGAGTGCCGAACAACCGACCGGTTTGGTCCGTCTGTAACGGGTGTGCGGACTCGTGTTGCAAATCGGGGGTCGCGGACACAGAATGAGGGCTGGCGCGGCTTGCCTAAACCCTCTGGCTTGCCGCCCATCACTCGGCACGCAATAACACTCAACGGCTCCCCCGCCCACGGCGTCGGCGTCGCCCTCCCTTCGCTCAGGAATCACCCCATGCCCTGCACCGTGCTCTGGCGCCTGCTGCTGTTGTCGCTGATTGTGGTCGCCCCTGTTTCGCTTGCGTCCGCCGACGAGGGCCCGACCCTCGCAGAGACCGTCGCGGAGTCGGTCGCCAAGGCGATGGCCGAAGACGACGAAAAAGAAGACAAGGACGCCAAGCAGGAAGACGACGAGCAGGCCAAGGAAAAGGCGTCCGACAAGAAGGAATCTGAGGACAAGGCCGAGGCGAAGGACGAGGACGAGAAGAAGCCCGACGACTCCGACGCCAAGCAGGAAGAGGACGGCGACAAGGACGACGACTCCGACAAGGAGGAGAAGAAGCCCGAACGCAAGACGCTGAGCATCAAGAAGAAGCCGCTCAAGATCGAGGTCGAGGTTTCGGGCTCGGTGATCTCCGAGACCATGACCGAGGTCGCGCTCGACTCCGAGACCTGGAGCTCGTTCGAGATCGAGGAGATCGTGCCGCACGGCGCCAAGGTCCGCGCCGGTGAGACGCTCGTCCGCTTCGACCCGGAAGACCTGGACGAGGCGATCGAGGAGCTGGAGTTGTCGCAGCGTCTGAGCGAGCTGTCGCTGATGCAGATGGAGCAGGACCTGCCCCGCCGCGAGGAGGAGCTCGAGCGTCGGCTCAAGGACGCCAAGACCGACTGGGAAGAAACCCAGGAGGACTACGAACGCTACACCGACGAGGAACGCGACCTGATCGTCAAGATGCAGGACATGCGGCTCAAGCAGAGCAAGTTCCAGCTCGACTACGCGAACGACGAGCTCGAGCAGCTCGAGAAGATGTACGAGGCCGACGACCTGACCGAGGAGACCGAGGAGATGATCCTCCGCCGGCAGCGGACGCAGCTCGAGTTCTCCAAGTTCTCGTACGAGCTCGCCAAGTACAACAACGAGGTCACGCTCGGCTCGTCGCTGCCGCGGCAGGACGAGCGGATGAAGCAGATGAACCGCCGCGTCGAGCTGGCCCTAGAGCGTTTGAAGGACTCCACCGAGCTCGACCTCAGCCGCACCCGCTACGAGCTGGAGCAGGCCCGCAAGTCGCGCAAGAAGTCGCTCGAGAAGCACTCGGACCTGACGGCCGACAAGCGGCTGATGACGATCAAGGCCCCGAAGGCGGGCGTGGTTTACTACGGCCGCTGCGTGAACGGCAAGTGGGGCGAGACTACCTCGCTGAAGCAGAAGCTGCTGCCCGAGAAGAGCGCGCCGAAGGGGACCGTGCTGATGACCATCGTCGACCCGGAAAACCTGACGCTGCTGGCGACCGTCAAGGAAGAGGACCTGCCCACGGTTGAGGACGGCCAGCCGGTCGAGCTGAGCCTGACCGCCAAGGGGGTCGACCCCATCGAGGCCAAGGTCGGCGCGGTCGACCGGGTGCCGGCCACCGCCGGCAAGTTCGACGTCACGATCGACATCACCGGCGACACGCCCGACTGGCTGCTCCCCGGCATGACCGGCAAGGCGAAGATCCTGACCTACGAGAAGAAGAAGGCGGTGCTGGTCCCCAAGGACGCCGTGCACAAGGACGAGGACGCCGACAAGCACTACGTCTGGCTGGTCGAGGAGGAGGACGACGAAACCGAGGTCGAGAAGCAGTGGGTCAAGCTCGGCAAGACCGACGACAAAGAGATCGAGATCCTCAAGGGCCTCAAAGAGGGGGACGTCATCTCGGTCGACCCCAAGGAGAAGGGGACCGACGACGGCGATGAGGACAAGGACGACGACGACAGCGACGACTGATGGCCGATTGCCTAAGTGATCGCCCGTAGCCCCCGGCTCCGCCGGGGGATTGCCCCGGTGGTCAAGTTCGTCGGTCACGCAATCCCCCGGCAGAGCCGGGGGCTACGAGTCGCCACAAGAGTCGACCCACACTAGCTTCGGAAACTGCGCATGCGAACCTTGCCGCTCACCCTGCTGCTGCTCGTCCTCTCTGCAGTGCCGGGGGTCGCGCTCGCCAAGGACGCCCCCGCCAAAGATAGCGCTGCGCCCGGCAAGTACCCGCTGGCCGAGCAGGGCCCGACGCCTGCAGCGATCACTCCCCCTACGCGCGAGGAGATCCAGACCGCCATCAACCGCGGCGTCGACTACCTGCTGGACGACCAACGCCCCAACGGCGGCTGGGGGAGCCCCGAGAACACCAAGGGTCTGAACATCTACGCCCCCGTGCCGGGCGCCCACGACGGCTTCAAGCTGGCGGTGGCCGGGCTGGTGGTCGAGGCCCTGTACGAGGCCCGCGACACGCTCGACGAGGCCCGGCAGCAGCGCGTCGACGAGGCGCTGGGCCGCGGCGCCGAGTGGATGCTGGCCAACCACGAGAAGGTCCGCCGCTCGGCGTCGGACGCCATCTACAACACTTGGGGCCACGCGTACGGCATCACCGGCTTCACAGCGCTCTACTATTGGGCCGAGGACGACCCCGACCTGCAGGCCAAGCTCAAGGCGGCCGCGCAGTTCCAGTCGGACCAGCTCAAGCGGTACTCGTTCCTCTCCGGCGGCTGGGGCTACTACGACTTCGACCACGTGGCGAAGATCCCCGGCAGCAGCCCGAACAGCTTCACCACGGCGACCGGCCTGGTCTCGCTGCACGACGCCGAGGCGATCGGCGTGACCTTCCCCGACAAGCTCGCCAAGAAGGCGATCGCGTCGGTCGTGCGGCAGCGCAACCCCGACTTCACCTACGCCTACGGCGAGTACCTGATGATGTCGCCCCGGCTGGGCATCAACCGCCCCGGCGGCAGCCTCGGCCGCAGCCAGGCGTGCAACGTCGCGCTCCGCCAATGGGGCGACCACGCCGTCACCGACGGCGTCTTGCGGGCGTGGCTCAACCGGCTGTTCGCCCGCAATGGCTGGCTGGGGATCGGCCGCAAACGCCCGCAGCCGCACGAGAGCTACTTCCAGGTGGCGGGCTACTTCTACTACTACGGCCACTACTACGCCGCGATGGCGATCGAGATGCTGCCGGAGGACGAGCGGCCGTACTTCCAGGATCACCTGGCGAACATCCTGCTGCCGCTGCAGGAGAAGGACGGCACCTGGTGGGACTACCCGTTCTACAACTACCACCAGCAGTACGGCACGGCGATGAGCGTGTACTGCCTGCGGCACTGCCTGCACGACGGGCTTGAGTAGCACGGCCCGCGGAGTCGTGAACCGGCGGCGTGTTCAGCACGTAGATGTCGTAGCGGCATGGGGTCGGTATTGGACGCGGCCGCATCGCCCGGCCCCCATCGCCCAGCTCTACGACGACCGCACGAGGCGCCCATGCCACGACTGCTGCGTGCACTGCCGCTCTCGCTGTCGGGCCTGAGCTGCTTGTTCTGGTTCACTAGCTGGCCGTGGATCCCCCTAATGGGCGCGTTGTGGGGGATCGAAGTCGTGCCGGAGGATTTCCCCAACTGCGTCTCGGCCCGGGTCCAGGCGGGGCCGATCGGCGTTGGTTGCCTATCGAACCAACGTAACAGCACGTTCTTCGTGGCGGCCGGCAAAGACGAATTCATCGGGACCTGCGCCGGATCGGCCGTGTGGAGCGAGCGGGCCGACGGGCACTTCTGCGGCTTCTCGATCCCGCCCTACGGGTTCGGCCATCAGCCGGCGGGGTTCGGCATGGCGCTCACACCCGAGACATTCTGCTGGAATTGCCCCTACTGGCTGATGGCGACCGCGTGGCTCGCCGTGCACGCCAAGATCGCCGGCGGCCTACGGGCGCGGTCCGGCGACCTGCTGATCTTGACCGGCTTCGTCGCCGTCGCGCTCGCGCTGATCCAGCTACGCATCGCGTTGGTCATGACGCTCCTGCTGAACCTGAGCACCCTTGCGCTGCTTGCATTGCTGGTGGTCAGCGCGATAGGGGTTCTATTTCTGGGCAAGCACGCGTGGTGGCCGTTGCTCATCGAAGGCGCCGTCAGCCTTGAGGAGTGAGCGGTGGCCGACGACAACCCGTACCGTTCGCCCGAGTCGGCGCCTGAAGGGAGGGCCGCATCGCCCGCCAGGAAGGCTCCGCGGCGTCTCGAAGCGATCGTGCTGGCGCTGATCGGGTACAGCCTCATCGATGTCGCGGCCGTGCCCTACGCGATGACCATCAGGATCGCGAGCGCGGCGGCGGGAGCAGCCGCCATCTTCTACGCGGTGTGGCTCTTCTTCCGCCCGGGCCCTCGCAAGACCAAGGGCGATCCCGACACGACGGCAGATTAGCCCGACGGCAATCCGGTAGTGGCACGGGCGGCGGTTCCTGCTTGGCGGGCCCGCTGGCCGCTCTACTTTGCCTGCGTCTTCCTGTTAAACTGCTGCTCGCCACGAGTTGTGGCGGACGCACCCCAGTGGGAAGGACGACATGCCCTCTCTGACGACCGTGCTGGTTTTCTTGGCGTTGGCCCTAGCGACCTGGGTGGCCTACGACGTGCTGCAGAAGAAGCACGCGATCCTGCACAACTTCCCGATCGTCGGGCACTTCCGCTACTGGCTCGAGGCGATCGGCCCGGAGCTCCGCCAGTACATCGTCACCAACAACGACGAGGAACGCCCGTTCACCCGCGACCAGCGGCGGTGGGTGTACGCGTCGTCGAAGCAGGAGAACAACTACTTCGGCTTCGGCACCGACAACGACCTCGAGGCCTCGCCCAACTACCTGATCATCCGCCACTCGGCGTTCCCGCTCAACGAGCCGCAGCCGGGCGAACCGGGCCACGACCCGCTGCACCCCATCGCCTGCGAGAAGGTCTTGGGCGAGCACCGGCGCCGCGCCAAGGCGTTCCGCCCGGCGTCGGTGGTGAACCTCTCGGCGATGAGTTTCGGTTCGCTCAGCGCCGCGGCGGTCGAGGCGCTAAACCGGGGCGCCTTGCTGGCCGGCTGCCTGCACAACACGGGCGAGGGCGCGGTGTCCCCGCACCACCAGCACGGCGGTGACCTGGTGTGGCAGATCGGCACCGCGTGCTTCGGCTGCCGCGACGAGCGGGGGCGGTTCGACTTCAAGCGGTTCTCCGATGTTGTGGCGGCGAACCCGGTGCGGGCGATCGAGATCAAGCTGAGCCAGGGCGCCAAGCCGGGCCACGGCGGCGTGCTGCCGGCCGCCAAGATCACCAGCGAGATCTCCGCGATCCGCGGCGTCCCCATGGGGCGGGACTGCATCAGCCCCGCCTCGCACGCCGAGTTCCACGACGTCGACAGCCTGCTCGACTTTGTCGAACAGCTGGCCGAGGCCAGCGGGCTGCCGGTCGGCGTCAAGTCGGCGGTCGGGCAGATGGACTTCTGGGAGGAGCTGACCCGCCGCATGGCCGCCGACGACCGCGGCGTCGATTTCGTCACTATCGACGGCGGCGAGGGGGGCACCGGCGCCGCGCCGCTGGCGTTCTCCGACCACGTCGCGCTGCCGTTCAAGATCGGCTTCGGCAGCGTCTACCGGCTGTTCCGCGAGTCGGGCCTGCAGGACAAGGTCGTGTTCATCGGCTCCGGCAAGCTCGGCTTCCCCGAGTCGGCGCTGCTGGCGATGGGCATGGGCTGCGACATGATCAACGTGGCCCGCGAGGCGATGCTGTCGATCGGCTGCATCCAGGCCCAACGCTGCCACACCGGCCATTGCCCGACCGGCGTGGCGACCCAGAACCGCTGGCTGATGCGGGGCCTCGACCCGACCCACAAGGCGAACCGGTTCGCCAACTACGTGGTCACGCTCCGCAAGGACCTGCTGGAGCTGAGCCGCGCCTGCGGGGTAGAGCACCCGTCGCAGGTCACGCTCGACCACTTCGATATCGTCGACGAGTGCTTCAACGCGAGGCCGGCCCGCGTGGTGTTCGGCGGACCCGACGCATAAGGTTGTTGGGGTGCGACGGGCGTCAAGACGCTACTCTGAGGGCGACGCCACCGGCGCGGGCGGCGACCAGTTGCCCTCGATTACCTGCCAACCCGGCAGGTAGCAGCGGACAATGTAGTTCCAGCCGGGGGTGATCGGCAGGTAGTTGGCGGCCTTGGCGTCGCCGCCGAAGTGGACAGTTACCGTGCCGTCGGCGTTGCGATCGGCGGTGATGCTGTTGAACGAGTAGGCGTTCTGGTCGTTGGGCGAGAAGAAGCCCTCCTTGTTGTACACCGTCACCGACCAGAAGGCCTCGACCGGCACGTCCTTGGGCATGGTCAGGGTATACGCGGTTTGGCCGTCGTTCTTCTCAGGCGTGACGTTGAAGTACATGGCGCCGCGCTGGGGGTTGCCGCCCCAGCCGAAGGCGCTGCCCATCAGGTGCTGAATCGGGTCGACCTCGCCCTTCCGCCCGAAGGCCAAGGGGAAACTCTTCACCTTCGCAGCCAGCTGATTGAGTTGGGCGCGGGTCGCAACAAGCGATGCCTTGTCCCAGTCGGGCAGCTTGAGGCTGCCGGGCGAGGACTGCTTCAACTGGATCTTGTCCTGCAGCGCGTGCGCCTGCTTCATGTCGTCGGGGCTGTTGGGGTCGCAGAAGGTGCGGAACAGCGCCATCGCGTACCGCGTGCCGACGCTGTCGAGGCTGAGCGTGACCTCGCCGCCGCCGTTCTTGAGCAGGGGGTTGTAGTGGTCTTGGCTGATTACCAGCAACGACTGAAACCGCCCGGGAGACTCGGGCTTCATCACCACGGCGGGCGTCGTCAGGTCGAGGACCACGAATGAGTAGAGCGTGTCGCGGTTGCCGCGGATCGTGACTTGGTTCTCTACCGAGTACACCTCGCGCATGTGGAGCACTTTGCCGACGCCGCCCGCCTTGGCGGCGTAGCCGGCGAACTGCGCGTCGCTCTCGGCGCGAATGTAGTTGAGGACATTGACTTCCTCGGCCCCTCGCGCAGAAGTTAGAAATGTGGAGCAGAGCAGCACGGCCGCCAAGCATTGCAAGGACGGCAAACGATGCAGAATCATAGCGAGCTCCCGAGAAAAAGAGGGCCGTCGGATAGAGAAGTCAGGCCCGGCGTTGGTTACTCTACTCCTAACGCTAGCCGGACGCCACTAGCCGGCCCTGACTCGGTAGTCCAGGCAGTGAAAAGCCAGATTCCGACCGCGGTGGTCTTCTAGAGAACCGCCCGCCGTGAGACGTCGTCTGGCGGCATTCGTGGAGCTCAGCCCGCCTGCCGCTTCTCGATCTCATCCAGATACGGCTCGGTGAACTTGACCCGCCAGCTCGGGTCGTTTCGGCCAATGGTTTCGAACTCGGCCTTCGCCTCGGCCCACATCTCCTTGGCAAAGTACGCCTTGGCGAGCGACCACCGCGCCCGGGTGTGGTGGGGCGTCTGCTCGAGCTGCTTCTGCGCGCGGCGGATGATCTCTTCGAAGTCGCCCCGCTCGATCGCCTGCTCGACCGCCGAGCGTGGCCGCCTGCGATTCATTTCGAGCAGCTGCTGCAGTCGCACGAGGATCAGCAGCAGGATCGCGACGATGACCACGCCGCACACGAGGAGTCCGAACAGCGTTTGCTCAAGCGCCGGCATCGGGGAGCCCTTGGGATGAGGAGAATTGATGCGCGACCGGCGCCGCCGGACCGCATTGTAGCCGAGCAGCACGCTAGGTGCGTCCGACCGAACGGAGTTGTCGCAGCGGCCGACTGACTCCTAGAATGGCGATCACACGACCAAGCAACGGCGTAGGCCACTACAGATGTAACACAAATGACGGTCACAACAGCGGACCGCACGATCGGCTGGCGCGGCATCGTGATTGCAACGGCGGCGGCCTGCCTGGGCGGCGGCCTGTGAGGCTGGGCCCTATCGCTGTGGACCGACACGCCGTTGCGGCCGCCGCGGTACGCGGCGATCGCGATCCTGGTGGCCACCGGCGCGGGGCTGGGCGCCGTCCGGCAGATCCGCAAGGCCCGTGACCCGGCTGCCCGGCTGAGCCGGGTGTCGCTGACCGAGGTGTTCGTGGTCACCTCGCTACTAGCGGCAGTGTTTGCGATCCTGGGCGCCGAGCACCGTCAGGACCTGCGGGCCCAGGCGCGGTTCGAGCGGTTCCAGGCCGACGCGTCAGCGATCCTCGGGACAGACGGACGACTGGGGCGACAGAGCGATGGGACCCTCACCATCGTCATCTGTGAACGCACGTTCGACGACGACCGCTTCGAAAACCTGGCGGCGCTCCTCCGAGACGCACAGTCGCCGAGCCGAGTCTCCAGTGTCATATTCGGCACGGGCGTGAGCGGAGGAGCTCCCCCCCTGTGGCCCGGCGTGACCGACGCGTCGGTCGAGGTGCTGCTGCAGTGGCCGGACCTCGAGTGGCTCGCCATCGACGGGACCGCCATCAGCCCTGCCGGCCGCCAGCGGCTACTCAAACTCAACCAGCTCAACGAGCACTCGCGGAAGTGGCTCAGCGAGTAAGCCGACACACGGGCCTAAGCACCCTCTTCGCGACTCCTGGGCGGGCCGGCCCAACTAACGCTGCTTTCCCTAGCTAGCGCTGCGGGCTTGTATGGAAGCTGGCGGCGCCGGGCTTGGAAAGGCTCTCTGAGGCAGTGCCTAGATCCTCGTTGTCCGCGTTTCTCTGCTGTCGCACTCCGTTGCAAGATGCGGTGGGTAGTTTAGTCCTTTGGGAAGTCGGTAAGAGCGTGCAACTTCTGGGCATTCTTGGGCTGTGCGATATATATGACGTAGCCACCGTCCTCCAGGATAGAGTACTCCCTCGATCCACGTGAATACGATTGGTAGAACCCTAGCACAACGCCGTCCCGACGACAGACATAGATTGTGCCGCCTGGTCCGAGGCTATCGTAACTTGCACGCAACTCAGCCGCTTTTGACAGCCGACGAAGCTCGTCATTAGAAAGTGGTTCCGCAGGAGGGAACGGCATTGTTTGCATGTCGAGGAAGCCGTTGATGGTTGGCTCGAAACCGTAGGGCACAAAGTTGGGGAGGACTTGCGAGTAGCCTTCGTTGCCGGTGCGCAGAACTTCCCAATCGTCGGACTCTAGGGTTTCGAGCCACCTAGAGAACTCTTCCTCGTCGACCTCCACGAGCTCCCGCGGCGCGATATTAATGAGCAACTCTGAGTAGCGTGCTACCAGGGCGGCCCTCGAATACAAGAGGTAGCCTAAGGACAGGACAACCAGCAGGACGGCCGCTAGCAGCAGGTTTATCGTGAGGGATTTCAAGAGAAGAACACCTAGCTAGGGAATCGCGGCATGTTAGCGACTCGCTCCAAGAGTAGCACGACGCTGCGCGTCGTGCTACGAGCGGCCAGAGACTCATCCTTCTGCTGGATTCGTTGTAGAAAAGAGCCGCCAGATTGGTGCTAATGGGGGAGCCGTGGTTCGCCTTTGGCAGGGTCCGCTATGCAGACGACTCTTGTCCGCTCTGGCACGCAGCAACGGACAAAAGTCGATCGTCACCGACCGAGCGCTTCCTCGCAAGGCATCCTCACCTAACGACTTACGACCAACGCCGCCCGAAATAAGGCCCGACTTTTGTCCCTATAAATCGATGTCGCCAGAAGGGACAAAACCCAGCAGGGACAAAACCCAGCAGGGACAAAACTCAGCCGGGACAAAACTCAGCCGGGACAAAACTCAGCCGGGACAACAGTCGCCCGGCAAGCGAGCCGTCGGATGAGTCACACCGACAAGATCGTCGGCTTGCTGCGGGGCGACTCGCTGTCCGCGCGGCGGGCCTTCACCCGCACGTAGGGGGCGATGAACTGGCCGCGGTGGGCGAACTCGCCGGGCGCCGCGTCGGGCTGCGCGTGGAGCGGCTCAACCAGGCCCTCGATGGCGAAGCCGGCCAGGCACATGCCGCCGATGAGCTGCTCCCAGCGGTGCAGGTACTCAAGCGTGCCGGCCTCGCGGAGGCGGCCCGGCGCGGCGGCGGGCAGCGGGCCCTCGCGGTAGTACGGCTCGGCAACTGTGTAGCCGCCGGCCGCGGGCTGGTCGGTCGCCTGCTGGCTGACGGGCGACTTGTGCTGGCTCAGGTACAGCCCGCCGGGACGCACCACGCGGGCGACCTGCCGGTAGACACGCACGACGTCGGGCACGTAGCAGGTGCTGACCGGCTGGGCGACCAGGTCGAACCCGCCGGTGGCGAATGCCGAGAGGTCCTCCATGGTCCCCTCGACCACCCGGACCGCCAGGCCGCGCTCGGCGGCGGCCCGGCGGTCGTGGGCGAGCATCTCGGGGCTGACGTCGAGCACGGTAACCTCGGCCCCGGCCGCGGCGAACAACACGCTCTGCCGCCCGCCGCCGGCGGCCAGGCAGAGCACCCGCCAGCCGGCAATCGAATCGCCAAGCCAGCCCTGCGGGTCGACCGCGCGGAGCGGGTTGCGGAGGTCGGCCTCGGTGGCGGGGCGGGTCAGCGGCGCGCCGCGGCGGGCGAGCTGGTCCCAGACCCTGGCGTTATGCTCGGCGTGGTTGGACATGCCGGCGGGTTGTAAGCGCCAGCGGCGTGAGAAGCAAGAGGACGGCGGCCGGCTCGGGCACGGTGGCGGGCCCGACGGCGCCGGCCGCGATGCTCAACGCGTCGAGGTCGAAGTTGAGATCGGTCAGCGCGTCGCCATCGTCGGCCAGGCTGAAGCGGACGTAACCCACCTGACTCAAACCAGTGGAGGAAATATCGAGCCAGTAGCCGCCGCCCGAGCCGCCGAGCAGCGTCTGCATGCCGGCCAGGTCGAGGCTGGCGAAGTCGGCCAGCACGCCGGTGAACGGCTGCTGGAAGTTAGCGGGCGAGGTCGCGGCAGGGTCGGTGTAGCCAGCGGTGGGGAGGTCGAACAGCACCTCACCCAGCGAAACCCATGACGCGCCGTCGGCGCTGACCTCGACCACCGCGGAGTCGATGCCGAAGGTGGCGATACCGTCGTTCGCCAAGACCGCCGCGGCCTGTCCGTTAGGCCAGTCGATGTCGGCGATGCCGGTGTTGGTGAACACACCGATCTCGGGGCCGCCGACCTGAGGGAGGACGTAGTTGGAGAGGCGGAGCGTAAGCTCACCACCCTCGCCAATCGAGACCAGGTCGTCGGTGCTGAACGGAGGATTGAAGGTGGTGACGGCGCCGAACGCGGTGTCGCGTTGGGGGCCGCCGAGCGCGGCGGCCGTGTTCGTGTAGCCGGCCGACGGTGCGGCGCCGGGCGTGTAGGAGGTCACCTCGACCGCGTACTGGGCACGGGCCGGCGACGCGGCGAGCAGGGTGGCGAGGGCAGCAAAGGTAACAGCAAGCTTCATGAGGTCGTTCCGAGTTGTCTAGAACTAAACAGGCGGGCGCCGGCGGTACACACGCCGGCGAGCATCAGCAGGAGAGCCGCGAGCGGCTCGGGCGCCGGCGACGCCGAGGACGGCGCGCCGGCAGGGGAGCCGGTGGCGGGCAGGTAGTTGTCGCGCCACAGCAGGTAGTCAGAGTGGATCGGCCCGGCGGGCGAGCCGCCGTCGCGCCACACGGTGTAGTCGGCGGCGTCGACCGAGCCGTCGGCGTTGTAGTCGCCCAACAGCGGGACAGCCGGCGGCAGGGCCGGGCTCGCCGGGTCGGGGTAGGTCACGTAGTCCCGCTGATCCTTGACGAACTGCGTGAAGGTCCAGCCATCCACGACTCCATCGGTCAGCGTACGGAGCCCCATCGGCTGCTGGCTGCTGACCCACGGCGAGTCGAAACCGTCGGCCCGCGTGGCGTAGTGCCAGAAGTCGTCGTCCCAGCCCTCGGCGTAGGCGTCGCCTGGGTCGGTAGCGGCCGCGTTGAAGTCGTTGTTCGTGCCGGCGTGGGTCAGCCCGCTCTGGTCGAACGTCGAGCCGTCGGAGATCGCGAAGGACGCCGGCTCGTGCCGATCGTAGCCGAGGCCGAGCACCAGGACGTCTCCGGGCGTGAGCTTGCCGTAGAGTCGCTCGTCGGCTGTGATCACGTCGATCAGCATCTGCCGCCCGGTCGCCACGCCGTCCCAGCGGTAGCCCCACACGAGTGGATCGCCCTCGCCCTCGAACTCGGACCAGTCGATGACCAGCGCCGCACGGTTGGCGCCCTCGCCGACCCAGTACTCGACATCGTCGAACGAAGTGACCTGCGCGGCGGCGAGCGTCGCGTGCGTGCAAACGGCAGCGAGGCCGATCAGCCGGACGAGCGTCATAGCTGCTCCCCACCCGCCCTGGTCAGCAACGCCGTGAACAGCACCGGCTCGAGCTCGTTGGGGATGAACGCGACATGGCCGTCACAGAACAAGAGAAACGCGCCGCCCGGGTGCGGCCCGCCAACATTGTTGCCGAGCAGGGTCTGTTCGTTGACCGACTGCCCGAGCTCGTGCGCGAACAGGGTAGCGCCGTTGGCCCACTCGGCGTCGCCGCTGCGGCGGTCGAGCAGCTCGGCGACCGCCGCTGTGTGCGACAGGCCGTCGGTGATCTCTCGGAATCTAGTGGGCTGCTCGTACAGCATGACGCCGAGGTACGGGTCGGCGAGGAACTGCGCGGCGCCAAACGGCGCCGACGCGGCCGGCCCCTCGGCGCCGTACAGGCCGCCGTAGTCGCCGTAGGCGGCGCCCTTGAAGCGGCCGTCAGCGGCCAGCTGGGGCCCTTCCGGGGTGCTGGGGCAGAGGAAAACTCCCAGCACGGCCGCGGCGGACGGCAGGTTGACCGGGTCGTTGACCGCGAGGCTCAAATCGAACCGGTCATACAAATCGCCGTGCTCGAGGTGGGGCAGCACGTCGACACACCAGGAGCGGCGGAACTTCGGCTTCTCCCGACAACCCACACACCCCACCGGCAACGCCTTGCCGACGTCCTCGTAGCTCAAGAGCGCCAGGCCGACCTGCTTCAGGTTGTTCTGGCACGCGGTGCGGCGGGCCGACTCGCGGGCCGCCTGCACCGCCGGCAGCAGCAGTGCTACCAGCACGCCGATGATCGCGATCACCACCAGCAGCTCGACCAGGGTAAAGCCGCGCAGCGGGCGGCGGCGGGCCATTGGGCGCGTGACGGCGGAACGGGGGCGGACCATCCGCGTGGGTTCTTTCGAGCCGCTAAGTGCACACAGCGCCCACGGCCAGCACGGCAGAGGACCTAACACGGTGCAGCAGCGCAGTCATCCGGTGCGGCGCCCGTCCCTCGCAGGCGGCCGAGGGTAAACGCGATGGTAGGTCTTCTGACTCCCAGGCCCCGGTCCGATCGGCCTTCTCACCACCAGAACCCAGGGGCAAGAACCCGAAGGAAACCAGCGGCAATGGCGAAAGAGGATCGGCGGGCAAACGCCTGGTCACAGCGGCGGGGCCGTCCCGGAATTGCACCGGATTCCCTGTTCGTTGGCCGGGCAAGAACGCTCCCAGGCCAACCACCAACGCGACTCTGCCGGCAGCTTACCAGTCGCCACGGCGGCTGTAAAGCAGCGAAAGTGCACGCACGAGGATCAGTAGTTGATCGAGTACAGCAGCACGTTCAAACCGATCCGCGCCGCGTCCTCGCGGGAGTAGCCGCGGCACTCGACCGCCTCGTGCTTCTCCAGCGCGCAGCTCAGGTCGTACGGCGAGTAGAGCACCGCCCAGCGGCCCTCGATCTTGATCCCCTCGATCACCGGCCGGGTCGAACGCAGCTTGGCCGCCAGCGGCTGCCCCCCGGCGACCGGTTGGGGGCTGCGGGCCTTGACGGTGCGGATGTCGTAGCCGCCGTAGGCGTCGGTGAAGATCGGGTCGTCCGGCGGCACGCGTTCGAGCTGGGCGCCCGGAATGGCGGCGAGCAGCTCGCGGCGGAACCCGCGGGTGAAATCGTCGCTGGCGCAGATCGCGTCGCCCAGCAGGGTGCCGCCGCGGGTGAGGAAGTCGCGGAGGTTGTCGCGTTCCTTCTGCGTCAGGCCGAACTCGTGCCGGCCGTGGATGAACGCGACGTGGTAGGTGAACAGTG
Organism: Posidoniimonas polymericola; assembly: GCF_007859935.1. Taxonomy (NCBI): domain Bacteria; kingdom Pseudomonadati; phylum Planctomycetota; class Planctomycetia; order Pirellulales; family Lacipirellulaceae; genus Posidoniimonas; species Posidoniimonas polymericola. The sequence goes on along the minus strand of NZ_SJPO01000001.1, from coordinate 729,333 downwards.
ACTCGTCGGTCAGGCTCACCAGGGGCGCGTCGGTGCTGACGCGGAGCTTGAGGTCGCCCTGCGAGGCGGCGCGGGTCAGGTTGGCGAGCGCGCCGGGCGCGTCGTTGCAGCCGCCGCCGTGCTGCAGCTTCGCGACGCGGATCACGCCCCGCTCGGCGTCGGAGTCCTCGAGGTCGTCGGCCGCGTTGTCGACAAACACCTGCTCCTTGCCGAGCGGCTTGCGGTTGGTGGCGTACGCCAGCACGTTGAGGCCGACGTCCTCGGCGTCCTTCACGCGCGAGCGGACGGTCGCCGGGTACGACTCCACCGCCTGCGGGCGGTCGAGTTCCCAATAACAGGAAAGGTCTTCGTCGCAGTAGATCACGCAGGTGCGGCAGCCGTACTCCACCGCCCACAGCTTGCCGAGGTAGGCCGAGTCGGGCTGCACGGCCCGCTCCATCCGCCAGATGGGGTGCGCCGGGCGGAGCTGCCGCAGCCGGTACTCGGGCTCGGGGAACATCGCCTCGACGAGCTGCTCGACCGAGCGGCGGAACGGGCCGTTGCCGCCGCAGCACGCCTCGGCGAACAAGAACCCGCCGCGGTCGACGTACGCGCGGAGCTTCTCGGCGTGCTGCGTCAGCCGCGCGATGTTCGAGCCGCTGAGGTAGATCACCGGCGCCTGCAGCAGGTCCTCGACCGAGGCGCCCTCCGGGTCCAACTGCTGCCAGGTCAGGTCGAGCCGCCACGCCCGCTCCGCCACCGCGGTCAGGTGCGCGGCGTCCGACTGGTGCTGGTTCCAGCCGTCGCCGTAGTCGAGCTTGGCCATCAGCACCGGGCGGCGGCCCTTGGAGAGGAACAGCAGCGCCAGCGAGGTGCCGACATGCGGGTTCTTCTCACTGCGGCCGCCGGTCCAGTACTTCGAAAGCGGGTCCTGCTTGCTCACGATGAACTCGGTCCCTTCGCGGTACCAGTCGTGCTCGCCGATGAAGCGGTGCGCGGTCAGCCGGCCGACGCGTTCCAGCGCGTACAGGTAGTAGTAGAGCCAACCCCGGCTCACCGCGTCGGAGGCCGGGTTGCGTGTGACGGAGAAGTTGCGGCCCATCCAAGACAGCGCCCGCTCGATGCGGTCGTCGTCCTCGTGGGGCACGCAGCAGCGGACCTGGTCGCCTTCGATGCGGGCGTCGCCCTCGTTGAGGGCCTCGCCGGTCATCACCAGCGCGGCGATGCCGGCGCAGGTCATGCTGCCCGAGGGGCCCTGCCCCCCGCTGTAAGACCACGACCCGTCGGCGTTCTGGTTGCGTCGCCAGTAGCCGTTAGCGGCCCGCCAGGTGTCGAGCGACACCTTGGCGCCGACGCGTTGCGCCTCGTGCAGGGCGAGCGTGGCGAACTGCGCGTTGCTCGGGTCCGCGCCCGGCCCGGGGTACGACCAACCGCCGGTGTCGATGCCCGGGCCGGGGTGCTGGGTCGACTCGAGCTGCTTAACGCACTCCTGGATGGTCGCCAGGTCACGCTTCGGCGTGGCCGCGGCCAGCACCATGATCTTCAGGGAAACACAGTAGGTCCGGTCGGGCTTGATCCGGCGGAGGTAGTCGAGCGCCTTCTCGACGGTGGGGTCGTCGGGCTCGACGCCGGCGTTCAGCAGCGCCAGCGTGCAGAGCGCCGTGATGCCCCCCTGGAAGCCGGGCATCTCGTCCCAGCGGCCGCTATCCTTCTGCTGATCCTTCAGGTAGACCACCCCGGTGCGGATGGCGGCACGCACCGCCTCGGGGTCGAGCGTGTCGGCGGGCTGGGCGGCCAGGGGCTGCGCAAACGCCCCAATCGCTACAGCCAGACACACAAGGGTTTGAACCGCGGAGCGCATCGGGAGCCGCTCTGGGAGATCTGAAGGAAGAATACGCAAGTATCGTACGTTTCTAGAGTTAGGCTGGCAAACGCGATTACGGCAAGCGTTGGCTGGTCGACATGCGAACCCTAGAATGACGAGCCTAGAATGACGAGTTAGTACTCGGGTAATTCCGCCGCAGTATTGCCGATTGGTCCCACCCCTGGCGAGGTGGGCTGGTCGGAGCAAGCCGGCGTTCTGCTGCAAGCCACCAACCACAAGCCACCAACCACCAACACGCATGTCTCGCAACCTCGGCGACGTCCTCCAGGAGTTCCGGCAGCACCGGATGGTGATGCAGCAGGAGCTGCAGAAGGTGATCATCGGCCAGGACCTGGTCATCGAGCAGATCTTTGCGGCCATCTTCACCCGCGGGCACTGCCTGCTGGAGGGCGTGCCCGGCCTGGCCAAGACCTTGATGGTCAGCACGCTGTCGAAGATCCTCGACCTGGAGTTCAAGCGGATCCAGTTCACGCCCGACCTGATGCCCTCGGACATCACGGGCACGAACGTGCTGGAAGAAGACGACAACGGCCGGCGGAATTTCCGGTTCGTCGAGGGGCCAATCTTCACGAATATCCTGTTGGCCGACGAGATCAACCGCACGCCGCCTAAGACGCAGGCCGCGCTCTTGCAGGCGATGCAGGAACGCGAGATCTCGGTCGGCCAGACCACCTACGACCTGCCGCAGCCGTTCTTCACCATCGCCACGCAGAACCCGATCGAGCAGGAAGGCACCTACCCGCTGCCCGAGGCGCAGCTCGACCGGTTCATGTTCAACATCAAGGTCGACTACCCGTCGCGTGACGAGGAGGAGCGGATCCTCGCCAACACCACCCGCGGCGAGACGCCCGAGATCAGCAAGGTGCTGTCCGGCAAGGCGATCCTCAACCTGCAGAAGCTGGTCGGCAGCGTGGCGGTGAGCGAGTACCTGATCAAGTACGCCGCGTCGCTCGTGCGGGCGACCCGCCCCCGCGACGAGTCGGCGCCAGAGTTTGTCCGCGAGCTCGTCGACTGGGGCGCCGGCCCCCGCGCCGGGCAGTTCCTGATCCAGGGCGGCAAGGCGCTCGCCGCGATGGACGGCCGGTTCAGCGTCGCCGTGGAGGATGTCCAGAAGGTCGCCACCCCCGTGCTGCGGCACCGCGTCAGCACCAACTTCCAAGCCCAAGCCGAAGGCATGACCACCGAGGACGTGATTGATCGGCTGATCAAAGAGATCCCGACCCCTGAGATTCCCAAGTTCGCAGGCTAGATAAGTAGCCGGCGAGCTACGCCTCGGCGGTGTACGGTTTAAGTCACCACAAAGACACGAAGGACACCAAGAAGGAATGCGCCCGGTTGGCACGCCCTGAAAGGGCGTGGAGCCCCACTAGCGATTCCACCACGGCTGTCAGTTGGATGAACCACAGAGTTCACGGAGGACACGGAGGAGGATCAAGATAAACATCGTAAAGAGAACTGGAACTAGAGTGCTGGGTGTGGCACTCGTCATAGCGATATCGCCACTCCTCATCGCGTTAGCCCTCGTTGGTTTGCTTTGCTGGTGCATCGGATCCGCGTTGCTTCTGCTGGTCGCTTGGGTCTACGGGGTCGCGACCGGCCGAGACACCTTGATCGTCTTCTCAAACAGCCCCTACTGGGAGTCGTATTTCAAAGAAACCGTCATTCCGATTCTTGACAAGCGAAGCCAACACCTGAACTGCTCGGAGAGCAAGAGGTGGGCAAAGGCCTCGCTGCCTGTTGTTCTCTATCGCTGGTTTGGAGGGAGCAAGCAGAACAACCCACTTGCAATGGTATTTAGGCCCTGGCGCACGCCGGCGGTTTTTCGGTTCTACATTCCCTTCCGGAACGCAAAGCATGGAAAGCCAGATCAACTGCTAGCCGTAATCGAACAACTCTCTCAGGCCGTAGGAAAGACGATTCCCCCACCAAGCCAACTTTCACCGGAAGTCTCTCTGTGACCTCCGTGCTCTCTGTGGTTAATCCAACCCGAACCCGCCGAGGCGTAGCTCGCCGGCTATTTCACCCACGCGTTTCCTGAACTCCGACCGCCCTCGCTCGCTTGTCCTCCGAAAAGTACCTCAAGCCCGAAGTTATCCAGCAGATCAAGCGGCTGGACCTGCGCGCTCAGTTCATTGTGAAGGGGTACCTGCAGGGGATGCACGCCAGCCCGTACCACGGGTTCAGCGTCGAGTTCAGCGAGCACCGCAAGTACACGCCCGGCGACGACCCCAAGGACATCGACTGGCTCGCCTACGCCAAGACCGACCGCTACTACGTCAAGAAGTTCGAGGCCGAGACCAACATCACCGGCTACCTGGCGATGGACCTGTCGGCCAGCATGGCCTACACCTACCGGCAGGAGCTGACTAAGTTCGACTACGCCATCTGCCTGGCCGCGGCGCTCACGTACCTGATGATCCTGCAGAACGACCCGGTCGGCCTGGTCACGTTTGGCAAGAAGATTACCCGCTCGCTCCCCCCCAAGAGCAAGCGGCAGCAGATCGGCACCATCTTGTCGCTGCTCTCGAACCTCAAGCCCGAGGGCGAGACCGACATCGGCAACAGCCTGATCCAGCTGGCCGCGATGCTCCGCCACGCAAGCCTGGTGATGGTCTTCAGCGACCTGTTGACCGACCCCGAGCCGGTCATCGCCGCCCTGCGCCGCCTCCGCCACGGCGGGCACGATGTCATTTTGTTCCACGTGCTCGACGAGGCCGAAGTGAAGTTTCCGTTCCACGGCCTCGTGGACTTCGAAGAGCCCGAGACCGGCCAACGCCTCGAAATCGACGCCGACGGCTACCGCCGCGACTACTTGGAAGAAATCAACGCGTTCCGCGAGTCGTACCGCGAAGAGTGTTTTAAGAGCGGCATCGACTATGTGCCGCTGGACACGAGCATGGCGTTTGATAAAGCGCTGACGGAGTACCTGGCGACGCGGAGGCAACGAGCGTGAGAAGATTGCGGATTGCGGATTTGGGAATGCGGATTGAACGCACGAGGCCTCGGACCCAATCTGCAATCCGAAATCCCCAATCCGAAATCAGATGACCTTCCTCACTCCACTCCTGACCGCCGGAGCCGCACTGATCGCCATCCCGATCGTGCTGCACCTGGTCATGCGCCGCAAGCCGCAGCAGCTGATGTTCCCAGCGCTCCGGTTTGTGATGAAGCGGCGGTCGGTCAATCAGACCAAGCTGAAGCTGCGGCACTTGATCCTGCTGCTGCTGCGTTGCGCGGGGATCGCGCTGCTGGCGTTCGCGCTCGCGCGGCCCGTGCTGCAGGGTTCGGGACTGGAAGGGAGCGGAGGCTCTTCGGCGGCGGCGTTGGTGATCGACAACTCGCCGCGGATGGCGTACCGCAGCGAGAACCAGACGAGGCTCGCCGCCGCCAAGAACCTGGCCGACTGGCTGCTCGGCCGGCTGCCGGCCGACGGGCAGGTCGTGGTGGCCGACACCGGGTCGACCAGCCCGGGGCGGCTGCTCGATCGCGAAGGCGCCAGGCTGCGGGCCAACCGCGTGCGGGCCGCCTCGCGAGATCGCGGCCTGGCGGCGACCACGCGGTCGGCGCTCGCTGCACTTGCGCAGGCAGGCGCCCAACGGCAGGAGGTGTTCCTGTTTACCGACCGCAGCCGCGGGGCGCTCGACTCGGCCGCGCTGGAGTCGCTCGCACAGTCGCTCGAAGAGCACCCCAAGGCAACGCTCTACATCGCCGATGTTGGCGTCGATAACCCTGTGAACGTTGGCATCCCGCGGCTGGAGCTGTCGGCGTCGACGCTGGCGGTTGGGCAGACGCTCGGGCTCGAGGCGACGCTCGCCTCGGTTGGCAAGCAGCCCGACAAGCCAGTAACCGTAGAGCTGTGGATCGACGGCCAGAGCGACTCCCAGAGCAGGCCCGAGAAACGCGGCGAGCAGCTCGTCACGATCGACTCGCCGCAGCAGCAGGTCGAGTTCTCGGTCGCGTCGCTCACCGAGGGCGTGCACCAGGGCTACGTCCGCGTGGTCGGCGGCGACCCGCTGCCGGCCGACGACACTCAGTACTTCACCGTCAGCGTCGAGCCGCCGCGCCGCGTGCTGCTGCTCGCCGCCCCGCCCGCCGACCCGGTGTTTGTCCGCGAGGCGCTGACCGCGGCCGGCCCCGCCCAGGCGTACGAGGTGGACGTCGATGCGTTCTCGGGCAAGTGGCCGTCGAAGCTGCAAGACTACCGCGCAGCTCTGCTGCTCGACCCGCCGCCCTTGACCAGCGGGTCGTGGCGGACGTTGGCCAACTATGTGAGCCGCGGCGGCTCCCTAGCAATCGCCCTCGGCCGCAACTCGGAGCTGGCCCGGCTCAACTCGGCCGACGCGCAGCAGCTGTTGCCGGGCGAGTTCCGCTGGAAGTCTCGCGACGAGACCTACCTCCGCCCCCGCTCGTACAGCCACCCGGCGATCGCGCCGCTGGCCGATTTCGCCGAGTCGATCCCGTGGCCGCAGTTCCCGGTCTTCGAGTACTGGAGCCTCGGCGAGCTGAGTCCCGAGGCGGTCGTAGTCGCCGGCTACGCCAACGGCGAGCCGGCGATTGTCGAGCGTCGGCTCGACCGCGGCGTGGCGTTGACGGTCACGACGCCACTCTCTGATCCTTCGTCGGGACCCTCGAACGGCCAGCCTTGGAACCTGCTGCCGACCGGCGTCGACCCGTGGCCGTTCCTGGCGTTGGTCGACAGTATGGGGAGCTACCTGTGCGGCGCGGCCGACACCCGCCGCGTCTACCGGCCGGGCGAGACCGCCATCGTCCCCCTAGGCGACGCGGCCGGCGCCACCAGCTACGTGCTGCGGCTGCCGGGCGGCGACTCCATCCGCCAGACGCTGCCCGCCGCCCAGAGCGAGGCCGCCATCGGCATGACCGAAGACCCTGGCAACTACCGGCTGCAGGCCGGCGGAGGCGACGAGCGACTCGACGCCGGGTTCTCGGTCTCTGCGCCTGCCGAAGTCGGCCAACTCCAGCGCGTCACCGACGAGCAGATCGCCGCCGCCCTGCCGGAGGGACGCTACCGGTTAGCCGCCGGCGAGGCCGACCTGGCCGAGCAGGTCGACATCGGCCGCGTCGGGCGTGAGCTGTACCCGTGGCTGATCATGCTGGCCGTGATCGCCCTGGCCGCCGAGCATTTTGTCGCCAACCGGTTCTACGACGACCCGGTTGACCAGTAAGGATTGTGGCTCGCAATGAAACTCTACGAAACAAAGTCGCGTGAGCTTGAAATGGGGACTGGCTCTCGACCGTCGAGCGAGCCCTCGCCCGGGCAAGAACCCGACGGCGGTCGTGTGCCTTTTCCCTTTTCGAGCGGCGCCCGCCTGAGGTCCGTCGAAAAAAAGGGACAGGCACGCCGCGGCAAGCGAAGATCTAAGGGCACGAGAGCCCGAAGCGGCGAGCCAGTCCCCGTTTTTCGACTCGCGAACCAACACCATCCTCTTGTGCTCTTTCGTGCCTTTTTGTGGCCAACCTCCTTCACGCCTAACTAGCCTCTAATCCCACTCCACTGCGAACCTTGTCCTGGACCCTCAACCCCGTCGGCGGACCGTGGCTCGTGGCGATCATCGCCGCGGTGCTGCTGGGGCTGTGCGCGGTCCGTCCGCGGGGGACCCTCACGCGGCGGCGGCGGCTCTCGCTGGCGGCGTTGCGGATCGCGGCCTGCTTGATGCTGCTGTTCGCCCTGCTCCGGCCCGAGGTGGTCCGCACGCAGACCGAGGTGCTCCGCTCGGCGCTCTTGGTGCTGGTCGACTCGTCGCGCAGCATGACGGTCGAGGACTCACTCGGCGGCAAGTCGCGGTGGGCGTCGGCGATGGAGCTGCTGAACCAGTCGCGGGGGTCGCTCGAGCAGCTCGGCCGCGACCACGACCTGGAGTACTACACATTCGACCAGTCGCTGCGGCCGGCGGCCGGAGCCGACGCCCTCAGGGGCGTGACTCCTAACGGCGACGGCACCGCGCTCGGCAAGTCGCTCGCCGAGCTGCTTGAGAACGAGGCCTCCGAGCGGCTGCTCGGCGTGGTGCTGCTGAGCGACGGCGCCCAGCGGGCCGTGCCGCCGTCGGACCTGGCGCCGCAGGTGGCCGCCAGGCGGTACGCGCTCGAGGGGACGCCGATCTTCCCGTTTGCGTTCGGCTCGCCCGCCGGCGGCGCGCGGTCGGACGTGGCGATCGACGACCTGCTGGCGAGCAACTCGGTGTTCGCCAACACGCCGACCCGGGTCACCGGCCGGCTGCGGGTCGACGGCTACCCCAACCAGACGCTCACCGTGCAGCTGCAGTGGGAGGACGAGAACGGCCAACTGCAGGTGGTCGACGCCACGCAGATTACCGCCGGCCCCGCGGCGGCCGAGTACCCAATCAGCCTGCAGCACACGCCGAGCCGGCTCGGCGAGCAGAAGGTGCAGCTGCGGATCGAGGCTCAGCCGGGCGAGGTGCTGACCAGCAACAACGCGCAGGCGACCTTCGTCACCGTCCGCGAGGGGGGCGTCAGGGTGCTGTACCTGACCGGCGCCAAGCGGATCGGCGGCGAGCCCGGTGTCGAGCAGCGGTTTGTCCGCGGCTCGCTGGCGGCCTCGCCCGACATCGTCGTGACCCGCCGCAAGCTCGACTACGACCCCGAGCGGGAGAGCCTGACGCGGCTGCTGGACGCCAACGACTACGACGTCTACCTGCTGGACGACGTCGACGCCGACGCGCTCGACGCCGCCACCTGGGAGGAGATCGCCGAGTGCGTCCGCCAGGGCGCGGGCCTGATGATGACCGGCGGCCACCACAGCTTCGGCCCCGGCGGTCATGACAGCAGCCCGCTGACGCCCGTGCTGCCGGTCACGCCGGGGCGGCTGGAGCGGCAACGCTTCGGCGAGCCGCTGCGGACCGACATGCACCTGGCCGACCCGGTGCGGATGCGTCCGGCGCGGCCGTTCGGTGTGCGGCACCCGATCATGCAGATCGCCCCTAACGCCGCCGACGCGTGGGACGCCCTGCCGCCGATGACCGGCGCCAATCGCTTCGTGCAGCGGACGCTCAAGCCGAACGCGCAGGTATTGGCCGAGGACCCCGAGCACGACGGCGCGCCGCTGTTGGTCGCGAGCCAGCCGGGGGCGGGGCGGTCGCTCGCCTTCGCCGGAGACAGCACCTGGCGGTGGGTGATGGCCGGCCAGGGCGAGGCCCACCGCCGCTTCTGGCGGCAGGCCATCCTGTGGCTCGCCCAGAAGGACGACTCCAAGAAAAACCCGGTGTGGGTCGAGCTCGCGTCGCGTCGCGTCGCCCGCGGCGCCCCGCTCGAGATCACCGTTGGCGCCAACCCGGCCGAGGGCAACTCGGCGCCGGTCGAACTCGAGGTCACCGTCAGGCGGCCCAACGGCGACACCCGGACCGTGCCGATACCGGCCGGGGAGAACGGCGGGGCAGGCGTGTTCCGCGAGATTGACCTGGCCGGCGACTACCTCGTGACCGCCACTGGCAGACAGTCGGGCACAGTGATCGGCTCGGCCCAGGCGCGGTTCACCGCGCCGGACAACGATGTCGAGCTCGACCAGCCCGGCGCCGAGCCGGCGGTGCTCGCGCAGCTGGCCCAGATCACCGAACAAGCCGGCGGCCGCTCGCTCGCGCCCGAGGAGCTGCCGGACCTGCTGGCCGAGCTGGCCGCCGCCGACCCGGAGGTGCTGGAGGAGGTCGTGGCGCGGGTCACCTACTGGGATACCTGGCCGTTCTTCCTGCTCTTGGTCGCGCTGCTCTCGGTCGAGTGGTGGTTGCGCAAGCGCTGGGGCCTCGTCTAGCAGAACCTCCAGTGGTCTGCCCGGCTACGACACGTCGTTTAGCGTCAGCGTCGCCCCGTAGTTGCTGGTCCAGATGGCGTGGTCCGACGAGTCGACGGTGTCGTCGTCGTTGGCGTCGCCGGGCAGGTTCTCCCACTCGTCGGGGTCGGTCCCGGTGTTGTACTTGTTCGCCCGGTAGATCGTGTAGTCGGCGCCGTCGACGACGTGGTCATCGTTGTAGTCGCCGAGGAGCTCGAACGTCTTGTCGGTGTGGGTCGAGTCGGCCCAGCGGACCGATTTCGTGAGGGCTCCGGCTCGGCTGATCGTCAGGCTCCCCCAGACATCGAGGTCCCCGAAGGCGGCGTCGGTGTCGGTCGGCTGCAGGTTGTCGTGCTGCGAGGTGCGTTGGATGGTCAGCAGGTAGTCCCAGGCGGGGAGCCAGATCTCGTCGGCGCCGCTAACGCCGTTGGCCGCGTCGATCGCCTCGCGGAGCGAGAAGGCGTAGAAGTCGTCGCTGCTGTCGTACTGGTCGGCGACGCTGGTCACGATGTAGTCCGGCGTGCCGTTGACGGTGTCCCCCGCGGAAGTATTGAAGAACGTGCCGCTGTAGGTCCCCACCAGGTTGTCGCCGTCGTTCGTGCCGGCAGCGCCGCCGACAAGGTAGAAGTTGGGCCCGCCGAAGACGGCCGTGTTGCCCGCGAGCACGGTAGCGCCCACCGTGATCGTCGCGCCCGACTGCGATCCCATCACGCCGCCGCCGAACTGCCCCGCGGAGTTGGCAGTGAACACGCTGTTCTGGATGTCGGCGGAGCTCGACCCTGGGTACCCGTGCACGAAGACCCCACCACCGCTACCGGTTGCCGAATTGTCGACGACCGCGACCCCATCGAGGGCGAGATCGCCGCCGGTGTCCACCAGCACACCGCCACCGTTGCCGGACGCGGAGCCGCCGGTGAGGGTCAGCCCGTGCAGCGTGAGCGACGACCCATTCTTGACGGACAGCACGCGGTCGCTCACACCGGAGGCGTCGATCACGCTCAGGCCGGCGCCGGCGCCGTAGATGGCGATGTCCTCATCGATGTCGAGGTCGTTGAAAGCGGCGGTTCCGGCCTCTGTGCCGGTGAGGGTCAGCACGTAGGCGTGCGGGCTGGGCGGCAGGTAGACCGACGCCGCCGAGCCGAGGCTGTTGGCGTCCCGCACCGCGGAGCGGAGCGTGACCTGCGCGCCGCCGAGGGTCGTGTCGAGGTCGATCTCGCCGTCGCCCAACGCGCCATTGTCGTCGGCGTCCTGATTGCTGGTCACGACGTAGTCGACCTCGTGGGTGATGTCGGCCAGGCCCGTGGCGATGGTGATGCTGTCGGCCCCCCCGCCCCCGGCGACAATGATCTGGCGCACCCGAGACTCCTCAATGTCGCGGGTGAAGGTGTAGGAATCGCCACTGTCGAGCGTGTAGGAGACCTCCACGCGGATGTCGCCGCCCACCTGGGTGATCGAGATCGTGTCGTCCACGTGGGTGGCCGAGCTGGCGGTCGGGTCCCAGTGCAGCCCCTGCACCAGGAGCGTGCCGGCTTGCTGCTCGAAGCTGATCTGGGCGGCGCCCGCGGTGAACTGGTCGGCGTTGATGTCCTGCGACCCCGCCGGCGCGCTGGTCGCGTAGCCGAAGGCGTCGGCCAGCAGGTCGAGGTTGGTGTCGGAGATGAACTGTCGCGACACGGCGACCGGCGAGCCGGCGGCCGCCGCACCGGGATTCATCAGGTCGTGCTCGTGGACGGCGATACTGGTGTGGTTGGGGTCGGGTGCGCCGTTGTAGAGGTGCCCGCCGTCGGCCTCGGTGAACGTGATCGTCCCGCCGCCCGCCAGGCTGTACTCCCATAGCTCGTTGACGGCGTAGATCTCGTCGCCGCTGCCCGGCGTGCCGTCGGGGTCAGAGACCAGCCGCAGGTTGTTGTCCTGGTCGATCCCGCGGTGGGTCAGCGAGCCGAGGATTGTGTCGCTGGTGTTGGTCGAGTTCGGATTGGTCACCGGGTTGGCGTAGGCGTCGAAGTAGGGGTACACGCCGCCCTCGAGCGCCGCGACATTGACTAGGCCGATGCCGACCGCGTGGCCGATCTCGTGAACCACCGTGCGGTAGAAGTCGCGCACGGCGGCCTGCCCGGCGGTGCTGGCGTCCACGAAGTTCGCCTCGAACGGCGCTACGGCCGCGGAGAACTCGGCGTCGTCGAGGGGCGTGGCGTCGAAGTACCAGCCGTCGCCGCCCGCGTCGTCGTCGATGGTGATGGTCGCCTCGTGCGGACGCAGGTCGGCGCCGTAGGTGATGCTCGAGGTGACGCCGATCCCGCCGCTGACGGCCCCGGCGCTGAGCGTCAGCGTGAAGGTGTCGTCGAGGTTGTTGTTGGGGTCGGCGTCGTCGTCGACCGCGTAGTTGAAGCTGGTGATCGAACGCTCCCAATCGCCGATGGCCCGGCGAACAATCGCGGTCGCCAGATCGGCCTGGGCGCCGTACTCGGCATCAAATCCGTTGGCGATGGGGTCGGCGTTGGCCCAGGCGATGGCAAGCAAGCGCCGGTCCTCGAGCCCCTCAATCGCGAGGCGGGCGCTGCGGTTGCTGGTTGACTTGGAAGTGTGCCTGCTGGCCATGGCTGCGGTCCTGCGGTTGCTCGGGCAAGGGGTGCGAACGACGAGCAGACAGACCGGCGTGATCGGGCGCCTTCGAGAAACGCGTCGCCGCGTCCGCTGCTGAACGCGTGATAGCGAGGGCCAACGGAGCGCAGCCACGAACCAGCCGCCCGAGCAGGCGAGAAGGGCCGAAATGGGGGTGAAGACCCTAAGAGCGATGGGGGCGATCACCCCAACGTTGCGGCGGCGTCTGGCGGACGCCGGCAGCATGCCAGTGGCGCGCACCGGCGCCCGGTGTTCGCAAAGCGCGAACCGACCCGCGGCAGAGTAGCGCCTCGATGCAGCCTAGGCGGCGGGCAACTCAGGACAATCCAAACGATCTAGCCGCGGCGCGGGGGCCCGGCGACAAAGCAGAAGACGACCGCCAGCTGCACGGCGGCAATCGATGGCGTGGGGACCGGCGGGGCGATGATCGCGGAACTGCCAACCAGCGGCGAAGAAAACCATCGCGAGCCGAGACAAGCAGGGATGAGGAGAGCGGCAGGACCGAAGCGTGTGGCCGACCTGCAGCGAGCGAGACCGCAGGTAGGATGGTAGGATGGTAGCATGGGGTGGGTCTTGCTGCGCCCAATTCCGTTTGCCGCAGCGAACCGGCTGCGACCAGAAAAGCCCCGCTGAGGACGCCGCGCAACCTGCTAACCGACCACCCTTGGCCAAGTTAGGTCGGCCCCGCGGCACGCTGCAGCCGCCGTCGAGATCGCTAGCAAAGAGATCTCCGCTAGCCGCTGAACCGACAAGTGTTATCCTAGCGCAGGTCGGCGGGCCGCCCCGCCGCGCCCCAGCCAGCTCAGCCGCAACGCTGCCCCACCTACGCTGGCTCGACGATGTTTGGAGATTACCCCATGAGTCGCATCCTCTGCCTGATCCTCGCCTGCTGCGTTGTCGCGGCCTCACCGCTCGCGTCGTGCGCGCAGGCGCCGGCCGAGGCGCCGGTGTCGCCCGCCGGCCTGGACCCTAACGAAATCGCTCAGCAGCTGGCCGAGCTCCGGCAGATGGCGACCGACGCCCCGGCCGAGCAACTCGGCGACGATGAACGCAAGCAGGTCCTGGAGCTCTGCGACAAAACCGCCGGCCAGCTAACCAAGGTAAAGCAGCTCAAGGAAAACACGGCCCGTCTGCAACGCGAGGTGGAGATGGCCACCAGCGGGGCCGCGCCGCCGCCAACCGAGCAGGGCGGCCCGCGGCGCCTGCAGGGCCTGGCGATTGCGGACCTGCTAGCAGCCAAGGCGTCCGCCGACCAGGAGGTGAGCCAATCCAAGGAGCGGCTCGATGCCGTGAAGTCCGAGATCGAGAGCCGAGCCGCCCGGCGCCTACGGCTTCCCGACGCGATGATCGAAACCCGCACCAAGCTCACCAAGACCGAGGAGGCCCTGCGCGCCGACTTCAGCGCCGACTCCCCGCTGCTGGCTCAGGCCAAGCGGCTCAACTTGCTGGCCACGATCGCGTCCCTGCGACAGGAGATGCAGCTGCTGGAACAAGAGAACCGCACCTACGAGGTAACCGCCCGCTGGAAGGCCGCACAGCAAGAAGCCGCGGCGCAATCGCTAAAAAAGGCGGAGGAATGGCTGGCCGCGGTGTCCGCACAGCTGGCGATGCAGCAGCAGGCCGACGCCGACCGCAAGACCCAGGAAGCCCAGCTGGCGGTGGTGACCGCCCACCCGGCCGTGAAGGCGCAGGCGCAGCTCAACGCCGAGCTGGCGGAACAGAACTCTGAGCTGGTCCAGAAGCAGGCCAGGCTGAAGGCCCAGCTCGACCGGACCAACGACCAGAGCCAGCTGGCGCAGACGAACCTCGAGAACGTGATGCACCAGGCGGAGGAGCTGCAGGATTCGCCGACGATTGGGTCGGTGCTGCGCAGCGAGCAGGACCAGCTGCCGGACCTCACCAAGATCCGCGAGCGGCAACGCAAACGCGCCGCCCGGATGTCGGAGATGCGGGTGCAGAAGTACGGCTGGAAGTCGGCCCGCACGAAGCCCATTGATGTCAAGCTGGCGGCCGCGGTCAAGGAGTACGAGGAGCAGACCGGCGAGACAATCTCGCCTGAGATCGAGCAGGAGCTGAGGGCGCTGCTCGAGTCCCGCGACGAGACCCTGGGCGACCTGGTCACCAACACCGAGAGCTACCTCACCGACCTCGGCAAGCTGAACGCGGCCGAGGCGTTGATCGTCAAGAACACCCGCGCGCTGTCCGACTTCATCGCCGAGAAGGTGTTCTGGGTGCCGAGCGCCGAGCGGCTGTCGTACCGCGACTTCGCCTACACCCGCGACTTCTGGACCAACCCGTCCGCGCGGCTGGCCGACCTGAGGACGCTGGGTCAGTTTTTGTTGGACGACGCGAAGGCGCGGCCCGAGTTGTGGCTGCTGGCGTCGATGGTGACGCTGCTGCTGCTGACCTGGCGTCGCAAAGCAAAGAACATCCTGTACGAGCAGGGCGAGCTCGCGGCGCGGCCGGCCGCCACCACGTTCCGGCCAACCGTCGAGGCGTTGCTCGCCACGGTCTTCCTGGCCGCGCCGACGCCACTGATGATTGGGTTCATCGGCTACCGGCTCAGCTCGTCCACCACGATGCTGATCTTCGCCACCGGCGGGGCCCTGACGCTGTTCGCCGTTCAGTACGCCGTGCTCGACCTGCTCCGCCACGCGTGCCGCCGCGGCGGCCTCGGCCCGGCGCACTTCGCCTGGGACAACCGGGGCATGGTGTCGCTGCGACGCGCGGCGCGACCGATGCAGCTGGTCGCCCTCCCGCTGCTCGCCATCGCGGTCGGGGTTGAGATCACCCGCGACGCCGAGGCGATCCAGTCGATCGGGCGGTTGTCGCTGATCCTGTCGCTCCTCGTGATGGGGGTGGTGGGGATGATGTTCTTCCGCCCCCGCGGCCCGCTGGTCAGTGTGCTGACCGCGGCCGGCGAGAAGCTGTGGGTGGCCCGCCTGGTGCGGCTGCTCGGCCCGCTGACGGTCGCCGCGACGCTCGGCCTGGCGCTCGCCTCGGGGCTGGGGATGCACTACACGGCGCTGCAGCTCACCCGCCGGGTGCTGTTCTCGGCCGGCGTCGTGTTCGGCTGCCTGGCGGTGCGGGCGATGCTGATGCGGTGGCTGCTCGTCGCGTACCGACGCGTGGCGATGCAGCGGGCCCGCGAGAAGCGCAAGGCGTTGCTCGAGGCCCAGGAGAACGCCCCTACCGAGAACGCCGCCATCGAGGTCGAACCCGAGGTCAGCCTCAGCGACATCAACCAGCAGGCCCGCAGCCTGGTGGGCGTCGGCGTCGGCGCGAGCATCGTGGGCCTGCTGCTGATGGCCTGGGGCGACGTGCTCCCGGCGCTCAACGCCCTGACCGACCCCGACACCTTCGGGCTCTGGGCCAGCGGCATCCCCGACGACAACGGCGCGTACCCGTGGGTCACCCTCGGCAGCGTGATCCTGTCCATCGGCGTGTTCTGCCTGACCTGGTTCGCCGGCCGCAACGTGCCGGGCCTGCTCGAGATCGCGTTGTTCCAGAAGCTGCCGCTGGACGCCGGCGCCCGCTACGCGGCGACCTCGGTCTCGCGGTACGTGATTGTGGTGATCGGCGTGGTGATCGGCATGCGGTTCCTTGGCATCGGCTGGCAGAGTGTGCAGTGGCTGGTCGCGGCGATGACGGTCGGCCTCGGCTTTGGCCTGCAGGAGATCTTCGCGAACTTCGTGTCGGGCATCATCTTGCTGTTCGAGCGGCCCGTCCGGCCCGGCGACGTCGTGACCATCGGCAACGTGTCGGGCGTGGTGACCCGGATCCGCATCCGCGCGACCACGGTGCAGGACTGGGACAATAAGGAGCTGATCGTCCCCAACCGCGACTTCATCACCGGCAACCTGATCAACTGGACCCTCTCCAGCCGGATGCTCCGCCACGTGCTGAAGGTGGGGGTCGCCTACGGCAGCGACACCCGGCTCGCCACCGAGCTGCTGTACAAAGTCGCCCGCGAGAACGCCAACGTCGCGGAGACGCCCGAGCCGTTCGTGCTGTTCGATTCGTTCGGCGACAGCACCCTCAACTTCGAGCTCCGCGTGTTCACCCAGGACCTGTCGAACATGATGCCGATGCGCAACGAGCTGATGCTGGCCGTCGACGACGAGTTCCGCAAGCACGGGGTCGAGATCGCCTTCCCGCAGCGTGACCTGCACATCCGCAGCATGCCGAGCGAACTGGCCAAACTGGGCGCGGCCGGCGACAAGAACGCCGAGGACCGGATGCTCGAGGAGGCACGCTCCGACGCCAGCTTTGGGTACTCACGAGACAACTAGCCGCCGCGCCGGCCTCGGGCACTCAGTACCGCCACAGCACATTGACGCCGTTCCCCTCGGCCCCGACCGGGCCGGGGAACACCTGGGGCAGACGCTCTGCGTCGTAGGTGTCGTCCACGGCGTTGGCGGCGAGGTACGCGATGCTCCAGCCGAGGATCGCCTGCGAGGTGTAGTGCGCGTCGTCGTTGACGCGGGAGATGGCCGGCATCGCCGACCCGACGTACAGCAACGCCTTGACCGAGCGGTGCTCGGCCATCTTGGCGGCCGACAGGAACGGCACCGCGCCCATAAACGCGTGGCCGCTGACGCCGTTGTCGTCCTGAAACGGCTCCCAGTGCGACTCGGAGTGCTTCTCGCCGGGGCGTGAGGCGCCGATAAACGACTGCAGCACCAGCAACGGCGGAGCGCCGACCAGGACCGTACGGATCGAACGCTCGCCCCACTGCCCGGTCTGACCAAGCACGGTGTTTTCGTTGAAGGGAATCCCCGCCAGGGCGGTCGCCGCGTAGATCGGCAGCACGTAGGTCCCCTCGCCGAAGAATTTCGACATGTGGAACACCTCCGACCACTCGTCGGTGTCGGCGTTGCGGATGTTCTGCTGGTACTCCTCGCGCAGGAACTCGTCGATGTTGGTGTTGCTAATCACCGCGTGCGCGCCCACCCCCGCGGCCAGCCAGCCCATGGTGTGGGCGTCGTAGAAGTGCTGGTGGTCGGCGACGATCTCCGAGAGCAGCGAAGGCCGGTCTGGTCTGCAGCGGTGCTCGGCGAGCGGCGGCAGCTCGTAGCCGAGGTCGGCGGTCAGCTCGTAGGGCGGCTGCGGCGCGGAAAACAGCTCAGCCGACTCTTGGGCGAGGCCGTGCCGGGCGCCGCAAGCGGCGCACGCGGCCACGCACAGGTTGCGCGTCGGCGCCCGCAGGGCGGATAAGAGCCAGTTGAACAATTGATCGCGGCGGTATCTTGGGCTTTCGGCACAACCAGTGGGGGCAGAAACGTATTGCCCACCACACATTTGGTCAATACCAAACCACCCGCGGCGCCAGCACGCCCCGCTCAGCGGGCGGGACGCTTCAGCGGACGCAGCGCCCGCAGGGCCGCGGCGGCTGCCTCGCTGACCAGGCCATCGACCCGGTTGCGGAAGACGGCGAACGCCGCGAGCGACGGGATCGCCACCAGCAGCCCGCCGACCGTGGTCACCAGCGCTTGGTAGATGCCGCCGGCCAGCTCCGCCGCGCGGGCGGCGCCCTCGGTGGCGGCGACCTCCTGGAACGCGAAGATCATCCCGACCACGGTCCCCAGGAGGCCGATCATCGGCGCGATGTTGCCGATCACCGACAGGTACTCGATCTTGCGGAACAGCCGGGCCGCCTGCTCGAGCGTCGCGCCCTCGAGCGTCTTCTCGACGTCGGGCCAGCCGTCGGCGGCCTCGACCAGCGAGCTGCGGATGACGTGGGCCAGGAAGCTGGGGCGTTGGTCGCAGGCGGCGGCGGCGCCCTGCAGGTCTCGCTCGGCGAGCAGCTTGGCGACCTTCTCCGCCAACCCCGGCGGCATCAGCACGTCGCGGCGGATAGTCAGCAGGTGCTCGACCGCGAGCGCCAGCGCGACCATCGACAGCGCCAGCAGCACCAGCACGAACGCCAGGCCGGTGAAGCCGCCGGCGACGATAATGTCGAGCACGCCGCCCCCTTCGGCCGCGAGCAGCAATCGCGTGAGTCCAGACAAGCTCGGCGGCGTCGGGTTGAGGGAATTCGGAAGCGTGGAGAAAATCGGTTGGCGGACGGCCGCTCCGGGGGAGCGTTAGACCGGCATCTCGATCGGGTTGGCCGGCAGGATCATGATCTTGCCGTCGCCCATCCGGCCGGTGCGGGCGGCCTCGACCACCTTGCGGACCACCTCCTCGGCGCGGGCGTCGTCGACCCACAGCGTGATCTCGACCTTCGGCAGGAACGCCAGAGAGTACTCGGAGTCCGCGTACTGGTCGAGGTAGCTCTTCTGCTTGCCCATCCCTTTGACCTCGCGGACCACGACCGCCTCGAGCGGGGCGCGGCGCCTCCAGGATCCGTTCCGCGAGGAAGGGCTTCACGATCGCGACAACTTGCTTCATGGTGGTATCGGTGGACGCCATTGCCTCGCCTGTGGCTGCGCTCCAGCCTAACTGACGGACTCGGCCGGAAAAAGACGCGCCGCCGCGGAATGCCGCCCGGCTGCAGCCGCGGAGGTGATTCTGCCGACAAAAACCTGGGTCGGGCCCCTCGCCCGACCCCCGGGCCGGGCCCGGCAAAACGCTGGCGGCCCCCCATCGGGCCGCTATAATCCACCGCCCGACCGTCACCACCCCCGCAGACCACGCACCCCCGCAGGAAGCCATGCCGCAGCAGTACAGCAAGCACCAGCAGAACATCATCAAGCGGTACTACGACAACCGCGAGTCCATCGGCCTGCAGCGGCTCAGCGAGCTGGTCACCGAGCTCTACCTGGCCGAGGGCAAGAAACGCGAGAAGCAGTGGGAGATGATCATCAAGGCGCTCGAGAAGTGCGGCCTGAAGCCGGACCGGATCGCTCATATCCGCAAGTCCGACGACCCGCAGATGGTCGCCAAGGTGGTCGAGGAGCTGATGGCGAAGGGGGAGTGAGGCTGTCGGACGCCGGCCGTTAGCTGGTAGCATAGGGGGCGATTCGACGCCCCCCGAGTGGCTCCACCCGTGGCCAACTGCCGATAGCCGACAGCCCTCCCAATGCAACAGTACCTCGACCTCCTCTCCGACATCCTCGCCAGCGGCGTCGCCAAGGGCGACCGCACCGGCACCGGCACTCGCAGCGTGTTCGGGCGGCAGATGCGCTTCGACCTGGCCGATGGGTTCCCGCTGGTCACCACCAAGAAGCTGCACCTGCGTAGCATCCTCCACGAGCTGCTGTGGTTCATCCGCGGCGACACCAACACCGCCTACCTCAACGAGAACGGCGTCAGCATCTGGGACGAGTGGGCCGACGAGAACGGCGACCTCGGCCCGGTGTACGGCAAGCAGTGGCGCAGCTGGACCACGCCCGACGGACGCACCGTCGACCAGCTGCACGAGCTGGTCGACCAGATCCGCGGCAACCCCGACAGCCGCCGGCTGATCGTCAGCGCGTGGAACGTCGGCGAGCTGGACCAGATGGCCCTGCCGCCGTGCCACCTGCTGTACCAGTTCTACGTCGCCGAGGGGCGGCTGAGCTGCCAGCTCTACCAACGCTCGGCCGACGTGTTCCTCGGCGTGCCGTTCAACATCGCCAGCTACGCGCTGCTCTTGATGATGGTCGCCCAGGTGACCGGCCTCGAGCCGGGCGAGTTCGTCCACACCCTGGGCGACGCCCACCTGTACAACAACCACCTGGAGCAGGCCCGCACGCAGCTCGAGCGCGACCCGCGGCCGCTCCCCACCATGACGCTCGACCCGAGCGTTGATTCTTTGTTCGATTTCAAGTTCGAGCACTTCGAGCTCTCGGGCTACGACCCGCACCCGCACATCAAAGCGCCGGTGGCGGTGTGAGCCAGTTGGCAGCTGGTGGTTCATGGCTAGTATTCCGTTGAACCCGCACCATGTCATTTAGCGCCGCGTCTCCGACGCGCCTCCGTATGAAACTCTCGATCATCACCGCCGCCAGCGAGAACAACGTCATCGGTCAAGACGGCGGGCTGCCATGGCGACTGCCGGCCGACCTCAAGTGGTTCCGCAACCACACGATCGGCCACTGCATCATCCAGGGCCGCAAGACCTACGAGTCGCACGACCGCCCGCTGCCCGGCCGGACCTCGATCGTGCTGACCAGCAGCCCGGAGAAGGTCTCCGTGCCGACGGACCTCAAGGAGGGGACCGCCGTCGCGACCGCCACTTCGCTCGACGAGGCGATCGCGACCGCCGCCGGCGTCGCGGCGCCAACCGACCAGGTATTCATCGGCGGCGGCAGCCGCGTCTACGCCGACGCCCTGCCCCGCGTCGACCGCATCTACCTGACCCGTGTGCACGCCACGATCCCCGACGGCGACGCCACGTTCCCGGAGGTCGACTGGTCGCAGTTCACCCTCACCGAGAGCACCGACCACCCCGCCGACGAGAAGCACGAGCACGCCTTCACCTTCGAGGTCTGGGACCGCAAGTAAGCATCGCAGCATCTATATCCCCCTCCCCCTCGGGGGGAGGGGTTAGGGGAGGGGGTGCGTTGTCCGCGACTTCAGACTTCCCTGTGCCTTTTTGCTGGGAGCTACCGCCGTGCTCGTCAGGTTTGCGTTAACTGCTTTGCCACCGTACCCCCTCCCTTAGTCCCTCCCCCCGTGGGGGAGGGAGATTCTATGTCGCCGCTGCGCGGCTCGTTCGACTTCTACAACACCTCGTCGATCGACTCGGCCCCGACCTTCTGCATCAGCAGCCGGTCGAAGCCCAGCGCCACGCCGGCGCACGGCGGCAGGCCGGGCGACTCCATCAGGGCGAGCATCTCCTCGGGCAGCGGCAGCGGCTCGCGGCCATCAGCCGTGCGTCCCTGATTGGCTTCGATCAAGCGCCGACGCAGCACGGCGGCGTCGGTCAGCTCGTGGTAGCCGTTGGCCAGCTCGACGCCGCGGTAGTACAGCTCAAACCGCTCGGCGACCGCGTGGCCGTGGTCGTCGATCGCCGTCTGGGCCAGCGCCGACTGAGAGGCCGGGTAGTGGTAGACAATCTCGGGAAGCTCGGCGCCGAGGTGCGGCTCGACACGCGTCGCCAGCAGGACGTTGAGAAACTCGTCGAGCAGCTCGTCGGTGTCGTTGACCGTGCCGTCAATCAGCCCGGCGGCCACTTCTTGCACCGCCGCCGCATCGAACGGGTCGCAGCCGGCGTGCTCCATGATCGCGTCGCGGTAGCTGGTACGCTTGCACGGCACAGGCGACAAGGTCGCCTGGATCAACTCGTCCAACAGGTCGACGCCAGCGGCCATGTCGTGCCCCGGGCGGTACCACTCGAGCATCGTGAACTCGGGCGAGTGCAGCGGGCCACGTTCCTCGGCGCGGAACGCCTTGGCGAACTGGAAGATCGGCCCCGACCCGCGGCACAGCAGCTGCTTCATCGCCATCTCGGGCGACGCCTGCAAATAAACGCTCGAAGAAAACGGGGACTGGCTCGCGGCCGGCCCGTTCTTGCCCTGTCGAGCAGGGTGCAAACCAGCGTGCCCGTCCCCGTTTCCTTCTCCGCCAATCTCTGCTCTAGGCTCCGCAAAAGGGGACAGGCACGCTGCTTCACCGCCGGCGCCGCGGGTTGGCATCGGTCCGGCCGCGAGCCAGTCCCCTTTTGCTCCGTCGAACTTGAACAGCTCGATGTGCCGCTCGGGGATCACCTCGCGCGACTCGATCGGGGTCACGACCTCGGCGAAGCCGCGGCCGTGGAAGAACTCGCGGAGCTGGTCGAGCAGCTCGGACTTGGCTCGTAGGTACTCTGGTTTCATCGGCTGGGTGGGAGTTTTGTCCCCCATTCGAACATCGATTTATGAGGACTAAAGTCGGGGCGTTTCGTCTCCGCCGGCTTTCGTTTCAGGCTTGTATACCAGTGTTCCTCGCATCACGGTGGGGACGAAAGTCCGCGACTCTTATCCGTTCTTGCACGCGGTCAGGGACAAAACTCATGGGGCGGTTCCGGAATACGAAGCTAAGACTGGCCCTCAGCGAGCGAGGGGCAACCTTCTATTAGAACCGCGCCCGGGGCCGATTTCTACACAGAAGCTGAAACCCGCCAACGTATCGCCGTTGCCCTGCAGCGGCCCGACGGACAGCGGCGCGGCGAGGAATTCCCGGTACGGAGAACCGGGGATACACTGGAGCCAATACCCCGCGCCGGCCAGCGAACTAGTCGTGCTGGCCCTGCCTCGCTGCGTACCGCCTCCCCGCTCCGCTGACTTACTCTTATGGACCTGCTGAACTGGCTCAACCAAGCCAAGGACCTCGGCGCAAACGCCATCTCCCAGGCGACCGGTCTGGTCGGCACCGGCGTAGGGTACGCTCGGGAGTCGCTCGGACAGACCTGGCTGTTTGGGTCGACAGAGACCTCGACCTCCTACGACCACGGCCAGGTCGACGAGAAGCACTACTACCTGGTGCCGGACCGGCGGTCGGAGCTGTGGTACTCGCTGTACACCATGCGGTGCCTGCCGGAGGGCGCGCCGCCAATCAACGACCTGCCAAAGCGGCGGGTGTTCCACCTGCCGCACGAGAACGCCCTGCCGACGCTCGAGCAGATTCTGCTTGAGGGCGCCCGCGAAGATGTCGCCACCGCGCCGGCGTCGGGGCTGTCGGTCGGCGGGCGGCTGAACGACCTGGCCGACCAGATCGACCGCCTGGACCAGCAGGTGTTCGGCGGCGTGCTGCTGATCGGCGGCCTGGTGGCGCTGATCAACCCGCTGGCCGGGGCGGCGGTGGCTGCCAAGGCGTTGATCCCGTCGCTCGGCATGCTGCTCTCCAAGCACGGCCTCAAGTACGCCGGCGACGCCGCCAGCTCGCGCGAGGCCGCGTCGCGGATCCGCGCGGCCGAAAAGGAGGTGCTCAACCAGTTCCACGAGTCGGGCGCATCGTCGCTGCTGAACCCGGTGCTCGCCCAGCTCGACCGCGCGCTGGGCACCTCGGCCTACGAGTTCGACCCGGCGGCCGAGTTCGCCAGCGAGTCGCTCTCGTTCGGCGACCGCGACCGGCGCCGCATGCTCCGGCTCACCAGCCAGGCAATCACCAACACCTACGAGGGAATCGCCAACGACCGCCGCGCGTGGCAGGCCGCCTGCCTCGGCGAGGAGGACATCCGGTTCCTCGAGAAGCTGCGGCAGATCGCCAACGGGCTCGACGAGCCAACCGCCTGACGCGCGACGACCGCGGCCCCTGGAGAAACCCCATGACCAACTCCGCGCCCGACAACCCCGTGGGCCCGCCGCCCGAGCCCGGCCCGTTCAGCAACGCGGCCAAGGCCGACCTCATTGCGGCGTTAGCCGCCGCGGCGCCCTCGCTCCACGAGGCGATCGACGGCCTGTCCGACAAGCAGCTCGACACGCGTTACAAGAACTGGACCATCCGCCAGATCGTGCACCACGTGGCCGACAGCCACGTGCACAGCTACCTCCGCTTCAAGTGGGCGATGACCGAGGACAACCCGACCATCAAGGCGTACGAGGAGGCCGACTGGGTCCGACTCGGCGACTCGTCAATCGGGGCGGTCGCGCCGCCGCTGGCGATGCTGCACTCGGTGCACGCCTGCTGGCTGCAGCTGCTCGAGACCATGACCGAGCACGACTTCGGCCGCACGTTTGTCCACCCGCAGACTGGCCAGACGGTCGTGCTGTGGAACGCCCTGCACTACTACCCGTGGCACGCGAGGCACCACACGGGCCAGATCGTTTGGCTGCGCGGGCAGCGTGGGTGGTAGCACGCTTGCCGACAAGGTTCCTCTTCCGACTGCAACAAGAATGAAGCGTATATGAGCAACATCCCCACTGGAACCGAACTCGCCCGGCCGTTCCTGCCGGTGAAAGACTACGCGGTCTCGCGTGACTTCTACCAAGCGCTCGGCTTCGAGATGCTGCTGGACAGCGAGGTCGCGATCTTCGCGGCCGGTTCTGGCGGCTTCATCCTGCAACGGCACTACCAGCAGCAGTGGGCCGAAAACACGATGATGCAGCTGATGGTCGACGACCTCAACGCGTGGTGGGCGTGGATCGTGTCACTCGACCTGCCGGGCCGGTTCGGCGTGCAGCCCCCCAAGCCGCCGACGCTGCAGCCGTGGGGGCTGGTGGTCGCGTACGTGTACGACCCGTGCGGCGTCTTGTGGCATGTCTGCCAGCGCCGCGAGGGGGCGGTGCAGGACTGAGCAGAATGTATCGCCGTTTCTCCGAAACGGCAGAATTAGCGACGATGCTTGTTGGTTGGCTGGGAAGTCGGGAACACTAATGAGCGCTAATGGGGTAGCGTTCTAGCCGCCGCCTACCTTTGCCCGTCGGCGACGCGGCTAGCTTTCCCGGCTCGGAGAGCCGGGGATACATTACGAGGCCGCTACCGTTTGGCCGGCGACTAGCGGCGGCATCGGGCAATCCAACAGGTCGGACACGCCGCGGAGCAGCTCGGCTTCGCGGGCGTTGACCAGGCCGTCGTGGCAGATCGACTCGGCGCAGGCGTCGATCAGCTGGCCGCGGAGGCGGGGAGCCACGGTGGCGAGGGTCTCCATCGCGCTCTGCAGGCTCGACAGGCCGCTCTCGCGGCGGGGCAGCAGCTCGAGCCTGAGCTCGGGGAAGTGCGCGGCGGCGGCGGCGAAGGCGCCGGCCGCTTCGTCGGGTGACTGGCCGGCGTGCGCCATTGCTGACAGGAGCGCCGACACCGGGCCGGTGAGCTTCTGCAGGCCGTAGTACTGCACGCCGGGCGAGCGGACCGGCTCGAACTGCGGCGTCAGGTGCCGCATCAGCACCTGGGCCAGCGTCCACTCGAACAGGCCGAGCCGCTCGTCCGCACGGACCAGCGCCCAGAAGCTCTTGCGGAAGGCCTCGTACTGCGGCGGCGACAACGCCCTGAGCGACGGCAGCGCCAGGTCGATCAGCGGCAGCCGGGCGTTGACGGTGGTGGCGTCGAGCACTGGGGCCAGCTCGCGGGTCAGCTTGACCACGTCGGGCTGGGCGAGCTCGCCGAGCGCGGCGTACTGCTTCTCGCGGACGGCGGGGTCGTCGTCGAGCAGCAGGCCGTACACGACGGCGCGGGCGCCGTACGGCTCGCGGACCGAGTCGAGCACCACCGGCGGGATCTCTTCGAGCAGGTCGCGGGCGTACTCGTGGTGCAGCTCGGTCGGCTCGCCGATCTGGTCGACCGCGTGGTCGACGGTCGCGATCGGCACGTAGGTCTGCTCGGCGTCGGGGCGGCCGACGTCGCCGCCCAGGAAGCCGGCCGCGCCCGCGACGACAGACTTCGGGCGGGCGCCCTGCTTGACCTGCGGGAACTTGCCGTCCCACTGCGGGTCGACGGCGAGTATGCGTTTCTCGAGCGGGGGATGGGTCGCCATCAGGCCGGTGAAGCCCTCCCATACGCCCTGGGCGAAGTACATGTGGCTCATCTCGGCGGCGTTGGCGGCGTGCAGCCGCGAGCCGAACGCCAGCCCGCCAATGCGTTTGAGGGCCCCGCCGATGCCTCCCGGGTTGCGAGTAAACTGCACGGCCGAGGCGTCGGCCAGGTACTCACGCTGGCGCGAGACAGCGGCCTTGATCAGCCCGCCGATGAGGCTGCCGATGGCGCCGATCACGATCAGCGCAACGGCGACCCCCAGGATCACCAGCACGGCCCCGCCGCCCCCGCCCCCCTTCGAGTTGGAGCTGCGGCGGTGGCCGGACGACGCGCCGCCGCGGACGATGATCTCGAACAGCCAGCGGCCGACCAGCCCGAGCAGCAGGATGCCGTGCAGGATGCCGATCAGGCGGATGCCCATCCGCATGTCGCCGTTGAGGATGTGGCTGAACTCGTGGGCGATGACGCCCTGCAGCTCGTCGCGGCTGAGGTTCTCGACCGCGCCACGGGTGACGCCGATCACGGCGTCGGAGGGGGAGTAGCCGGCGGCGAAGGCGTTGATGCCGTCCTCGTCAAGCAGGTAGACCGGCGGCGCCGGGGCGCCGGACGCCAGGGCCATCTCCTCCACGACGTTCAGCAGCTTGCGTTCGCCGTGGCCGGCGTCGGCGTAGAGCAGGCGGCGGCCGCCAAGCCGCTCGGCGACGCTCTGCCCGCCGCCGCTGCGGAGCACAATGATCTTGTAGATGGTGCCGCCGAAGATAATCAGCAGCGACCCGAGCCCGGCGGCGATCGCGTAGCGGTAGGGCGCCTCGGCGTCCTCGGGCTGGCCGGTCAGCGCGTTCAGCCGCACGCCGATATCAAAGTTTTCAACCGCCGCGTAGGTCGCGGCGGTCACCGCGATGACGATCCCCAAGACGCCCAGCAGGAACAACACGACCAGCATCCCGGTGCTGCGTCGCGCGGCGTCCTGGCGTTGGAAGAAGTCGGTGGCCATGCGGCGTCGGTGAACTTAGCGGCTGTTACGCAGGAGACGGACCGTGGCCGACTAGAAGCTCACCTTGGGCGCCTCGTTGATCTGGGCGTCGTCGAAGTCGAGCAGCTCGGCGTTGGCGCCGTGGCCGAACATGGCGGCGAAGAACACCGGCGGGAAGGTCTGCTTGTAGGTGTTGTACGCGGTGGCCGAGTCGTTGTACGCCTGGCGGGCGAAGGCGACCTTGTTCTCGGTCGAGGTGAGCTCCTCGGAGAGCTGCATCATGTTCTGGTTGGCCTTGAGGTCGGGGTAGGCCTCGGCGACGGCGAACAGCCGGCCGAGCACCCCGCCCAGTCCCGACTCGGCGCCGGCCAGGTTGGCCATCGCCTTGGGGTCGCCCGGGTTGGCCGCGGCGGCCTGCAGCGCGCCGACCGCCTGGTTGCGGGCAGAGATCACCGCCTCAAGGGTTTCGCGCTCGTGCGACATGTAGCCCTTGGCGATCTCGACCAGGTTGGGGATCAGGTCGTAGCGGCGTTTGAGCTGGACCTCGATCTGGCTGAACGCGTTCTCGAAACGGTTCTTGAGGGTCACCAGCCGGTTGTAGATGCCGACGCCGTACATCAGCACGATCAGGCCAACAACGCCGATGACGATAAGCGCGATCATCCAGGGGGGCATAATAGGAGGGACTCCGTTTTTGGGTTGGGGACCGTTGCCGAATCAGGGATCCGCCCGCCCGGCGGTTCGGCCGAGAAGACGCCGCTCTGGGTATTCGCCGGTGGGGCGGCCATCTTGCCACGGCCCAGCCGGCGCTGCGGTGATCTTACCGCATGGCGCCTAACTCCTCTAGCACCACACGCTTAGGCGAGGCAAGCTTACTGCGCCGTACGCCGACCGCAAGCGATTTGGCCACCGCCGCCCGACTGGTAGACTAGACCCGCGAGCCCTCCCGCCGAGAACCAGCGTGCCGACCAACGCCAACCGACAACCCGACCCCGCCCACCGCCAATGGCCCGCCTGGGCCATTTCGGTGCTGACCCACAGCCTGGCAGTCACCGCGGTGCTGGTGATCGCTGGGGGCCGCCACCGGGGGGCGACCGAGCAGACCACCGCCCGGGCCGGCATTGTGCTGCGGAAGTTCGAGGACGCCACGACCAGCTACCACGGCGAGGACGACGCGCCGCAGCCCAGCAGCAACGCCGACCAGCCGACGCTCGACGCCGCGGCGGGCGACGCCGCCGAGCGGGAGGTGGCGATGGCCGAACTCGCGAGCCACCTGCCGCCGCGGGACGCCGGCCCGGCCGCCAGCGGCGAGGTGCTGGGCGTCACCCCCGGCGGGGGTCCGTCCGGCGGCGGTGACGCCCTGCCCGGCCGGACCATCGGCGGCGGGGCCACCGTGAGCGTGTTCGGCGTCGAGGGGACCGGGCACAAGTTTGTCTACGCGTTCGACCGCTCGGTCAGCATGACCGGCGCGCCGCTGGCGGCCGCCAAGGCGCAGCTGCTGGCGAGCCTCTCGGCGCTGGGCAGCACCAACCAGTTTCAGATCGTGTTCTTCAACCATCGCCTGAAGGCGTTCGACCTGACCGGCGGCGGCGCCCGCATCACTTTTGCGAACGAGCGGACGCTGGCCGCGGCGCAGGCGTTCGTCGAGAGCATCGGCGCCGACGGCGGCACCGACCGCTTCTTGGCGCTGCGGCACGCGCTGCGGATGGAGCCCGACGTGGTGTTCTTCCTGACCGACGCGGACGACGCGATGACCGGCGGCGAGCTGCAGCAGATCGCGCGGCTCAACGAGCGGGTTGGCGCGACGGTCTGCACGATCGAGTTCGGCCGCGGCCCCGAACGGGGCGGCGACAACTTCCTCAAGCGGCTGTCGCGGATGACCGGCGGGCAGCACGGCTACGTGGACACGACACGGCTAACCCGGAATTAGAGCACGCCTGATAGCACGGCGGGGCACAAGAAGACCCGCGCAGCGGGCACCGGCGCCGAGGGCGCTCGGGGAGAGGCGGTCCGGGCGTGCGTGCGCCGATTGCGCCGCACGCCTCGAGTGGACCACGTGGTTAAGACGCGGCGCAGGGCTCGCCCTTTTCCACCATGCAGTACAGGTATCCGAGCTGGGCCGCCGATTTGGCGCCAAGCTTCTGCATCACCTTCTGGCGGTGGAGCTCCATCGTCCGCAATGCGATGCCCATCTCATTGGCGGCAACGCGATTGGACGCCCCCTCAACCAGGAGACGCAACAATTGATGTTCCCTGTCGGTAAGTTCGACCATCAGGGCTTCCTCCGTTTCTCTACTACTACGTGTCGTGACAAAAGCGATTGCTTGAGACTGTTAGTCTGACTTATCGTTTCAAAAAAACCAGTCGGCTTTGTGTAGGTACTCCATGCTATTTTCCACGCTTTTGCGCTCAGAACGATTGATGGTCGGGAGAAACCGCACCACCATGCGGGTCGCCGCACCTGCATGCGGTTAAGTGCACGCGGTCGACAGCCGAGAGCGTGACGCCTATCACGCTCCGAACAGCTTCTCGAAGCGGCGGCGGTTCTCGTCGAAGTACTCCGCGGCTCTGCGGGCGAGCCGCTCGCCGTCGCCGCCGCCGAGCAGGAAGGCGAGCTTGCGGAGCTCGGCCTCGTCGGTCGGCAGCTCGTGGCGGCCGAGCGAGTCCATCAGGCGGATCCGCGCCTCGACGCTCCGCTGGAAGCGGTAGCTCTCGCTAAAGTGCTCGAAGTCGTCGTCCGCCAGGTAGCCGCGGTCGTGCAGGGCGGCCAGCGCAGCGAGCGTGCCGGTCACGCGGATCGAGGGGTCGGAGCCGCCGTGCTTGAGCTGCAGCATCTGCACCAGGAACTCGGTGTCCATGGTGCCGCCGCGGCCACGCTTGAGGTTGTGCGGGCTGGCGGTCTCTTCCAGCCGCAGCCGCATCTGGCCGATTTCCTCGGCCTGCTCCTGGCGCCACTCGGGGCCGAACGCCGCCTGCCACACCGCCTGCAGGGCGTACTCGGCGGCGGCCGGCGCGCCGTGCACGACGCGGGCCTTGCACAGCGCCTGGCGTTCCCAGAGCTGGCCGACGCCGTCCTCGAAGTAGCGGAGGAACGCGTCGACCGGCATGGCGAGCGAGCCGCCACGCCCGGTCGGTCGGAGGCGCGCGTCGACCTCGTACAGGCGGCCATGCGGGCCGAGGTGCCCGGCCGCCTTGATGATGCGCTGGGTGAGTTCGCTGAAGAAGTGCCCGTTGGTGGTCCCCTCGCTGGCCCGGCCGCCCGGCTGGGTGCGGCCCTCGTGCTCGTACAGGAAGACCAGGTCGAGGTCGCTGTGGTAGTTGGGTTCGCCGCCGCCGAGCTTGCCGAGCGCCAGCACGATGAACCCGCACGGCTGACCGTCGCGGCCGGCGAGCGCGGCGGGGGCCAGCTCCGGGTCGTCGGGCAGCACGATGGTCGGCGCGCCGTACTTCTCGACCAGCGCGGCGTGCTCGGTCGTGATGATCGCGTCAAGGCACGCCTCGGCGATGTCCGACAACGCCGCGTGGGTGGCGCTGACGTCGTCCTTGCCGAGGATGTCCCGCACGCCAACCCGCAGGTGCTGGGCGTTCTTGAAGCTGTGCAGGATCAGCTCCTGGTCCTCGGCCCCGCGGGTCAGCTCGGCCAGCGCCGACTTCAGCCGCGCGAGCGTCGGCAGGCCCTCCACCAACAGGCTGTCGAGCAGGTCGTCGATCATGCCCGGGTTGCTGGTCAGGATGCCGGCCAGGTACGGGCAGGCCGCGCACAGCGTGACGTACAGGTTGAGCGAGGCGTTGTTCTCGCTGAACAGCTCCCACAACGCGGCCTTGCCGCCGATCGAGTCGCTGACGCGGCTGAGGTTGACCAGCGTGGTGTCGGGCTCGGGCGTCTGGGCGATGGCGGGCAGCAGCCGCGGCGAGATCGACGCCAGGAAGTGCCGGCAGCGCCGCGTCGAGAGGAAGCGGATCTTCTCGGTCGCCAGCGCCATCAGGTTGGCGTAGGCGGCGGGCACGTCGCGGAACGGGTACTTGCCGAGCACCTCCTGGATCCGCTCAGGGGTGGGGTCGGGGTCGTTGATCAGGTCGACCTCGGGCTCCTCCTGCCCGTCGCCGACGTAGGCGTCGTGCAGCAGGTGGTCGAGGATCCGGCGGTTCACCTCGCGTAGCTCGGCCAGGTCCTCGCGGAACGAGTCGAGCGCCGAGCGGGGCGGCGTGTCGGCGTACCCCATCCGGATCGCCACCTTGCGGAGCTCGTCGTCCGACTCCGGCAGGTTGTGCGTCTGCAGGTCGTACATGATCTGCAGGCGGTGCTCCAGCTTGCGGAGCTGACAGTAGTTGTCCTCCAGCAGGCTCCGCTCCTGCGGCGTCAGGCAGCCGACCTTGTCGAGCTGCGTGATGGCGTCCAGCGTGTTGCCGGTGCGGAGCTCGGCCAGCGTGCCGCCGTTGAGCAGCTGCAGGAACTGGATGACGAACTCGATGTCGCGGATGCCGCCGTGGCCGGTCTTGACGTTGCGGAGGTCGTCGCCCTCGCTTTTCGCGCGGTGCTCGATCCGCTGCTTGAGCGACTTGATGCCGGTGATGTCGGCCAGGCTGAGGTAGCGGCGGTAGACCCACGGCTCGAGCCGCCCGAGCAGCTCGTCCCCCAGCGAAACATCGCCCGCGATCGACCGCGCCTTGATAAACGCCTGGCGTTCCCAGGTGCGGCCCTTGTTGTCGTAGTAGGCGAGCATCTGCTCCAGGCTCGAGCAGACCGGCCCGCGGCTCCCCTCCGGCCGCAGCCGCAGGTCCACCCGGAACGCGACCCCGCTGTCGGTGTTCTCGCTGAGCAGCTTGACCAGGTCGCGCGACAGGCGTTCGAAGAACTCGCGGTTGCTGATCGAGCGGGCGCCGTCGGTGGCGCCGTCATGGTCGTACAGCAGGATCAGGTCGATGTCGCTGGAGTAGTTCAGCTCGATGCCGCCGAGCTTGCCGAGCGCCAGCACGCAGAACCGCACGGCGTCGCCCTGGCCCCACCGCGGGACGCCGTACTTCTGCTCGAGCTGCCGGCGGGCGAAGCCGAGGGCGGCCTCGACCAGCGCGTCGGCCAGGAACGAGACCTGCCGCGACACGGTCGCCACCGAGTGGTTGCGGACGATGTCGCCGTAGGCGATGCGGAGGGTCTCGCGCTGCTTGTGCCGGCGGAGCGCGGCGAGCGCCTCGTCCCGCGTCGTGATCGAGGCCAGGTCCGGCCGCAGCTCGTCGACCAGCACGTCGCGGGCGACCGGGCGGCCCTCGGTCATGCGCAAGAGGTCGTAGGCCTCCTGGTCACGGACCAGGATGTCGCTCAGGTACTGGCTGGTCGAGAACAGCTGCAGCAGGTTGGGCAGGGCCTCGGAGTCCCGCTCGAACAGGGCCGTGGTGCTGAGCGGGTTGCGGGCGCCGGACACAAACCGCTCGAGGTTGTTCCACGCCATGTCGCGGTCGGCGAGGATCGGCGCCGCGGCGGCGAACTGGTCGCAGAGGTTCGCCAGCAGGTCGAGCGGCACGCCGGCCTCGGCCATCATCACTAGGTTGCGATGCCCCGAGTCGATGCGGGCGATGCCGATCGATTGAAGCCACGTCCCGGCAGACGACGTGTCGTCGAGGTAGTTGCACAGCGTGTCGAGTTGCATTGTTCCGCGAATAGAAGGGGCGCGCAGGGCGCCTGTCTCGACCGCCTGGTGTCAACTAGTCCCAGTGTAGCCCCGCCATGCGCAGAAATGAAGCTGGCGTGATTATTTTGCGCGGACGCTAGAATGCCCGGGGAAAGCTCTGTTTCAGCCGCCGTGGACCGCTGCTACCCGCCACAGCCTCCGCAGCCTCCCCCACAACCCCCGCCGCCGCAGCCGCCGCCCCCATCTCCGCCGCCCCCGCAGCCGGACGACCC
This sequence comes from Posidoniimonas polymericola, assembly GCF_007859935.1. NCBI lineage: Bacteria > Pseudomonadati > Planctomycetota > Planctomycetia > Pirellulales > Lacipirellulaceae > Posidoniimonas > Posidoniimonas polymericola. Next base: position 696,860 of record NZ_SJPO01000001.1, on the reverse strand, counting down.
GCCGGTCGAGACCGGCGGCCCGTCCGGGAACTTGCAAGCGGTCGGCAGCAGCAGGAGATCGCCGTAGGCGCAGGACGACACCCCGAACAACGCCGCGGCCCACGCGGTCGCCTGGACGCCGTCGTCGGCCTGCTTTACGGCGGCCTTGCTCCGGAGTTCGCGCCGGTCACGCCGCAGCGCCCGCAGCACGTGGCTCCCGGCGACCGTGCGGTGCGGCTTAGTGAGGAACAAGCAGAGCACAACGAGGGTCGCCAGCAGGAGCAGCAGGAGGAAGCCGACCGGCTTTTCTCGCATTAGACCGACGTAGACCTTCACCCCGCCCAAGCCCAGCAGCGTGAACATCAGCAGAGCCGGCGCCCAGCGGCTGCCGTGCAGACCGTCGCCGGGGACGACCAGGCCCCACCCCTCGAGCCGGTGCTGGATCTTCTCGGCGGCCGACTTGCCGCGCGACAGCAGCTCGCTGTAGCGGGCGCCGTTGCTCACGCCGCAAGCGGCGACAATGCGTTGCTCGAGCTCGGTCGCGTCGGGCGGGGTCCCGTGGTGAACGCTGAAGCGGATGTCCTTCGACGAGCCGCCTGCCGCCGGAGCGATCTGGATCGAGCCGCCCCGCAGCAGCGACGCGGTCGCCGCCCGCACCCCACCCTTCACACCGTCGGCCAGCACGGCAGCTTCGAAGGGCCCCAGCGGCTCGGTGCTGCCGTAGTCGCCGGGGCGGAGGAGCCACCGCAGCGCCACTCCGACCGCGATGGCCATCACCAAGGCCGACCCGTACAGCGATAGAAACTCTGGCCCCTTCAGATCGAACGGGTTGGTCGCCGCCAGCAAGGCGAGCGGCGCCGCCGTGCTAACCAACCGAGCACCCGCCGAGACCCGCGGCGCCCGCAGCACGTCCCACGGCTTGGGCACTACCCACGCCCGCCGCTTGTCGACCGTCACCAGCCCGCCGCGGTTCCCAAAGCGCACCTTGGCGGTCGGCCAGATTGCGGCCGGCGGCTCGTCTCCAAACGCCGCGCGGTAGCTGGCGAGGGTCTGCTCGTACTGCTCGTGAAACCGCGCCGAGTCCACGGAGCCGCCGCGGGTCGGGCCGTGGTGCAGCGGGCGCCCCAGCACCCGGCCGCACAGCTCGTCCCAGTAGCTGCGTGTGTAGGTCAGGTGCAGGTGCCACGCCTGGTCAACCGCCTCGGAGGGGGTGACCTCGTGGCCGGCGGTCATCGCCAGGAACACAAACCGGCGGTACTCGTCGATGACTGCATCGGCGTGGCCGACCGACCAGCGGTTCTCGCGGGCGAGCCGCTGGGTGAACGTGAAGGCCGCGGCCGGGTCGTCGAACTTAAATTCAGCGATCCGGCGCCACAGCTCTGCGTGTCGTGCGTCCATCATTCGTCTCCTTGGCGTGACTCGAGGAGAAGGGAATTGGGATTGGCCGACTGCGTCTGTCGGGAGGTATTCGCGGCCGGCTGCCGGATCTTGGACCGTATTGCCCGCCCGCCGGGCAGGTTGACGCTCAACGCCGCAGCCGCAGCGGCGTGGAAAGACTTTTACCGCCGCTCGGTGGCAATGTCTAGCGAAGCTAGCGGCTAGCGGAGAGCGAGTTGGCTCACTGCCGCTCGATTCTTGCTCGCCAGCGCCGGCGGGGTTGCTCGAGCGCCAAGCACAACGGTTCCTATTCGACCTGATCGCGAAGGTAACGGTCGCCAGCCCCCTCCATTTCCGCCGTTTCAACAAAACCCACCCGCTTGGCGCACTAGTTGCCTTAAACCCCTACTCACCTGTTCCACCCTGATCCGAACACTCGCGTCAAGAAAGGTTGCTAACGATGGAAGAACATGTCGTTCACGACGGCCCCCATAGCCACACTCACACAACTATTCAGGAGCCACATGCTCTCTGGCCGCGCCTCTCGTGGGGCGCGATCTTCGCCGGCCTGGTCGTAACGCTCAGCCTGTGCTGGCTGCTGCACATGTTCGGCTTGGCGTTGGGCGTCAGCATCTCCGACGCCTACGACTCGGCCACGATGGAGGGCGGCCTCGACGACGCGGCCGCCGCTTGGACCATCGTTAGCTGGCTGATCGCGTTCTTTATCGGGTCGATGGTCGCCGCCCGACTGGCCGGCTCCATCGACGACTTTGCGGGGATGCTGCACGGCCTGACGCTGTGGGGCGTCGGCACGCTGGCGGCGGTCGCGATTTCCTACTACGGGCTTTCGATGCTGCTAGGCGTCGGTCAGTCGGCCTTGTCGGCCACCGCCAGCGTCGCGGTTGACGCGACCCAGGCGGTCGGATCGGCCGCCCAGACCACCGGACAGGCGGTCGGCTCCGCTCTGCAGACGCAGACCGCGCAGCGGGTTAAGAATCGGCTCGCCGACCAGGCGGTCGAGATGGCCGCCAATGTCGACCAGCAGCTCTCCGAGCAGGAGATCCGTGACGCGGTAAACAGCCTTGATGAGCGGACCATCCGCCGCCTGTCTCAAGACCTGCTAGACAACGACTCTGACGGCGCTGCCGAGCTGCTGTCCGGCGCGACCGAGCTGTCAAAGTCCGACGCCCGCGCGTTGGTGAACGGCGTCTACGAAGAGGTTGAGGAGACGATCGGCGACCCCGATAACGAGAAGCCCCTCCGCGAGGACCTGAAGCAGAAGCTCGCCGGACAGGTGTCGGGCTACGCGGAGTCGCTCGATGCCGAGGGCGGCCCGGAAGTTAAGAGGGCCGAGATCCGCGAGGCAATTCGGGAACTTGACGCCGCCGCCGCGCAGCAGATCGCCATGGCGATGTACAACGGCAAACCCGAAGAGGCTAAACGAGCCCTCGCGCGGAATACCACCCTTAGCAGCGACGAGATCGAAGAGCTGTGGGAAGGAGCCTCGACCGCGATCGAGGAGGAGATCGAGTCCTACAAGCAGGCCGCTCACGAAATGGCCGAGACCGCCGGCGACTACGCCCAGGCCGTGCTGTGGGTCACCTTCGGCGGCGCCGCGACGGCACTGGCGGTGGCCCTGCTTGGCGGCTGGCTCGGCGCCCACACAGGACGGGCGACCTACGTCATCGAAAGCTAGGTCCGCGGCCCGCGGAACTACTGATCCAACCTCAAACCGGAGTGAATGCTATGCGTCTTGGCCTAGTCGGAGTTGTGATTGTCGTGCTCATCGTGGCGGCATTGCTGCAGAATGTCGCCATCGGCGGCATCGGCGGCCTGCTGCTGCTGATCCTACTTGTGCTGCTGCTAATGGGCCGGCTGTAAGCCCCGCAGCGCCCACGGGCGACACCACCAGAAGATCGAACACGCCCGGTTGCGCGACGTCGCAGCCGGGCGTTTCTTTCGTATCGCGGGGGGTCGGGTTAGGTAAAGAGCCCGTTGTCAGCAAACCTGATTCGTTGTGCCGATTGGCCTGCTGCGGACCCACCACCGAGTCTGGGGGGTTGAACGGACTGTGCGTCACAACTGCTATGCCCCGAACCCAGGTGCAGTGATTTGCCAGCGACTGCCCGCTTCCCACAATCGGGCCGGCCGGGCCGGGTCGATGCAGTGCTAGGTAAGGAGACCCGCCCATGCTCAAGTGCCCCCACTGCCATTCGACCAACGTCTACGTCAGCCGCAGCCAGGACTCGCTGGTGTACCGCCTGGTGCTGCTCGCCAAGGTGCGGTGCCACAACTGCTGCACCTGCTTCTTCACCAAGGCGTGGAACGCCAGCAGCCGCGCCGCCTAACGCAACCGGCGGCCCCTCTTCCGCAAGCTGACCGGTAGGCGGCCTTTCTACTCGAATCTGGCGTGCATAACGCCTAAGCTAGGCAGACGGCGGCCGGAGCTTCGGCCTGATTTCCTGCACCTTGTCTGCTGCTCGAGAGGCTCTTCTTATGCTGCGTGCCCTGTCTGCTCTGGCTGCCCAGTCTGCTCTGGCTGTCGGCGTCCTGCTGGCCGTCCCCTGCCCCGCCCCGGCGGCCTCGATCGTCGACCACGGCGCCGTCGGCGATGGCGAGACGCTCAACACCACCAAGATCCAAGCCGCCATCGACCAGCTCTCGGCCCAGGGGGGCGGCGAGTTGGTCGTTCCCGCGGGCGTGTTCAAGACCGGCGCCCTGTTCCTCAAGCCGGGCGTCTCGCTCCGCGTGGAAAAGGGCGCGGTGCTGCTCGGCTCGACCGACATCGCCGACTTCCCCACCCGCCAGACCCGCATCGAGGGCAAGGTGCAGCCGTGGCGGCCCGCGTTGATCAATGCCGAGGGCCTTCCCAGAGCCGTGGTCACCGGCGAGGGGACCCTCAATGGCAACGGCAAGCCCTACTGGCGGGCGTTCTGGAAACGCCGCGCCGAGAACCGCAAGTGCACCAACCTCGAGGTCGAACGCCCGCGGCTGATGTACTTCGACAACTGCGACTCCGTGACCGTAGCGGGCATCGCGCTGAAGGACTCCGGCTTCTGGAACCTGCACACCTACCGCTGCCGCAACGTGCTGCTGGAGGACATCTCGATCACCGCGCCGCACGGCGACCCGCCCAAGATCGCGGGCGACGACCAGCCGTGGGGCGAGGTCTCGATCGACCGAGCGCCGAGCTCCGACGGCATCGACATCGACAGCTGCCAGGGCGTCACGATCCGCCGGGTCACGATTTCCGTGGGCGACGACTGCATCGCACTCAAAGGGACCAAGGGCCCCCGCGCATTGGCGGACGCGTCGAGCCCGCCGGTCGAGAACATCGTGGTCGAAGACTGCGACTTCGTCAGCGGCCACGGCGTGCTGACCTGCGGCAGCGAGGCGACCATCGTGCGGAACGTCGTGGTGCGGAACTGCCGGGTCGGCAAGGCGGTGCCGGTGTGCCGGCTCAAGCTGCGGCCCGACACGCCGCAGCTGTACGAGAACCTCAGCTTCGAGGACCTCACGCTCGACGGCGCCCAGGCGCTGTTCGACGTGAAGCCGTGGACGCAGTTCTTCGACCCGCAGGGCATGGCCCCGCCGCGGTCGGTGGTGCGCAACATCGTCATCAAGAATGTCTGCGGCACGGTCGCCACGCTCGGCGACCTGCGGGGCAACAAGGGCGACCTGGTGCAGAACATCCTGCTGCAGGACATCGAGCTGCAGTCCGACCGCCCCCAGCTCCGCCGCGGCGAGATCGACGGCCTGCGTGCCGACGGGTTTACTGTGAATGGCAAGCCGTTTGAGTGATCAGCCCGCCGAGCCAGCCAGATCAAACACCTCCGGCCCCACGTGGTCGGTCTGCACGACGCCCTGCAGCGTGTGGGCGTTGGCCTCGTAGATCACGACCGGCAGCGTCTGGCCGATCTGCCGGGCGTTGCCGTCAAACACCACGATCCGGTCGCACATGGTGCGGCCGGTGAGCTGCAGACCTTGGCCGGGCGAAGCCTCACCCTCCTGCTCGCTTCGTTCGATCCGGATGGCTTCCTTGCGGCTCGGCCCCTCGACCAGCACCTGCACCGCCTTGCCGAGGAACGGCTGGTTGTCCTCCTCGCTGATCACGTTCTGCAGCTGCAGCAGCTCGTTGTTCCGCTCCCGCTTGACGGCGTCCGGCACGTCGTCGGGCATGCGGTCGGCGCCCTTGGTGCCGGGGCGTTCGCTGTACTTGAAGATGAAGCTGTTCTTGAACCGGCACTCGCGGACCAGGTCCATCGTCTGCTGGAAGTCGGCGTCGGTCTCGCCGCTGAAGCCGACGATAAAGTCGCTGGTGATCGCCACGTCGGGCATCCACCGCTTGGCGCGGTCGTGCATCTCGCGGTACTCGGCGACCGTGTAGCCGCGCTTCATGAGCTTGAGCTGCTCGTCCGATCCGCTCTGCGCCGGCACGTGCAGGTACTTGCAGAGCTTCGGCAGGTCGCGGACCGCCTGGAGCACGTCGTCGGTCATGTCGCGCGGGTAGCTGGTGACGAACTTGATCCGCTCCAGCCCGTCGACCTCGTGCAGCTCGGTCAGCAGGTCGCTGAACCGCCAGCGGCGGCCGTCCTCCTCGTGGCGCCAGGAGTTGACCGTCTGGCCCAGCAGCGTGATCTCCTTGCAGCCCTCGTCGGCTAGCTGGCCTGCCTCGGCCAGGACCTGGCTCGGCGGTCGGCTCTGCTCCGGGCCACGGACGCTGGGGACGATGCAGTAGGTGCAGAACTTGTCGCAGCCGATCTGGATCCGCACGTACGCCTGGAACGGCGTGGGCCGCATGGTCGGGTCGCGCAGCGGGTCGAAGCTCTCGTGGCTCCGCTTGATGGTGTCGACCTTGCCGTCCTTGCGGCCGAGGCTGACCTCCATCCGCTGCTGGCCGTCCTGCTCGATGCCGCGGATCAGCTCGGGCACCTGGTGCAGCTGGCCGGGGCCGACAATCAGGTCGACGTACGGCGCCCGCTGGAAGATCAGCTTCTGGTCCTTCTGCGCCATGCAGCCCATCACGCCGATCACGCGGCCTGGCTTCTCTTGCTTGGCGTTCTTCAGCCGGCCCAGCGCGCTGTAGATCTTGTCCTCGGCGTGCTGCCGGACGCTGCACGTGTTGAACAGGATGGTGTCGGCGTCGGCCGGCGTGCCGGTCAGCTCGTAGCCCTCCTTGCGGAGGCTCGCCACGACCAGCTCGCTGTCGAGCAGGTTCATCTGGCAGCCGACGGTTTCGATGTAGAGTTTTTTGGGGGGCGTAGACATGGGCGGCTGGGGCTTGGTCGGCAGAAGCTAGGCAGAAGCGTCGTCGGGTCGTGAGGGTCGTCTTCCCGGTCGGGGGAGCAAAACGGTCAGGGGCGTTACGGCGCGCCGCGCGGGGCGGCGGCGCGTCAGGCGGCCGACTCGTTCTGCGCCGCCTCGTCCGCCTGCTGCTTCTGCAGCTCGCGCTGCTGGTCGATCTGCTGCTGCACCTGCGCAACGATGCGGTTCCGCCGCACGGCCATCAGCGCCATCAGCTTCCAGGTCGCGGCGATCACGGCGCCTGCTAGCAGCGCCATGTCCCAGCGGTCGAGTCCATCCATGCCATCAGTCCTGCGGTGAGGGTCCCCTATCCTACCAGCGATCCGGGGGGCGGAGCGAGGGGGATTCTCACCGCTCCGACAGCACACCGGGCGCCGGGCCCCTCAACGGCCTAGGGTTCCAGCCCCTGGGTGTTGATGTTCGACTCCCTCGGGTCCACATAGTAAATGCCGTATTTCTGCAGCATGAACATGACGCCAGCGACCTCTTCCCAGTGCTCCTCGAAACGCTCACGCCATTCCGCGTAGATGTTCTCCCGCATCTGAGGATCGCTCCAGTAGCTGGGCGGGTGATCGAGGTACACCTTGCCAAAATCGATCAGGTAGGGCGCCTGCACGATTTCCATCTCAATTACCTGAAGTGCGTCGTCGAAGTCGATGAGCCGGGGGACCGCGAAGCCTCCGATCGAATGAACGCTGGCCTCCGCCAACCGCAGGTAGCTATCCCGTTCAACCTCATAATTAGGCCGCCGATGAACAGCCTTGATAGCCGAGTTTCCCGACTGCCAAACCGTTCCGTCGCTTCCGTATCCGAGCTTCTTCTCTTCGGATACTATTAACTCTCGTTGCGAGGCATACGTCTGAACTCGCTCGAACAACTCGGAGTCGCTAAGCATGGCGTCCACCAATCGCTATTCGGCTGAAGTCAGCCTGCGCCTGATCGTCGGCGATTCCTCGTACGGCCTCTCCCACCTTGGACCGCGCGAGTTCATTGTCCGCGGAACGTGCCCCACTATCGAGGCGGGCAATGCCGAGATCGAAGTCAACGTCGACGGGCGCAACCAAACCACGCAGGTGTTCCTGCCCCACGGCGTGCCGGGTCCCGATGTCCGGGTGCTCTACTTGTAATCGCCAAGCCCATCGCAATCCAACAATGGGCTAGGATTTAGGCCCGCCGCCCAGCCCATCCCCCGCCTTGATCGCCGCGCCGCGGAGCCAGTCGGCGGTCGCCATCGCACGCTTGCCGGCGGGCTGGAGCTGGAGGATCTCGATGGCGCCCTCGCCGGCGGCGACCACCAACCGGCCGTCGGCGTTCACCACCGCGCCGGCCGGCGCCGGGCCCGCCTCGGGCAAGACCTCGACCCGGTCGATCACCAGCCGCAGCGGCTCGCCCCGGCCGGAGCCCCAGAACGTGTACGCCCGGGGCCAGGGGTGGGCGCCGCGGACCAGGTTCTTGATCTCCTGGGCCGGCTTGGACCAGTCGATCTGGCCCAGCTCCTTGCTGAGCCGCGGCGCGCGGCAGCGGAGCGAGTCGTCCTGCGGCAGCGGCCCGGCCGTGCCGGCGGCCAGCTTGTCGACCACCTCGAGCGTCAGCGGCGCGCCGAGCTCGGCCAGCCGGGACTCGAGCTCGCCGGACGTCTCGTCGGGTTCGATCGGCGTGGCGGCCTGGCCGAGGATTGGGCCGGCGTCGAGCGTCGGCGTCATGTGGATGACGGTCACGCCGGACTCGGCGTCGCCGTTCAGGACAGCCCACTGCACGGGGGCGGCGCCGCGGTACTTGGGGAGCAGCGAACCGTGCAGGTTGACGCCCCCCAGGCGGGTCGTGGCGAGGGTCTCGCGCTTGAGGATCTCGCCGTAGTCGCACACCACCAAGAGGTCGGCGGCGAGCTCTGCGAGACGGGCCTGCGACTCTGGTTCGTTGGCGGACTCGGGCGTCCACAGCGGCAGGCCGGCCTGCTCGGCGGCCAGCGCGACGGGCGCCGGCGGCGCCTTGCGGCGGCCGCGGGGCGGCTTGCAGATTACCTGCACGATCTCGTGATCGCTGGCGATCAGCGCCTGCATCATCGGCACTGCGAAAGGTCCGGTTCCGAGGATGATCAGACGCATGGTGTTGTGCCCTCTGGCGTTGCCGCGTTTTGCCGCGAGTCGAAAAAGGGGGACTGGCTCGAAGCCCGAGGGACATTCGGCGTCCCAGCTCTCATCAGAACGCGCCGTGCCTGTCCCCGTTTTTCGACGGACCATAGACGCGCCGCGAGAATCGGGGACGGCCGTGTCTCAGGGGCGCCCCCTCCCCTAACCCCTCCCCCTGCCGGGGAGGGGGAACCACTAAGTCCGCAGTTTCTCGAGCTCCGCCAGGCGGGCGGCGACTGTTTCGGCGGTGGGCGCCTCGCCGGTGTTCAGACGGCTCTGGAAGTCGATCTCGAATTCCTCGATCTGGCCGGCGATGTCCGCCCGGGCGGGCGGGCTGATGCGGTCGAAGAACATGACGCCGTCGAGGTGGTCGGTCTCGTGCTGGACGATCCTCGCGGGGAAGCCGCGGAGTTCCTCCTTGATCTCGTTGCCTGACAGGTCGTACGCCTGCAGGAAGATCGAGGTCTTGCGCGGCACCTGGGCGTGCACGCCCGGCACGCTCAGGCAGCCTTCCTGACCTTCCTCAGAGCCCTTGCCCTTAGAGATCACCGGGTTGATGACGACCCGTTCGAACTCCTTGGCGTCGGGGTTGCCCTCCTGGTTCATCACGAACAGGCGGTACGGCAGGTCGACCTGGTTGGCCGCCAGCCCGACCCCCTCGTGCTCGTACATCAGCTCGAACATCTCGGCCACCATCTGCTTCAGCTCCGCGTCGACGCGCTTGAGTGGGCGCGACTCGTGGCGGAGCGTGGGGTGCGGGTAGTGAACGATTTCGAGGGGCATGACAAGACTTGTTTAGAGCGTCGTCGATCGTTTATCCCCTCCCCTTTGGGGGAGGGTTAGGGTGGGGGCGAGGAGGGGGCACGGCGCGCCCCCACCCCCAGGTTTTCTAGGAACGCGGGTCCCCCACAGGGGAGGGAGCGAAGATTACGCCGGAGCGGTGGTCCGTTCGACGTACTCGCCGGTGCGGGTGTCGACCCGCAGCCAGTCGCCCTCGTTGATGAAGGCGGGGGCGAGGATCTCGCCGCCGGTCTCGAGCGTGACGGGCTTCGACACGCCGGTCGCCGTATTGCCCTTGGGGGCCGGCTCGGCGAACGTGACCTGCAGCACCACGTGGTTGGGCAGCGCCACGCCGATTGGGTTGTTGTCGAAGGTCATGATCTGGCAGTCCATGTTCTCCTTGAGGAACTTCCACTGATCGCCCACCTGCTCGGCGGTCATTTCGTACTGCTCGTAGTCCTGGTTGTTCATAAACACGAAGCTCTCGAGCTGCTTGTACAGGAACTGGGCGGTGAACTCCATGATGTCCGCTTCCTCGAGCGTCTGACCGGCGCGGTAGGTGCGGTCGACAACCGTGTTGCGGAGCAGGTTCTTCATCTTGCACTCGTAGAGCGCGGCGCCCTTGCCGGGCTTGCGGAAGTTCATCTCGACGCAAAGGAAGGGGGTGCCGTCGATCTGCACCTTCATGCCTTTGCGGAAGTCGCTGGTGTTGATGGTTCCCACGTGTGAGGTCCTCTCGCTTGTTCGTCTTGTTTTGGTGTGCGGGTGCTGGTTGGAAGGCGCTTTGCGCTGTTTCTCGTGTAAACGGCAGAAAATGCCGCCAGGCGTAAACCAGCGCCCTGCGCCCAGCAGCTAGCGCCTTCCAACTAGCGCCCGCCGCTGATAAAACCGGTCGGGCACTGCCGCCCCCCCGGAATTCAGGCGAATTGACCAGTTTATCCTCTCCAACGCGGTTTGTCCGCCCCGCTGACTCCCCCCCCTGGAAGGCCGAGCTGCGGCAGGCGGTCCGTGACCCAGCCGAGCTGGCTAGGCTGCTGGAACTGCCCGATTCGTGGGTCGAACCGGCCCGCGCGGCCGCCCGCGAGTTCCCCCTGCTGGCGCCCCGCGGCTACGTCGGCCGGATGCGGCCCGGCGACCCGGCCGACCCGCTGCTGCGGCAGGTGCTGCCGCTGGCCGACGAGTTGGCGCCCGCCACCGGCTTCGACCAGGACCCGGTCGGCGACGCCGCGGCCGCCCTCACGCCGGGACTGCTGCAGAAGTACCAGGGCCGCGTGCTGCTGGTGACCACCGGCGCGTGCGCCGTGCACTGCCGCTACTGCTTCCGGCGGCACTACCCCTACAGCGAGTCGCCCAAGGCCTTGGCCGCTTGGGATGAGGCCCTTGCCCAGATCGCCGCCGACCCGACCATCCACGAGGTGATCCTCAGCGGCGGCGACCCCCTCACGCTCGTCGATGAGACGCTCGGCGAGCTCGCCCGCCGCATCGCCGACATCCCCCACGTCAACCGCCTGCGGGTGCACACACGGCTGCCGGTGATGATCCCTAGCCGCGTGACCGACGAGCTGCTCGCCTGGCTGACTGGCACGCGGCTCACGCCGGTGATGGTGCTGCACGCCAACCACGCCAACGAACTCGACGATGCGGTCAACGGGGAGGTCGCCCGGGCGATCGCCCGGCTCGCGGGCGCCGGCGTGCCGCTGTTGAACCAGGCGGTGCTGCTACGCGGCGTCAACGACACGACCGCCGCCCAGGCCGAGCTGTGCGAGCGGCTGGTCGACCACCGGGTGATGCCGTACTACCTGCACCAGCTCGACAAGGTCGCGGGCGCGGCGCACTTCGAAACGCCGAGCGAGCTCGGCGAGCAGATCATCACCAAGCTCCGCGCCCGCCTGCCCGGCTACGCGGTCCCACGCTTGGTCCGCGAAGAAGCGGGCGAGTCCAGCAAGACGGTGATTCGGTAGGGCGATCGATTCGCCCGCGGGTCGGCCTTCACCACCCGCTGAGGGCGAATCGGGGCATTCTCCCGTTTCTTGTAGAAATGACGCACTGAGCGCGGTCCAATGGAGAGGTTGTGGTAGATCGACTTGGGCGTTCTGTGCTCTGAAGCAACTGCGGGCGGAAGCCGGCGGTTCGTGTGGCGCTGCGCGCTCGGTAGATAAGCTCCTCTCGTAGGGCTGCCGCCTGAGATTGCAGGGGAGCCACGCAGGGGGTGGGTTCGCCAGGGGTTTTGTCCCCTCCGCGCGATATTTCGGACAAAACACCCGTGGGCCGGTCACCGGCGGGAATCGCGTTTGAGGCCGCTATTGCAGTGGAAAACGGTCACGCTGGCAGGAGTTGGGGCTGGCTCGCCGAGGAGGGTGGTGGACAAAACCCTGCGGACAAAATCCTGCGGACAAAACCGCCAGTTACAGAACCTTTGGGGAGGCGGCCTCCGGCGAGGCGTAGCTCGCCGGCTAGGGGGGGCTACACTGTAGAATTACGCCGGCTCGGCACGATGATTGCCCCAGAGCCTGCCAACAACGCCCTACGGAACTCCGTGTGAATCAAGAAGAGACCACCCCCGACGCCGCGGCCGCCCAGCCCCCGGAAGCGGGGTCCCCGGCTGGGCAGTCCCCGGCTGGGCCGCCGCCCGAGCACGACGACCGCGAGATGTGGTCGGCGCTCGACGCCGTGCGCCGCGCGATCGAGAAGGTCGAGGGCTGCAACGAGGCCGAACGCGACATCCTGCTCGGCGACCTCCGCGAGCTGCGGGACATGGCCCGCAAGCTCCGCAGCGGCCGGGTCGAGATTGTCGTGTTCGGCGAGATCTCGACCGGCAAGAGCGCCCTGATCAACGCCTTGACCGGCACGCAGTCGGCCCAGGTGAACGTCCGCGGCGGCTGGACCAAGGATGTCTGGCGGCTCGACTGGGAGGGCGCCGGGTACGTGCTGCCGGGCTTTGAGCAGTCGCAGGTCGTGCTGGTCGACACGCCAGGCCTGAACGAGGTCGGCGGCGCCGAGCGGGCCGAGATGGCGCGCGAGGCGGCCGAGCGGGCCGACCTGATCCTGTTCGTCACCGACTCGGACCTCAACGAGACCGAGCACAACGCGCTGGCCGAGCTGGCGACCTTCCACAAGCCGATCCTGCTGGTGGTTAACAAGACCGACCTGTACACGCCGAGCCAGCTCGAGGACCTGCTCGACGTGCTCCGCACGCAGCGGGCGGCCGGGCTGGTCGACCCGGAGAACATCGTCACGACGTCGGCCGACCCGCGCGAGCTGCAGTATGTGATCGAGAGCGCCGACGGGTCGCAGCGGAGCGAGTGGCGGAAGCCGCCGGTCGACGTCGGCGGGCTCCGCGAGCGGATCCTCGAGGTGCTGGAGGCAGACGGCTCGTCGCTGATTGCGCTGAACGCGTCGATGTACGCCGCGGACCGCAGCGACCGCATCGCCGCAATCCGCGTGCAGATGCGCAACCAGAAGGCGACCCAGGTGATCCGCACGTTCGCGGTCGCCAAGGCGACCGCCGTGGCGCTCAACCCGGTGGCGGTGGCGGACGTTGCCGGCGGCTTGGCTGTCGACGCGGCGATGATCGTTACGCTGGCCAACGTCTACGGGCTGGAGATGAGCGTCGGCCGCGCCCGGGACCTGGCGCTGTCGCTCGCCAAGGCGGCCGGCTGGGTGATGCTCGGCGAGGCCGTGACCAGCTACGGCAGCTCGCTGCTGAAGGGGATCTCGCTCGGCGCCGCGGCGCCGCTGGTCGCCGCGCCCCAGGCCGCGGCCGCCGGCTACGGCAGCTACATCGTCGGCCAGGCGGCGCGGGTGTACTTCGAGCAGGGATCGAGCTGGGGTGACAAGGGCCCCAAAAAGGTCGTGATGCAGGTGCTGGAGAACACCAACAAGGCCTCGGTTCTGGGCGACCTGAAGAAGGAGATCAAGAAGAAGCTCTCCAAGAACCGCCACGCTTCTGGCTGAATTCTCGCCGATGTCGTGAGCGCGCCACGCTCATGTTGGCCTCTTAGCTGCTCGCCTAGCGGCGTCCGCCTGCTGAGACCGATGCGTGGGGAGGCATTCCTCGGTCCGAATGGCGTGGTTCTCTCTTGAATCTCTACGGCACGGCAATTGCCTACGGTAGGGCCGTGCACGGTGGCCAGAGCGCCGCCGAGTTGAACATCAACGCCCCCTTGCTCGCCCCGACGCAAAGTTGGAGCGGGCTCCCCTCATCCCCCTCAAGGAGCAACCATGTCCCTAGATACACTCGCCGACGCCTTTTACGACGAGCTGCGTGATGTGCTGAGCGCCGAGAAGCAGCTGCTCAAGGTGCTTCCCAAGATGGCCAAAAAGTCTCACAGCAAAGACCTAAAGGCGGCTTTCGAGAACCATCTCGCCGAGACCGAGAAGCACGTGGAGCGTGTCGAGCAGTCCTTCGAAGAAACCGGCAAGTCCGCACGCGCTAAAGCCTGCGAGGCGATGAAGGGCATCATCAAGGAAGGTGAAGACTGCCTGAAGGAAGACGCCGACCCCGAGGTGAAGGACGCTCTGATCATTGCTTGCGCCCAGAAGGCAGAGCACTACGAGATCGCCACTTACGGCACGCTCTGCACGTGGGCCGAGGTGCTCGGCTACTCCAAGGCTCTCAAGCTGCTCAAGCAGAATATCGACGAGGAAGAGTCGGCCGACAAGAAGCTGACCAAGCTCTCGAAGAACCTGAATAAACTGGCCGCTACCGCCTAGTGCGGGCCTGCACCGACTGTGGGCCCTGCCTCTTCTCTCTGGAAGGGGCGGGGCTTATTGATGGCCTTGTCAGCCAGCGTCCCCTAAGACTAGACCAGCTAGCAATCCGGCAGCCCCAGCCGGATCGGCCCCTTGGCGTCGATCGACGCCGGACGGCCTGCCTGGGTGATTGCCAGGCCGCCCTTCTCGGCCAGTCGGGTGGCGACCGAACGGATCGCCGGCATCAGCGGCCGCCAGTCCTCGGGCGAGAGCCGCCGCGCCGCCTCGGACGGGCAGAAGGTCTTGCCGGCGCCCCTCTGCTCGGCGAGTTCCAGGAGGCACGCTGCGATCTGTTCGGCTGTCGTCTCCGCCATAACTCAGGTGCGGCGGCGCCGCAGCGTCGTGACGGTGAAAAGGGCGAGCAACCAGGCCGACGCGGCCGGTTCTGGGACCGCCAGCATTGCGGCGAACGAGCCGGCGCCGTACGTCCGCTCGTAGTCGGTCTTGAACAGGCGGAAGTCGTCGAAGTCGTTGTCGCCGTCGGCGTCGAGGTCGCCGCGGATGGCCTGGCCGAGCTGGTCGTAGGCCGATAGGTCGGTTAGGTGGTTGCCGATCAGGATCTGGTAGTCGCCGACGTCCACAACGCCGTCCGAGTTGAGGTCGCCCCGCGCGGCAAGGCGCCAGCCGACGTTCGCGGCGTCGGCGATCATCACGGTGCCGTGCCGCGGGTGGTCGACCGGGAAGGACAGCTCGTTCGAATCGTCGGTCCAGTTTTCCAGGTCGGTGGACGACGCCAGCGAGTAGTGGCCGCTGGTGTACGCGTCCCAGTACAGGAGCCACTCGTCGTTCCAGTAGACCATCGACGAGCCCTCGGCCTCTTGGCCGCCCTGGATCGCCGTGCCGGAGCCGACGTACGGCTCGGTCGGGTTGATGAAGCTGGCCGGGCTGATCGCGGCGTCGCTAAACGCCAGGCGGATGTTCTTGCCGCCCTGGCTGGCGCCCTGCTCCCGCTTGAGCGACATTACCCACCGGCCTGTCCCGCCGCGGCCGCCCGGCTGCCACACGATGTGGGCGTCGATCACGCTGTAGTCGAGGTCGGGGTAGATCAGCTCCGGCGAAGAGAACGATTGGAAGTCGGTCGTGCTGGTGTAGTACATGCGGTGGTCGCCGCCGTGCGGGTCCTGGCTGCCGTCGTTGTCGTTGAGCTCGCTCGGCAGCGTCGATGACCAGACGATCTTGTAGTCGCTCGCGATGTGGTCCCACAGGATCTCGGGCGCCCAGGTGTTGTTGGGCTGCTCGGAGCCGTTGGGGAACGGCTGCACCTGCTGCGGTGTGGACCAGTTGATCAGGTCGGGCGACGACGCGTAGCCGAAGATATTGCCGGACCAGTTGGAGGTCCAGACCATGTGGAACAGGCCGTCGTTGTAGACGATTGACGGGTCGCGGGTCAGGTTCTGGCCGCCGCCCCACTGGGGCGGCGTAAAGATCGGTTGGCCGGAGTTCGCCTGGTGGAACGTGCGTCCGTCGTGGCTCCACGAGAGGTAGACGCCGTTCTCGCCGTTGGAGTCGAAGTAGGGGAAGAGCAGCACGTCTTCGGCGTGGACAACTTTTGGAGCCGCCAACGCGAACACCGCCCACACCCCCAAGAGCCAACGCAATCGACCCACGCCTGACATCCAACCACCTCTTCCGATTTGATCCGCTCCAAGAGAAGCCGCCTGCCAGGCCGACGAGCGGGCCGCGAGCGGGCTCCCCCAGTCTAGTCAAAAAGCTAAACGAGGCGAAGTTTTCGGCGGCACGGCCGCGATGCGGGCCTGTGCAACAAGGACTCAGCCGGTCAGTCCCGCCGCGCGGCCGCAAGGCTCGGATCGTCTAGGTCCAGGCGGTACAGCACCTGGTTGTAGTCCCAGCGGGGCGTCTGATGCGGGTTGTCGGTGAAGGTGTGCGTGTAGGTCCCCTCGAACAGCAGCACGGGCGAACGGCGGTCGGCGAACCAGCGGTCGATCTGGATGTTGTAGAAGGTGTAGTTGTTGTGGCTGGCGATCTTCACCGCCGGCCCCCACGGCCCCGTGGGCGAGTCGCCCTCCAGGTACCACACTTCGCCGAAGACCGAGTCGCCAAACTTCTGCTGCACAATCATTACCCACTTCTGGCGGAAGTCGCTCCAGGCGAGGTCGGCTGAGGCGACCGCTACGCGGCCGCCCCCGGCGGCGGGGAACTCGCATGGGTTGTCGACCGGCTCCCAGGTCTCGCGGTTGCGCCACGCCTCGTAGGTCGCCGGGCAGCGGATGTTGGGGGGACCGCCGAAGTAGGCCCACTCGCGCCCCGTGTCGTCCGCGGCGATCGCGACATGCCCGTCGGGCCGCAGCCGCGGGGGCTTGGGCTGTTCATCTGACTTCTTCCAGAACGTCAGCACACGCTCGAACTGCTCGGCCGCTTCGTTCCACTCGACTAGCCCCATCTCATTGGCGGCCAGGTGCTCCGGGATCTTGGCGTAGGTCCCAACCAGGTGCGGCTCGCCCCGCGTGTCGGGCAACGAGACCACCGCCGAAGTCCAGGTCGGACCTTTGCCGGGTATCGGAACCAGGTTGCGGACCTTGCCCCGCTGGTCGCGGAAGTAGTCGTAGCGGACCGCGATCGGCGGCTCGAAGCTCGTCAGCGGGGTAAGCTCCGACACCGCGCCGGGCGTCTGGAAGATGCCGAGCGGGTACCCCGGCAGGCCCGTGTCGCCCCAGATCCAGTGCAGCCGGCCGCGGTGCTCGGCGGCGTAGGCCGTGTCCGATCCGACCACGCCCGACTCTCGCCAGGGGCGGTGCTCGCCCAATTGCTGGGCCTCGGCGAACAGCCCCGACCCGGTCAGCCGGCCGAGCCGCTTGGCGATCTGCTTCCGCTCGATCTTGATTGTCAGATCGCCGCCGGCGGTCGGCGTCACCCGCACGCCGCGGTAGCCAAAGCCGTCCTGAGGAACCTCGTACCCGTGCGACGCGACCGTCAGCCAGGTCTCGCGGCCCATGAACTCTGGCAGGTCAAACGCCACAACACCGGCGTTGTCGGTTACGAACTCGACATGGCTCGTAGTGGTCAACTCGACCAGCGGCACGGGCCAACCGTTCTCGGCGTCGACGACGGTTATTTTGCACGGCTGGCCCGCCAGCAGCGGCGCGGCCACAAGGCAGGCCAGCAGGAGGAGCAGTCGAAAGGCAGGCGGTTTTGCGACGGGCATCGAGCGGCCATCGGGGTTACGGCGGGAGCGGCGGGGCGGCGAGGCACGCTCTATTGAACCGCGCGGGGCGGCCGGTTTCGACCGAAAACCGACGGCAAATAGCGATTTCACGCCCACTACGGCGTCTCTTGCGGCCGATAGAAAGGCCCGCAGCGAGGCGGCCGCAGGCTTGTTAGAATGGGTAGATTGGCGAGGATGTTTTCTTGCGATTCCCTCAGTGCCACGCCCCAGCGACCCCGACATCTGGCTGCCACCTTGAATCTGCCTCGCCCTACGCTGCTCGTCCTTGCGATTGCTCTGCTGTGGTCCCCCTGGGCCGCGGCCGAGGAGCCGGCGCTCGCCCCTGCGGCCGAACCGCCGAGCAGCGAGCAGCCCGCCGCTGAAGCCGGCGCCGCTGAACGCCCCGCCGGCGCTCGGATCCGCAAGGCAGTCACCACCGCCGATTTCGAGCGAGTGGTGAAGCAGGTTGAGAAGTTCGCCGCCAAGCACACCGCCGCTGGGGTGCTGCTGGTGATGGACATCGACAACACGCTGTTGGCGATGAACCAGGACCTCGGCAGCGACCAGTGGTTCAATTGGCAGGCCCAGCTGCAGCAGGACAACCCCCGCTCGCGTGACCTGGTCGCCCGCGACTTCCCGGGGCTGCTGGGCGTGCAGGGCGAACTGTTCGCGCTGAGCGGCATGCACCCGCCCCAGCCGGAGCTGCCGGCGTTGATCGAACAGATCCAGGACCTCGGCGTCACGACCGTGGTGCTCACCTCGCGGGGGCATAGCTTCCGCGACGCCGCCGAGCGGGAACTCACCCGCAACGGCTACGACTTTTCCGTTTCTGCCCTCCGCATCGACGAGGCCCGCGGCCTGTTCTTGCCGTTCGACGCCAACCGCCCCGACGCGCACGGGCTGTCGGCCGAGATCATCCAGCAGATCGAGGGCCGCCTCGCGCCGGTCAGCTACGCCAACGGCATCTACATGACCGCCGGCCAGCACAAGGGCTACATGCTGCAGACCCTGCTGGCCCGGGCGATCCCGGACAACGGCACGCTGGTCGAGTCGCGGGCGTTCCGCGCCGTGGTGTTTGTCGACGACCACGAGAAGCACACCGCACGCGTGCACGAGGCGCTGGCCGACTCGCCGCTGGACCTGGCCACGTTCCGCTACTCCCGCGAGGACGGCAACGTCGCACGGTTCAACGAGTCGGCCAAGCGGCACGTGGTCGAGGACTGGAACCGGCTGCACCGCGCAATCGACGCCGTGATGGTGCGGTAGCTCGGCTTCACGCCCGCCGGCGACCGCCACCGGCCGCCGCGAGCGCGGCCACCCCGGCGAGCAACGTCACGCTCGGCTCCGGCACGGCGACCAGCCGCGAAACAAAAACGCCGGTGGTTCCGTCGGTGAAGCGGGCGTCGAACACGATTTCGCCGGCTTCGTTGAACGGGCTAGCACGGCCGTCTTCGAGCCCGCTCATGGGGCTGTTGCCATTGCTGTTTGTGTAGAAGTACAACCGGTCGATGACTCGGAGGTCTGGCGTCGTGGCGTCGCTGCTCACGTCGATGGTCTGCCCGTGACGGGCGACCAACTGAAGCTGGCCGTCGGCGTCGGTCGCCCAGATCCCCCCGCTGTTGTCGCTGGTCACGCCGTCGCCCTGGAGGTGCCCCAAGAAAGCAATCTGCCCCCGACGATTCACGGAGATTCCATCGCCGACCGACAGGAACTGCGCCGCGGCGCCCGGCGCGTCGGCGCCCTGCTCGACGACCGCCGTGAGCACGCCGTCGGGCGACTCGAGCCAGAGCCCCTGCGCGGACCACTGGCCCTCGCCGTCGATGGTGCGGGCCAGGAACGCGGTTTGGTCGTTTCCGTTCACGACGGCGTGGCTGATCCTGACAAACGTAACCCCGAGGTCCTCGTGGACTTCGCCGGTCCTCGCCAGGAGTTCGGCGCCCGAGCTGGGGCTCCACTCCCAGAGGCTCTGCTGGAACAGCGACGGATCGTCTCGCGAGAAACGCTGGTCCGTATACACGACTGTGTTCCGATTGTTCACCCCGCCTGCGATATAGGAGTAGGACGTTTGGGCCCCGCCGATCTCGCCAGCGACTTCCTGCACCGCCAGCGGCTGGGCGGGCTCGCCCGGGTGGGTCAGCAACAGCCCCACGTGAGGATTGGCCCCGTCGTCCTCCAACGCAGCGCTGACAATCCCGTAGCCGTTATCATTGATCCATACCTGCGACCTCGGAATGTCATCGACATGGTAGCCGCTCGCCCCCAGCACCTCGGACTCTTGCACCAGCAGCGACAGCCCGTCGATGGCGATCCCCTGCAGCAACGCCGAGTCGGGGCCGGCGTCCTGCGCGGCGTGCATGGCCACCTCGCCGCGATCGTTCGCTGTGTACCGGAAGTGGCTGACCAGCTGATAGTCCGGCGGGGCCAGGTCACGATCCTCAATCGCGACGAGCGTCGCCTCACCAACCTTGGGCTGAGCCCACAGGCCAAACCGCGAGCTCGTGTCGTCGCGGCTGGTGCCGGCGAAGAGGACCACGTCCTGGTTGTTGATGATCGGCCGATCGAACACGAAGTCCGAAGAGTCAAACGTTCCGAACACATCGGGCGTTCCGGGCGCCGGATCGCCCTCACTGGCGACGAGCGAAAGGTTGCCGTCGACTTCTCTCCAGATCCCATACGCCCGCGGTTCACCAACGGCCCCGCGGAACACAACCGAACCGCGATCATTGATCGCGATGCCCGAATCAATAATCCAATCGAACGGCTCGTCGAACCCCGGCGCTATCTGATCCGAGAGGGCAACGGTGCGGATGGCGTCGGCGGCGGCTCGCTCGGTCGACGCGAGCAGGCACGCCGCCGCGGCAACGAGGATCGGCCTGAGCATCGGGGCCGCCGAGCGGCAGGACGGGAACGCTGTCATCATGAGTTCGCCTCACTGCGATCGTAGAGAAGACGTTGAACCGGTCGCCGTGCGATCCGGCAGGCGGATCGGGTAGTCAAGACGCAAACCGACGAGAGGAGATGCGTGAGCTGATTCTAGGCCGACCGACTACCTGGTGTCGAACGTTTTCTAGGTCAGCTCGGGCGGCCGGCGTCAGCGGAGCCGCTTGGTCTCGCTCTCGTCGCGCGTCAGCGCGAAGTAGATCACGTAAAACCACGACAGCAGCCCGGCCAGGATCGCCCACAAGATCGAGCGGTTGCGTTCCCACGAGCAGACCACGGCGATGGCCGAGCCGAGGCCGATGCCCGACTGGGTGACGGTTTGAGTGGTCTGGACGAGGTCGTGGGCGAGGAGCATTGCGAGCCTCTTGCTGAAAAACGAGGGACGCGAGCTTCGCGCCGTCATTAGTCTACGCCTGCCGGTTTCCCCCGGCAAAGTAGGCGTGGCGATTTGTGAGCTGCTACACTGATCCCCAGAACATATCCGGGGGCCGGGCGCCGTCCGTCACACGGGTGGCACGGCGTTGTGTGAGCCCCAGATCCCAAGGGTCGTGAAGCATGCCAGGCGTCAAACACGTGATTCTTCTGCTGCTCCTCGTGGCGCCCGTCACCGCCGGCGAAACGATTCAGCTCTTCGACGGCCACTCGCTCGACGGGTGGGTCGACAAGAACGGCAAGCCGGTCGCCAAGGGGTGGCGGGTCGAGGACGGCGAGCTGGTCTGCCCGGGGCATGTCGGCTCGATCTACACGGCCGAGGAGTACGGCGACTTCGAGCTGGCGTTCCGTTGGAAGATCCCGCCCCGCGGCAACAGCGGCGTGAAGTACCGCGTCCGGTTCTACGAGCAGGGAGTCTACGGCCACCCCGGCTGGCTGGGCTGCGAGTACCAGATGATCGACGGCGTCGCCCTCAAGCAGACGCCCCAGCAGTCGACCGGCGGCATCTACGGGCTGTACGCGCCGATCACGCCGCGGAAGCTCAACCCGCCGGGCGAGTACAACGAGTCGCGGATCATTGTCCGCGGCGACCACTCCGAGCACTGGCTCAACGGCCAGAAGACGGTCGACGCCGATCGCGGCAGCAGCGAGTGGCGCGAGCGGATCGGCGCCAGCAAGTTCGGCCCCGTGAAGGATGTGTTTCAGAGCGACCGGGGCCGCATCGAGCTGCAGGACCACGGCACTCGGGCGGTGTTCGCAAGCATCACGCTCCGGCCGCTCGACAAGGGCGGCGCGGAATCGAACTAGCCACCCAACCTCCCCACCCAACCTCCCCGCCGACCCTCCCCGCCGACCCTCAACGCCAAGCATGACCTCGCTAGTCGACCTCGCCGAGCAGATCGCGGTCCGTTCGCACGCCGGGCAGTTCCGGCGCGACGGCGTCACGCCGTACGTCGAGCACCCCCGGGCGGTGGTTGCACGGGTCGGCGACTCCCCCAACCTGATCGCGACCGCCTGGCTGCACGACGTGCTCGAGGACACCGACGAGACCCGCGAATCGCTGCTCGCCGCGGGCGTTCCCGCGGAGGTTGTCGACGCGGTCGAATTGCTGACCAAGTCGCCCGGCGTGGCCTACGAGGCGTACTTGTCGGCGATCCTCGGCAACCCGATCGCCAGGGAAGTGAAGATCGCCGACATGCTTTCCAACCTGGCCGACGGTCCGACCCCCAAGCAGATCCGCAAGTACGCCGCGGGGCTGCTGAGGCTCGTGCCCGCAGGCTGAAGCAAATCGCCCTTGGGGCACCTACCCGTAGGGCACTTACTAGTCGTCAGCGGTAGACGGGAGCGTGAGCGATGGACCCAGTGCTGATAAAGATGTTGGGCACGATCATCGGCTACAGCGTGTGTGGGTCGATCGTCGCGTTCGCAATCCGCTGGCGTAACAGCGACCAGCCCGGCCCCCGGCCCGATCAAGCCGCGGCGGTGGGGGCACTCATCGGCGCCGGCATCGGCGCAGTGGCGGCCGTGTTCGGCTCGATGCTGGACCGCGTCTAAGGGGCTGTCAGGCTGCGCTCTAGCCCTACGGCCAGATCTTCTTACCGGAAATCGACCCAAACGGGATCGGCCCGAAGTAGCGGCTGTCTCGCGCGCCGTACCGATTGTCCCCCATCACAAAAACGTGGTCGGCAGGAACCACCACCGAGATGCTCGGCGGCGTTGCCTGAGGCACGGCGCTGAACGCAACCTCGTAGCGTGCGTCACCGACAGTCTCTTGAAATACCGTGGCGCCGTTGACTTCGCGGATCTCTTGACGCGAAACGGCTACACCGTTGACGCTGAGCGCCCGATCGCTTGCGACCACCTGATCGCCCGGCAACGCGACGACGCGCCAGATGTAGTTGTAAGGCTGGCCGCCCTCATCGCGTCGGAACACGACCACGTCGCCTCGCTCTACGTCAGACACGTCACCGTAGGGACGACGCGCAACGAGAATCCGACTGCCCGCCGGCAGAGCGGGGTACATTCCGTCCTGGGGGATCCGATAAAGGTCTACAAAGAACGCCCTCGCAATGACCAAGGCGACGACCGCCAGTACGCCAGCGCCAACAGCGCCTTTCAGGAGTAAGTCGGACTTTTTCATTGCGAGCACACGTTTTCGATTGCGTCGTCGGCTCGGGGGCAGGAACTCGAGGATCCTCCCGCACCACAGGATCGCTCCTACTTTCGAAACGCCGCTGCTTCACGGATTGCGAGTTCTTGCTTCTCGAGCCAAGACCGGACGCGGGTCTCGGCGGGGAACTTGAACAGCAGGGCGGTCCACAGCAACGCGGCCATCGCGAGCGACCACAGCGAGCGTTCCTGCATGTGGGCAAGGAGGTTCAGGAACACGCCCCCCTCGAGGATCGCTCCGGACACGATCAGCGCCGTGAGGAAGCTGCCGAGCGGGCTGCCGGCCGTCGCGCCGCGGGACCGCAGCACGCGGCCCACCGGCCCGCTCAGGCAGAGCGCGCCAAAGCCGCCGATCAGCCCGATCTTGGTGAGCGGCCCGTCGCCTGCCCCTTCGCCCGGCAGCACCAGCAGCACGACCAAGGCGAAGACCAGCGGGCCGAGCACCATCGCGGCAAAGATGCTCTGCATTAGCCTAACCTGCTGCTGGAAATCTCCGGTGGTGGGCTGGGTCACGGGGGCGCCTCGGTCGCGGTAGGGGAATTGGGCTAGAATGATCCACCCTGGTTCTACCACGCGAGTCAATGGCTAGCCCACCCTGCGAGGGGTAGGCTGCCCCTGCTAGTAGCCGATTTCCAACGACCAATATTTCCTAGCGAGTTCAATGATCGAGACGATCCAAGGCAACCTGTACGACTACCCGAAGTACTACGACCTAGTCTTCGGCTCGGACTGGAAGGCCGAGATGGACTTCCTCGAGGATGTGTTCGAGCGGCACACCGACCTGATGGTCGAGCGGCTGTTCGAGCCGGCCTGCGGCACCGGGCGGCTGCTGTACCGGTTCTCGCAAGCGGGCTACCAGGTTGGCGGCAACGACCTCAACGCCGCGGCCGTGGCGTACTGCAACGACCGGCTCGCCAAGTTCAACCTGCCAGAGACCGCCGTCGTGGGCGACATGTGCGACTACCGCGTCAAGCAGAAGGTGGACGCCTCGTTCAACACGATCAACAGCTTCCGCCACCTGGCGACCGAGCAGCAGGCGCACGACCACCTGAGTTGTGTTGCGCGGTCGCTGAAGAAAGGAGGGTTGTACGTGCTGGGGCTGCACCTCACCCCCGCGCGGGGGCAGCCGATGAGCGGCGAGGAGAGCTGGGCCGCGCGGCGGGGAAACCTCAGCGTGTTATCGCGCATGTGGTCGATCAAAGTGGACCGACGCGCCCGCAAAGAGACGGTCGGCATGACCTTTGACGTTTATACCCCGAGCAAGGTGTTCCGTCTGAAGAATCAGTTCGATTTCAGGACCTACACGGCCGAGCAGATGGACGATCTTATTGCCAGCGTCCCCGGCTTGGAGTGCGTCGCGACCTACGACTTTGCGTATGATGTCGATTCGCCAGTTGAGATAAACCGTAGCACCGAAGACGTGGTTTACGTGCTGCACAAGCAGTAGCGGCGGCGCTGCCGCTGCCGGTCAGCCAACACGACCCATCAGCGGCCCCACAAAGGGCCCCCATCAGCGTGACCCCCTCGCCCACCGAAACCATCGGAGCCACCAAGCCCTGCGGCTGGCAGGAGCCGTGGGGTTCGTTCGCCAACTGGTCGGCCGGCCGGCTCCACCTGGCGATGGAGTTCGACGGCCAGGCCTTCACGCTGCGTCCACTCGCCGAGGGCTCAGAGCCGGCCGAGAAGCCCGCCCGCAGCGGCCTCGGCTCGTCGTTGCTGCACCGCCGCAAACGCGACGCGGACGTGCCCGCCAGCGGCGAGCGGTTTGACAGCGCGGCCGAGCTGGCCGGACAGCTGATCGCGCGGCTCGCCGACCTCGAAACGCCCCCCAACCTCGCGCCCGAGGGACAGCCCGAACGCGTGCACGACTTGGCGGGCGCCCTGCTGGGAGCGTACCAAGTGGCCAACGGCCGGTCGCACATCGCCGGCTGCCACTTCGAGGACGTGCCGTTCGTGCGGGTGACCTCGGTCGCCGGCGGGGACGACCCGGCATTTGTCCACACGCTGTACGACTCGCACGGGGACGCCGTGCCACAGGCGCTGGCGGACCAGCTCGGGCTGACGCACACCAAGGACCTCGAATTCCACCTGCCGGCCCCGCCCCACTGCCTGGCGCCCCGCGGAACCGGCGCCCCGCTGCCGACCGGCGTGGTGTGGGCCAAGCGGGTCAGTGGGCACATCCAGTTCACCATCGGCGAATCCACGCTCAAGGCTCCATTCGAGGGCTGGGCCAGCACCCTCGAGGCGCCGCTGGTCACATGCCCGCACACCGGGCGGCAGACCCGTTCGCTGGCGTTGGTGGAGGGGCTCGGCATTGTCGCCGCCGAAGAGATCGGCCGCTGCGAGGTGAGCGATCGCGAGCTGCTGGACCGCGACCTGGTGACCTGCGCCGCGACCGGCAAGCGGGTCGACCCCGGGCTGACCAAGCCCTGCCCCGTGTCGGGCGAGCTGTCGCTGGCCTCCGAGTTTGTCGCCTGCAAACGCTGCGGGCAGCAGGTGAGCCACGCCTCGCAGCAGGGGGGCCGTTGCGAGGGCTGCCGGCGGATGCGGCGGGTCCGCGCCGGCGAGCCGTCGCTCGAGGCGATCAAGGCGGCCCACCCGACGCTCGCCGCGCTACGGCGGTGGCGATTGGCCGAGACCGACTCGGTCTACCTGTTGCAAGGCTCGCAGGCGCTCACTCGGTACCTGTTGGTCGTCAACCGCGACGACCTAAGCATTGTGCGGGCGTGCCGGGTGGGGCCACTGGGGGGCGTCTCGGAGCTCTCGCCGGCCGAGCGGCTGGCGCTGCTGGCGAGCTAGTCGAGTGGCGACGCAGCCGCATCCTACGACCGTTGCTTGCGCGGTTTGAGTTGCAGGTAGAGCAGCACGCTCAGCACGGCGACCACCGCGGCGCCGGTCAGCAGGGCCCAGCGGAGCTGGCGGAGGTGCCCGATGTAGGCGATGAGGGCCTCTTCCTGGTCGCTCTGCATGACCTCGAGCCCGCGGCTCTGCGAGTAAGAGGTGACCCACTGGCCGTAGGCCTGCCCGGGGGTCATCTGGTCGACGAAGTTGTCGACCCGCTGGCCGGTCGCCTCGGCGTCGAAGCCCTTGGGCATCGGGGGCTCGTGGGCCCACCGCCAGAGGCCGATGCCGGCCAGAGTGAGGGCGATCAGCATGCCGGCAGTCAGCACCCCCTGGTGCACGGCCCAGTCGCTCTTGGGCCGCGTGACGGGGGCGGCGGCGTCTTCTTGCACCGGCAGCTCGCGGAGTTGCCTCAGCGGCGGGACCTCGACCTGGGCGCCGCACTCGCAGGTGACGCGGTCCCCCGCCTGGGAGACCTCAACCGGGATGCTCTTTCCGCAAGCACAGGGGAGCAGGTGCATAGTTAATCGATCGTTAGAACGGTTTGCGGTGCGGCCGCGTAGTTGGGGACGAGGGTCAGTGAGTCTTGGCTCGCTTGCCGGGCCGGCGCCAGGCTCGGGACCCTGCGGAGTCTTTTCCGTTCGGCCGCTGTGTTTTTTGGGTCGGCGTTTTGAGGGTCGGCGTTTTGGAGGCCGGCTGCATCGACGCGGGTCCTCTCCCGGGATTGCAGCCTCGGGGAGGCAGATTATTCCCGCTCGCCACGCCGACGCAATCAGTCCGATCAGGGGGCCGTGCTGTTTGCAAACGTAGGTCCGGATGCTGAAAGGTGGTTAGGAAGAGACCACCGCCAAGCTTCGGGGAGCCGACCGAATCGATCTATCGTAAGGATTTTTCGGTTTTTGGCTATGGACCGGCCGGCCTGGGTGCTTAAAATTTAGTGCAGACCATTGACATCGCTTTAAAGGCGGTATGTCGCAGCCCGGCCTCCCCCCGCTTGGAGCCCGTGACTCGACAACCGAGCTCTTGGCAAATGGATGCGGTGATGATCGGTGGCTGCTTGCGTTCGGAGAGTCGGCCTTAGCAGGGGCATTGTTCGGCGGCAGATTGCCGCCGGGTGCTGCTAGGTTGAGATTTAAGGCGTTCGCTCGCTTCCCTGGTGGAGCTAGTGGGACGCCAATCAATACAAGGATGGACGCGAGCAATTCGGTTGTCGCGTGCAGCCGGGCGAGCCAGATGCACGCCGCGGCGACACGCCGTTTCAGCAGACGCTGGTTCAGTTCAGCAGACGCTGGGTCGGCAACCGGACCGCTGGGCAGATTAGGGCGTGACCGCCATCGGGACGCCGGTCTCCGGACCGCGTGTCGACGGGCAGCGACCTGCAGGGCGTACCTGCTAGGCAGGCGTTATTGGTCAGGTGTGTTGGGCAACTTCTGATTTGGGTGGCGTTCCGCAAGACAAGCCAACGGGCGAGATCGCGAAGCCAGCAAGCCAACCGACGTGGTTTCTTGCCGGGCGCGTTTGCCGAGGCGTTGGACTTTGCGCGAACGTAAACTCCTCCCAAATAAGTTCCCCCACCCGGCTGGCGGTGACAGGGTGTTAGAATTATTTGTCTCTAGGCGACTTACAGAACAAGGGGTTGGTTCCTAAGGGGTTGAAACGCAAGTGGGCGGCGTGCGGGCCTGGGCAGATTGCCCGGCGCCGGCGGCGACCTCCCAGAATCGAGCCGGCGCCGCGCCGGCACGACGAATCGCACCGACACGGACCGCAGCACGCGGCCGTGGCGAACGAGCGAGGCTTGCAACGGGTCTTTCATTGCACGAGCAGCAAGGCTGTCTCCACTATCAAAGGCGAACGCGACCGCTTGGCGGCCCTCCCTACCAGGGCGCCACTCGCACGCCTGTCTCGGAGACGAAAGACAACCGCCAGCGGCGACTCACGGGGACTGCCCGTGAATCACCGACCGGCAGGGCCAACTTTCCCGACAGCACAATCTCGGCTAGCCGCCAGAGCAACTCAAAACCTTCGTTTGGTAGGAGTAAATAAAGTTGTACGAATCCCTTTTGGACAACGATCTTGACGAGGACGGCGCCGTAGCAACGGAGGTTGCCGCGGGACTCGGTTCGTCGCTGGCGAGCTCGGACGACGACGACGACAGCAGCGGCATCTCGAACTCGGTCACGACGAACAACACGACCGACGACGATTCGGACGAGGAAGAAGGCCTGCTCGAGGCCGACGACAACGAGTCCTGGTCCGACGACCCCGTGCGGATGTACCTGACGCAGATGGGCGAGATCCCGCTGCTCACCCGCAAGGAGGAGATCTCGCTCGCCCGCCGGATCGAGACTACCCGCACCGCGTTCCGCCGCAAGCTGCTGGCCTGCGACCACGTGATTCAGAACGCGGTGAAGATCCTCGGCCGCGTGCACCGCGGCGAGCTCCCCTTCGACCGTACCGTGCAGGTCAGCGTGACCGACCGGCTGGAGAAGGAGCAGATCCTGGGCCGCATGCCGCACAACCTGCGGACGCTCGAGATCTTGCTGGAGCGGAACGCCGAAGACTACCGCATCGCGACCAGCAAGTTGCACAAGATGCCGGAGCGCCGCGCCGCCTGGCGCCGCCTCGGCCAGCGTCGCTGCCGCGCCGTGCTGCTGGTCGAGGAGCTCGGCCTGCGGACCCAGCGGATCGAGCCGATGATCGAGCAGCTGGAGCAGTTCAGCCGCCGCGTCGACGAGCTGTGCGAACAGCTGGCCCAGATGAAGAAGGACCGCCGCCCGATGGAGGAGCGGAAGCCGGTCATCATCGAGACCCGCAACATCCTCCGCGCCCTGCAAGAAACCCCCACCAGCCTCCGCAACCGGGTGGCCGACCTCAAGGAGATCTACACCGAGTACCAGCGGGCCAAGCGCGGCCTGTCGGAGGGCAACCTCCGCCTGGTGGTGTCGATCGCTAAGAAGTACCGCAACCGCGGCCTGTCGTTCCTGGACCTGATCCAGGAGGGCAACGCCGGCCTGATGCGGGCGGTCGACAAGTTCGAGTACCGCCGCGGCTTCAAGTTCTGCACCTACGCCACGTGGTGGATCCGTCAGGCCATCACCCGCGCCGTGGCCGACCAGAGCCGCACCATCCGCATCCCGGTCCACATGGTCGAGACCATGAGCCGCGTGCGGAACGTCAGCCGCGCCCTGCTGCAGAAGCTGGGACGCGAGCCGACCATTGAAGAAACGGCCCGCGCCGCCGAGTGCACCATCGACGAGGCCCGCCGCGTGCTCGCCATGAGCCGCTACCCGATCAGCCTCGACCGCCCGGTCGGCAACAGCGAGGACAGCCATTTCGGCGACCTGCTGCCCGACTCCGGCGCCGAGAGCCCGTCGGTCGGCGCGGCCCAAGAGATGCTCCGCGGCCGGATCACCTCGGTCCTCAAGACCCTCTCCTACCGCGAGCGGGAGATCATCAAGCTCCGCTACGGATTGGGCGACGGCTACAGCTACACGCTGGAAGAGGTCGGGCACATCTTCAAGGTAACCCGCGAGCGTATCCGCCAGATCGAGGCCAAGGCCGTCCGCAAGCTGCAGCAGCCCAGCCGCAGCGCCGAGCTGGTTGGCTTCCTCGATTAGCCCAGCGGTCGACAACCACAAGACTCCGAAGCCCCGCGATCGAGCGATCGCGGGGCTTTTTTTGTGGCCGGCGAGCGTGTGCGGTTGGCCCGGGCGTTACAACCGGCAAAGGCCGCGCGTCTGGCAAGACGCGCCCCGGCCGACGCGAGCGACAGACGCTGAGTGGAGTGACCGGGCGGACCGGTGGCGTACGTTTGCGTATGCCCACGATTCCCGCCCATCCCCCCGCTCGCACCGACTTCGGCCTGCGCCGCGCGGCCGGCTGCGCGATCGGCCTGGCGTGCCTTGCGGTGGCCGCGTTGGCCCCAGCAGCTGCCCACGCTCAAACGAGCGTCACGTTCACGGTCTCGCAGAATTCCGACGACGCCGACCAGGACCCGTCGACCGGCGAGATGTGGGTCGGCGACGGCTACAGCTGGCTCGACAACTACGTCGGCGCCCGCTTCCAGAATGTCACGATCCCGGCAGGCGCGACGATCAACAGCGCGACCTTCGAGATGTTCCACTACGGCTCGGAAACCGCCGCCTTCTCGGTCGAACTCTACGCCCAAGCCGCCGACAACCCGCCCACCTTTAGTACTACCGCAAACAATCTCAGCACCCGCCCGCGAACGACCGCCAATCTCGCGGCCACGGCGCCTTCGATGGCGTTCTCTGAGGGGCAGTCGATGCCTTCGCCGGACATTGCCCACATCATCCAAGAAGTTGTCAGCCGCACAGGATGGTCGCCCGGAAACGCGATGGTGATGATACTCAAGCCAGTCTCCGGCGGGACGGGTCTCTGGAAACGGTCCGGGAACTCCGCGTACGCCCCGAAGCTGCACGTGACTTACACGGAGGCCTCGCCGCTGCTCCTGCACTGGAAGCTCGACGAGACCTCCGGCGCCACCGCCAACGACTCCTCTAGCTACAACCACGACGGCGCCGTCAGCGGCACAACCGCGTGGACCGACGGCAAGCGTGACAACGCGCTCACAGTCGGCAGCGGCGGCAAGGTTCAGGTCGCCACCGAGCTGGGCGAGCCGGGCAGCTTCACCGTCGCGGGCTGGGCGAACACCACCGGCTACGACACCCACGGCGCCACCATCCTAACGGTAGGCGACGCGGTCGGGCTGCTGTCCCATTCGGCCGCCAAGGGCGCTCCGTCGCTGGCGTTCTGGAACGGCGGCGTCCTCGAGGAGTTTGGGGCGTCCGGCGGCTCGACGGTCGGGACCGGCTGGCGGCACTACGCGGCGACCTTCGACGGCGCCACCAAACAGGTCCGGCTCTACCTAGACGGTGTGCTGGTGGGCTCGGCCACCTCGTCCGGCAACCCGTCGTTCACGGTCGGCTCGCAGACCACTGCCGGCGACGAGGCGACCCCCTACTACAGCAGTCACCTGACCGGCTCGCTCGACGACCTGAGGGTCTACAACTACGCAATGAGCCAGGCCGAGGTGGTAGAACTGTACGGCCTGGTTGGCCATTGGGATTTCGACGACGCCTCGGGCACAACAGCCGCCGATAGTTCCCCGAACGCCAACCACGCCGACTTCAACGCCGGCGCTCCCCAGTGGATCGAGGGCGTGCGGGGCGGCGCCCTGTACTTCGACGGCGCCAGCGACGCGCTCACCGCCGCCGACTTCGACCCGCCGGAAGAAGGCAGCGTCGCGTTTTGGGTCCGCTGCGACGCCCCCCCCGCGGTGCGGCAGCGGCCGTTCGGCAACGGCAACGCGTACGAGTGCTTCCAGAACCCGGACGGCAGGATCTACTTCGACCTCTGCTGGTCCGGCGCGCCCGACGACATGACGCCCACCAAGGCCTTTGATTTCATCGGCCGCTGGCGCCACATCGTCGTCAACTACCGCTCGTCGGACGACGAGTACGAGGTCTACGTCGACGGCCAGCTCGACCGTTCCGGCGTCTACGCGGCCGACCTTACCAAGCAGCCGGCCGCCCTGATGACGTTCGGCTGCCGCACCGGTTCAAATCAGTACTTCACCGGCGCCCTGGATGATTTCCGCATCTACAGCCACTGGCTCTCTCAGAAGCAGGTCGCCGAGCTGTACGGGCTGATCGTCCACTGGAAGCTTGACGAGCTAACCGGGGCGACCGCCAATGACGCGACCCCGCTGGGGAACGACGGAGCCTACGTCGACGGCCCCACGCTCGGTCACGCCGCCCCGCGACTCTATGGAGCCCAGATTACCGACACGCTGCAGCATGTCACCGCGCCGTCATCGCCGTCGCTCGACGATCTGGGAGTTGATGGCGGCGATCTGAGCGTAGCGCTGTGGGTGAAGCCGTCTGCGCCCGACTCATACGACCGGCCGTTGGTGCACAAGGGCGACACCTCACAGGAGCGAACCCCCAACCTGTCACTCAACTTCGGCGACAACCGAGTCGAGTACGCGATCAGCGCCAACGGGAACTGGAACGCCGGTTCAATATCCGCAGAACCGCTGCCCACCGACCAGTGGTCGCACCTCACGCTGACCAAATCCGGCCGAGTCTACCGACTGTATATCGACGGGCAACTCGACAGCACCCGCACGGTCGACGGCGACTCGTACGGGAACACAGGCGCGCTATACCTGGGGTCCAACCCTTTCAAGAATGGCGACCCGTGCGTACTGGACGACTTCCGCGTCTACAATCGGGGGCTCACCGAACCGGAGATCGCCGAGATCTACGGGCTGATCGGACGCTGGAAGCTCGACGAGACCAGCGGCTACACCGCGGTCGACTCGTCGGGCTACGGGCTCCACGCGGAGTACTCCGGTGGCGTGGTGCTCGGTCAGACAGGTCCCCTCTCGAAATTGAAGGCCGCTTCGTTCGATGGCGCGGACGGGCACGTTGTGCTGCCGACCGTGGCCGCTAATCTCAGCGAAGGCTACAGCTTCACGGTGTGGGCCAAGCCAACCGCAACCGCCAGCTGGGCCAGGTTCTTCGACATCGGCAATGGGACCGACGCCCAGAACTTGACCCTCAATCGAGAAGGCACGTCCGATCATGTGCGGGCTGGCATTCGCGGAGGAAGCCTAGGCGACCAGTTCCTGGTGTCATCGTCAGCCATTGTCAACAACACCTGGCGACACTACGCCGTTACGGTTGACTCCACCGGCTGGGCGACCTTGTACGTGAATGGAGAGTTCGCCTACGCCCAAACCATCGGCACGCCGCCCGACGTCGTCCGCATCAGCAACTTCATCGCCCGCAGCAACTGGGCGACCGACGCGTACTTCCAGGGGCCAATGTGGGACGCGCGGCTCTACAACCGGGCGCTCTTGCCCGACGAGGTCACCGCCGCCTACGCCGCCGGAAAGTCGACTGAGATGCGGATCATGAAATGGGTCGAAGTCCGCTAGCAGTCCGAGCGGCGACCGTGGCGGCTTAATTGCGACCGGCTCGCTGCCATTCTTCCTCGGCGGCGCCTGCTTCTAGCCCGCGAATTCCTGGCGGGTAGGGCTGCCGGCGGACTATAATGGGCCCTCACGCGAGGCTCCCCGCCGAACCGGGCGACCCGCTCTTGTCCATCGGCTGGGAGTCTCGTCATGCGTTCGGTCACCGCGTTTTGCCGCGCAGCCTGCGTGCTTGCCGCCACGGCCGCCGGCGCCGCTTTCGGGAGCGAGAACTTCTGGATCGGCGGCGTGTCGAACGACTGGCTGGAGCCCGCCAACTGGTCGCTTGGCGCCGTGCCCGAGGCGATGACCGACGTGACGCAGATCGACCGCAGCCCGGCGGTCGACTCCTCCGTAGCGCTCAACCAGTCCGCGACCGTGACGGTGGCCGACCTAACGATCGACGCCGGCGACGCGCTGACGCTTGCGGGCGGCGCCAACCTGTATCACAACGGACTCTTCGCTCTCGACGGCGCGCTCCGGCTCGAGGACGCAAGACGGGTGGGCCCGATGGGGCCAATCGTGATCGGCGAGACCGGCCGGCTGACCCTGGTCCAGTTGAACTCTGGCGCCCTCCCCTCGCTCGGCTCCGCCTTGGGCGGGCGGAGTCCCCTGCTGTACAACCTCGGCGTGATCGAGGGGAGCGGCAGCATCGACACCAAACGCAACCTGCTAAACGAAGGAACGATCGTCGCCAACGATCCCAACTATCAGCTGAAGCTGCAGACGGCGATCGGCGCTTCGGCGCCGTCGTCGCTGCTGATGACAAGTACCGGACTGATGCGGGCCGAGAACGGGGCGACGCTGCTGGTTGACGAGGGCGGGGGGATGAGCCAACTGCTCAACTACGTTGGCGGCGACGCCGGCCGCATCGAGGCCGGGCCTAACTCGCTGGTCGACCTCCGCGTCACTGTAGTAGGCGGCGTGCTCGCCGCCGATCCCGCCGGCGAGATCAGGGCGAACGCCATCCAGGACGTGCGGGTCGAGGGAAGACTGCAGCTGTACGGGCCGTTCGCCGGTCAGATCGAGAACACCGGGCAGATCATCCACGGCGAGGCGTCCCAACTGACTTCCGACGCCACGCTGACCGGCGGCGGGGAGCTGCTGCTCGGCGACCCGGCAGTGGGGGGTGGGCAAGACTTCCTGCGCATCAACCCCAGCTCGGTTGGCTTCACGCGGATTACAAACGAAGACAACACCGTAATCGGTCGCGGCACGATTGACGTCTACGGCGGGCAGTTCATCAACCGCGGCGTAGTCGACGCCGGCCACGGCCCCGACGCCGCCACGCCCGGCGGGTTGCTGCGGATCGCCTTCAACAACTTGAGCGGCGTTCCGGTCGTGAACTCGGGCGTGCTGAGCGCTAGCGGCGCCGGCGGCTTGCTCCGGATCGAAGGCAACAGCTTCGAAGGCGCCGAGCTGCAGAATTTCGAGGGCTCCGCCGCTGGCGTGATCGAGGCGACCGGCGGCGGGCAGGTGTCGCTTGGCTATGGCACGACGATCCACGGCGGCGTCCTACGCACAGACGCGCAGTACGAGTCAAACGAGCCGCCAAGCGGCCCCGTGTCCGAGTTGCAGTTCGGCTTCTCGTCTCAGCCGGCCATCCTCGACTCGGTGCGGATCGAGGGGCACGTCGGCGGGCAAGCGGGCGCGGTTGCCCTGCGGGGCCGCATCGAGAACACCGGCGTGCTGGAAACTCAACTGCTGGTGGTGTCCGGGGGCCTCGAGCTCGCTGGGGGCGGCATGGTGGTGCTGGCGGGTAGCGGACGGTTTGAAGCCGAGCAGGGCGGCACGCCGGCGGATGTTGTTGTCACGAACCGCGACAACACCCTTCGGCTGCTCTCGAACAGCCCGTCGGGCTCCTACCAGATTATCCTTGACAACCACGGGGTAGTGGAGAGCGTCGCGGGCGACGGAACAAGCTACGCGCCCGGGAAAGAGATCCGCAATCACGGGCTGCTGGTCGCGCGCGCCGGTTCGACGCTTGTGCTTCCATCGGTCGAGGTTTTGCTCGGCGCCACGGCGGCCGGGGTGCACGCCGAAGCAGGCGCTGTGGTCTCGGCCTACGCCTTGCGTGGGGGTCGACTCACTACCGACGCGAGCCCCGATGAAGAGATCGCCGACGGCATGATTGTCATTGACGGCGCCCTCGGCGACCCAAACGGGTCGCTGCGCGACATCGTAAACGCGGGGCGCCTGCAGATTCAGCAGGGGAACCTCGGCGGAAACATCGTCAACAACGCCCTGATCGAGTTGACGGGCAGCGGCAGCCTAGCCGGGCAACCAACCACGCTGAGCGGCGAGGGCGAGCTGCGGCTGGTCAACCGCGTCCTCACCGGCCCGCGGTCCGGCCCGGTCGGCCTGCTCACCAACGCGGCCGGACACCGGATCACCGGCAGCGGGGGTATGAATGCGTACCGATACGACATCGTCAACAATGGGGCGATTATCGCCGACGCGGCCGACGGCCTCACCATCAACCTCGGAACGAACAGCTACCTCCTGCAGAACGGCCTGCTGTCCGGCTCCGGCGAGGGACACTTTCTGGTCGTCTCGCAGAATCAATCCTTCACCAACCGCGGCGTGATCGAGGCCGCCAGCAGCGGCAACAACATTTCCTCGCCGTGGCTGATTAACGCCAGTGGCGCGACCATCCAAGTCGCCGGCGACCTCACCGCCAACTTTCTCAACAACCACACGGGGTCCGCCATCACTGGGCACGGCGAGCTGCTGCTGAACGACCAGACGCCTAGCATCACATCGCTCAACAACGCGGGGCTGATTGCACCCGACGCCGGCCCGGAGGACCTCTTCGTGCGGGGCGGCTTCCAGCAGTCGGCGACCGGCGAGCTGCGGATCGCGGTCGACGGCCTGACGCCCAACTTGCACAGCGTGCTGCGGGTCAGCCAGCTGAGCAGCCTCGGCGGTACGCTCGGCTTCGACTTCGCCGATGCCATTGCGCCAAGCTACGGCGATGAAATCGCCTTCCTCATGGGCCCGACCGAGGGAGTGTTCGACGCGGTCACGGGGCTGCCGGAGCTTGGTGACGGCCTCGTCTGGGCAATCGACTACCAGCCCTACCAGGTCGCCGCGGTGGCGGCCCTGCCGGGCGACTTCAACCTGGACGGCCTCGTCGACGCCGCCGACTACGCCACCTGGCGAGACAACCCTCGCGGTCAGTACAACGCTGCCGACTACGATTCGTGGGCGAACCATTTCGGCCTCACCGCGCCGGCGGCGACTCCCGCCAACGCACCCGAGCCGGCTGCGTTGTTGCTGCTCGCCGCGACGGGAACATGGCTCTTGTCGCGGCGCCGCTCACTGGCCTAGGGCCACCGGGCCGTTGGGCGTCGGGTCCGGCACGCCGAGCTCCTTGCGGAGCTCGCCGAGCCGGTGATGCATCCGCGTCTGCCGCTCGGCGTAGGCAGGGGTGTCGTACACGCTGCGCACCTCGTGGGGATCCGCCTCGAGGTCAAACAACTCCCACTCGCTAGTCTCGTAGTAGTGGATCAGCTTGAGCCGGCCGTTGGTCACGCCCTCGTGCCGCGCAACCGCGTGGTCCCGCTCGGGCCCCTCGCGGTAGTGGTAGTATAAGTCCTCCCGCCAGTCCGGCGGCGTCTGGCCGCTGAGCATCGGCAGGAAGCTGCGGCCCTGCACTGCATCGGGCACGTCGGCGCCGGCCACGTCGAGGAACGTGGCGGCAAAGTCGACGTTCGACACAATCTGCTTCTCTACCCGCCCGGCCTCGACACTGCTGGCAGCCGGCCAGCGGATCAGCAGCGGCGTCCGCAGCGACTGCTCGTACATCAGCCGCTTGTCGAACCAGCCGTGCTCGCCGAGGTAGAAGCCCTGGTCGCTGGTGTAGACGACAATCGTGTTGTCGGCCAAGCCCTGCTCTTCCAGAGTCGCGAGCACGCGGCCGACGCTCTCGTCGACCGAGTCGACGCACGCCAGGTAGTCCTGCAGGTACAGCTCCCACATCCAGCGGCGTTTCTGCAGCGGCGGGTCGCCCACGCGAGGGTCGTTGCCGCCGGCCCACTGCTCCCACCGCGGGTCGATCTCCTGCTCCCACTTCGCGCGGGCCGCGTCCGACATGTGCTTGTAGAGCCACCGCCGGTGCCGGTCGTCGTCGTCCCAGATCTTCAGGTCGGGGCTGGGCCGCATCTGCTCGATCCGCATCTCGGCGAGCCGCGCGGCCGAGGCCCGGCCCTGGTAGTCGTCGTCGAAGGTGGCGGGCTGGGGGAACTCGCGTCCCCGGTACGCGGCCAGTTTGTCGGGCGCGGGGTCCCACGGGCGGTGCGGCGCCTTGTGGTGCATCATCAACAGGAACGGCTTGTCGGTCGCCCGCTGCTCGGTGAGCCACCGCACGGCCAGGTCGGTGGTGACGTCGGTCACGTAGCCGTCGACGGCGCGTTGACCGTCGGCGGTGCGGAAGTCGGGCCGGTAGTACTTGCCCTGCCCCGGCAAGATGTCCCAGTGGTCGAACCCGGTGGGGTCGCTCCCGAGGTGCCACTTACCGATCATCGCGGTCTGGTAGCCGGCCCGCTGCAGCAGTTTTGGGAAGGTGACCTGGCCGCCGTCGAACTTGGTGTAGTTGTTGGTCACGCCGTTCCGGTGACCGTACTTGCCGGTCAGGATGCAGGCGCGGCTCGGCGAGCAGATCGAGTCGGTCACGTAGCAGCGGTCGAACCGCACGCCCTCGGCCGCCAGCCGATCGAGGTTGGGCGTCTGGTTGAGCGAGCCGTCGTAGGCGCTGATCGCCTGGTAGGCGTGGTCGTCGCTCATGATGAAGACGATGTTGGGTCGCTCGGCTTCGGCGGTAGCGGCGCCGGCCGCGATGAGCGCCACAAGGACTGCGAGCGTCGGTCGTGTTGTGTCTCTCCCCATATCTTGCTCCCGCCTGCCGATTGACTTGTTGAAGAGGTCGCCGCCCTATTTGACCGCGCCGGGCGGGCTGCTTTCCACCATGCAGCGGGCAGATTGAGAGATTCTCTTGCTGCCGGCTCCCGGTGCGGGCGGCCCGAGATTCTGCGGGATCTCACGTTGACACCGTTTACAGATGTAATCTAAATTGCCGGCCAACAAGGAAGGAGGCCCCTATGGCAAGCAGTGTTGCTATTTCCGACGCGGAGTGGCTGGTGATGAACGTCGTCTGGGAGGGCCAGCCGGTCGAGGCCCAGCAGGTGGTCGAGCAGCTGGCGGAGGCCAACGGCTGGACCGCCGCCACGGTGAAAACCATGCTCCACCGGCTGGTGAAGAAGCAGGCCCTCTCCTACGAGCGGGACGGCAAACGCTACCTGTACCGCGCGGCCGTCCGCCGCAGCGACTGCGTGCGGCGTGAGAGCCGCTCGTTTCTCGACCGCGTGTTCGGCGGCGCCGCCGCGCCGGCGCTGATGCACCTGGTCAAGACATCCAAGCTCACCGAGCAGGAGGTCGCCGAGCTGCGTCGCCTGCTAGACGAGAAGTCCAACTGATCCCCCAAGGAAGGTTTGATCATGCGCGGTTTCATTCATCCCATCGAAGAGCTCTTCGAATGTTTTGCCAATGCCGGGATCGCCGCTGTGGCGGTGGTGCTGCTGGTGTGGCTTGTCGACCGAGTGGCCGGCAAGCGGATTGCCCCAGGCATCCGCGCCGCGCTGTGGCTGTTGGTGGCGGCCAGGCTGATGATGCCGGTCGCGCCGGAGAGCCTGTATAGCGTGCAGCGGGCGTGGAGCCTGCTGGAGGGTGACCGCTCGGCGGTCGCCGTGGCAGAGCCGCAGCTCAACCATACGGAAACCGCTGCTGCTTCTCCGACGCCCTCCCCAACCATCCCAGCCACAGCCACGCCCGCCGCGCCGCCATCTCGTGCGATATGGGACGACGTGCTGTTCTGGATTCTCATGACCGCCTGGCCGGCCGGCGTTGCTTGGGTGCTGCTGCGGGCCACTCTGGCGTCGGTTAGGTTCGCCTGGCAGCTGCGTCGTTGCCCAGCCGAGGACGACACCTCGGTTGTCGACGTGGTGCTGCACGCGTGCGACGAGGTCGGCGTCCGCCGCCCGCGCATCAAGCGTGTGCCGAGCCTCGGCGCGCCGGCGCTGTTTGGCGTGCTGCGGCCGACGCTCTGCCTGCCCGCGGACGAGCCGCTCACCTCCGACGAGCTCCGCATGGTCGCCCTGCACGAGGCGGCCCACCTCCGCCGCCGCGACTGCCTGACCGCGTGGCTGCTAACCCCGGTGAGGGCGTTGCACTGGTGCAACCCAATCGCGTGGCTCGCTCTCGGACGCTACGAGCGGTACCGCGAGCAGGCGTGCGACGAGGCGGTCCGACGCCGACTGCCCGCCGCGCAGCTCAAGGACTACGCCGACCTGCTGCTCCGCTTCGCATCGGCCGGGCCGGCGCCCGCCGCCGGGCTGGTCGGGATTTGGTTTGCTCGCTCTGCCCGTGAGCTCGGCGCCCGGATCGAGGCCCTTAGCGAGGCCACGCCCCGCTTCCGCCGCGCGCCGCAACTCTTGGGCGCCGCGTTGCTGGCGGTCGTCGCGGTCGTCACGCTGACCGACCCGGCGTCCTCACGTTCGGACAACGCGCACGACCGCCTGCCCCTACAGACCAGTCCATACAGCTGGGCGTTCGACGGCCCTGACGCAGACGCCGTCGAGCTGCGGACCTACGATCTCTCGGAGGCACTCGCCAAGATCCAAGAGGTCCATCCCGATGCCGAGAACCCGCGCGCATGGCTGCTGGCGTTCTCAAGAATGCAAGGCGGAAAGCCCAGGGCGTTACCCCCCGAGGGCTCCCGCCGAGTCGCCGTGCGGGCGACCAAGGCGGTCCACCAGCTCTTCTCCACCCAGCTGGAGGAGGTCGCGCGTTCTGGCCACACCTGGCAGGTGTTCGTCAGCACGCGAGTCATCAGGGCCGCCAAACTGGACGACCTGCCGGGCGTCGACTGGACCCGCTCGGTCGCGTTTCCCGACATCGAGCAAGAGCCGGTGGCGACGCCATTTCCACACCCGGCGGGCGGCTACTCAACCACGCCTGGCTTAGATTTCAACGGCGATGTGGACGAACCGCTGTTCACAACCAAGTCGGTCGTGGTGGACTACTCGCCGTTCATCGCGGCGACACTGGACGCCGCCGCGACCGATGCCCTGATCGAGAAGTGGCAGGCGCACCCCCGCCGCGGGCTCTACCAGGCGCCGAAGGTCACCCTGTTCAGCGGCCAGCAGGCGATGGTCCGGGACCAGTCTCAAACGCCGTTTGTGCTAGGCGTCGACTACGTCCGCGGCGAGTCTGCCACGGCCGCGCAACCGAACATCGCGGTGCTGTCCGAGGGCGCCGAGGTGCGGGTCCTGCCGCGGGTCATCGACGACCAGACGCTCGACCTCAACTGCCAGCTGCTGCTCTCGCACATCGACGACGTCGGCACGACGACCCTGCCCAATCGGGAGGTCACGGTGCAGTCGCTGCGAATGTCCAAGCGGACGCTCACCGCCCGCTGCCGGATGCAGAAGGGCCAGACGCTGCTGATGGCGCCGCTGCCGCCGGACGACAAGGGCAACGAACCCGAACCGGCCGGCGCGTTCTGCTACGCCGTGACGGTCGACTGGTTTGCCGACACGCCCAACGGTATCGAGATCCCTAAGGCCGATCCGTAGCCGGCCGGGCGCTCGTCAGCTCTACCATCGCCACCAGCGCCCGTTCGCGGGCCGCTGGGCCGATGATCAGGTAGCGGTCGCGGTGGCCCTCGGCTTGGAAGTGCGTGACGGCGTTGTCGTCGATCGTGACGCGGCCGGGTGGCGAGAGCCGGAAGTAGCCCTCGTCGGGGCGTACGGCGTAGAGCACCGTGGTGAGGTCCCACGTCGGGCGGTTGTGCGGCGGCGGGCTGTACAAGCGGTAGGCCTCGGCGACCGGGTGGTGCGGGAAGTAGCCGAAATCCTGCTCGATGCTCTCGTGCGGGTACGGCAAGGCGATGCCGATCTCGAACCCGCTCCACACAGTCGGCGTCGGCCACTGCTCGGCGAGCGTCTGGGCCGACGCGAGGTCGCGCTCGACGTTGTACTCGCGGTGGATGCGAGGCTGGCCGTCGGGGCCGGGGATCGACTCGAACGCGCCCGCCATGACCGACAGCAGCCGCACCTTCTGAGCAATCAGCTCGCGGCCTGCCAGCGGGCTGTGCTCGTCGGCCGCAGAAGCGAGCAGCGCAGCGAGGTTCGTCGAGAAGCCGACCTGGCAGATCACGACCGAGCGGTCTGCTGCCGCCGCCAGCGACTCTCTCAGCACGGCGACCGCGTCGGGCGCGTCGGCGCCGCTCGTGAGGTCGTGCGGATAGCGAAACTGGCCGTCGTCGGTTGCTTGGCAGAGTCCGTTGTACTTGCCCTCGTCCGGCGTGACGCCGCTGCGGCAGACTCCGATCGGCGTGTCGCCCCGGCCGTAAAACGTGTTCACGACATCCACGAAGGGCGCCGAGTACGGGTGGTCCTTGGTGACAGTCACCGCCAACAGATCGCACTCACCGCGGTCGGCGAGCGTGTGGACCATCGCCAGGGCCAGCACGTCGTCGCAGTCGTTGCCGAAGTCGGTGTCAAAGATCAGCGGCGTCGGCTCCGCCGCCTGGCAGGCGCCGGCGGCGCGCCAGACCGTGGCGGCGAGGGCGATCGACAGCACGGCAAACAATCGTCGGTTAGCGGCGGACGGCATCGTGGCGGCGACTCCAGCAGGGCGGGACAAGAACTGTCATTCTAGCCGCCTACGCCGGGCGTTTCACCTGCCCTCTGCATTGCCACAACCCGTCGCCCCGACCCTGCTGTCACTCGCACAGAGGTTCTTAAATTAGTCTAGAGGTCGAGCGACATCACCAGGTCGGGGCGGCGGTACTCGTGGTGGGGGCCGCGGTGCGTGACGACAAATCCGAGCGACTTGTACAACGACTGCGCCGCCTCGAGCTTGGTGTTGGTGTACAGCGTCAGCTGCTTGCCGCCCATCGCCCGGGCGTGCTCGATCGCGAGGTTGATGATCTGCCGGCCGATCCCCTGAGACCTCCGGCTCGGGTCGACGGCGAAGCGGATGAAGTCGCAGACGCCGTCCTCCAGCGGTACAACGGCTCCCACCCCCACCACCTCGCCGTCCTCTATCGCGGAGATCACCACCCCGCCGGACCTGGCGATCGCGCCGGGGTCGGCTGCCAGCCGGCGGTCTCCCTCCTCGAGCTCGAAGTACTCGGTGATCCAGGCCTCGTTAAGAGCGATGAACGCGTCGAGGTGGGCGGGCTCGTTGACGTGGAAGGTCAGCATGGCGGAAAAGGGGGTGCTTGGTTTGCCGGCGGTCGGGTTCTTGTTGCCTGGAAGGTCACCATCAGGGTCACCCGTAGGGCCGCCCCGGTTCGCGGTCACTGGGCCGGTTTCTCGCATTCGCGGGCCTCCCGCTTGGTGGCCGGCCTTGACCCGGCCGCGGTCGTGGGCAACCGTTACGTTAGTAGCCGCGACCCGCGGCCGGAAGCCATCGCCCAATCGTTTGCCCCCCTATGCCACGCGTTCTCGAATTCCTTGCTGCCTGTTGGACCATCACGCTGGAGCTCGCCCCGTGGCTGCTGCTGGGCGCGCTTGCCGGCGGGCTGCTGCACGTGCTGGTGCCCGCCGGGTGGCTCAACCGCCAGCTCCGCGGCCCGTGGGGCGTGGTGAAGAGCGTGCTGCTGGGCGTGCCGCTGCCGCTCTGCTCGTGCGGGGTGATCCCGGTCGGGTTGAGCCTGCGGAAGTCCGGCGCGTCGAGCGGCGCGGCGGTCGGCTTCTTGATCAGCACGCCGCAGACCGGCGTCGACTCGGTGCTGGTGAGCGCGACGATGCTCGGATGGCCGTTCGCGGTCTTCAAACTGGCAGCGGCCGCGGTGACCGGCGTTGTCGGTGGCTGGCTGGCCGACGCGGTCGACGACACACCGTCTGGCTTTGCATTGCCG
Organism: Posidoniimonas polymericola; assembly: GCF_007859935.1. Lineage (NCBI taxonomy): Bacteria > Pseudomonadati > Planctomycetota > Planctomycetia > Pirellulales > Lacipirellulaceae > Posidoniimonas > Posidoniimonas polymericola. The sequence continues at coordinate 654,072 of NZ_SJPO01000001.1, read as the reverse complement.
ATTGCACAAGACGAACCGCCGGCGCCACGGAGCTTGGGCGAGGTGCTGTCGTACGCCCAGATGCTGCTCAAGTCGCTCTGGCGGTGGCTGGTGCTGGGCGTGGTTGCGTCGGCGTTGATCGGCGTGCTGCTGCCCCCCAACGCATTGTCGGGGCTGTCGGCCGGCGGCGGCGCCGTGTGGGGAGACCTGGCCGCCATGCTGCTGACCCTCGTGATCTCGGTGCCGCTGTACGTTTGCGCGACGGCCTCCGTGCCGATTGCCGCCTCGCTAGTGGCGGGCGGGCTGCCGACCGGCGCGGCGTTGGTGTTCCTGATGGCGGGCCCGGCTACCAACTTGGCGACCATTGGAGCGGTCCGCAAGGCGCTCGGCGGCCGGGCGTTGGCGGTGTACCTCGGCGTGATCATCGCCGGCAGCGTGGCGGCCGGGCTGCTGTTCGAGGCGGTTATCCCGGCCGCAGCGGTCACCGAGATGCTCCACCACCAGCACCAAAACTGGTGGTCGGCAGCGAGCGCCGTGGTGCTGCTGGCGTTGGTCGGAAAATTCGCCGCCGAGGAACTCGCGGCGTGGCGCCGCGCCAAGCAGCCGCTGCCGGCGTCCGACTCGGGCCAATCGATCGGCGTCGACGGCATGACCTGCGGCGGCTGCGTGGCCAAGCTCGAGCGGACGCTCCGCGCCGACAGCGACATCCAACAAGCCAGCGTCACGCTCTCTCCCGGTCGGGCGGTGGTCGAGGGCCCGGTAACCGCGGCCAGGCTGGCGGAGCTGGTCCGCGCCGCGGGCTTCACGCCCCGCTGACCGCCTAACCGAGCGCGCGGCGGATCGCCTGCTCCAGCTCCGGCAGCAGCACCGGCTTGGAGAGCGCCGAGATGATCGGCTCGCGGTCGAGCACGATCTGGTGCAGGTCGGCGTGCCCGGAGATCAGGATGCAGGGCTGGCCAAGCTTGGCGATCTCCTCGGCGGCCTCGAGCCCGTCCATCTGCGGCATGTCGAGGTCGGCCAGGACCACGTCGAACCGCTCCTCGCGGCAGCGGTCGAGCAGGTCCGCGCCGTTCTCTACGGCGCAGGCTACCTCGTAGCCGAGCTTCGCCAGCAGGCGCACCAGCATCTCGCGCGACGAGGGGTCGTCCTCGGCGATGACAATCCGGACCTGGCTGGTGGTGAGTGCGGTCATAGTTCTGCAGAAGCGCCTGAGTAGTGCAATCAGCTGGCCTCGCTGCTACGGGCCGTAGCGACGAGTCCGTGGATGGTGTTGAGCAAACGCTTGGGGTCGACCGGCTTGGCGACGTGCGCCCCGAAGCCCGCCATGAGCGCCTTGGTGCGGTCCTCGGAGCGGGTGAGCGCCGTCAACGCCACCGCCGGCGTCTGGCCGCCCGCCGAGACCGGCAGCTTCCGGACGCTGCGGATGAAATCGTAGCCGTCGACGCCGGGCATGCCGATGTCGCTGACGATCACGTCGGGCCGGGTCGACTTCAGCAGGCGGAGCCCTTCGTCGGCGGAGCCGGCCTCGATCACTTCGGCGTCCGACTGCTTCAGCACGCGTTTGAGCATCGCCCGCGAGTCGACCTCGTCCTCGACGATCAGCACCCGCAGCCCGGCCATGCCCGGGTCGGCTTCCTCGGGCGCCGCGCCCTGCGACTGCCGCGGGTCGTGGCGTTCGGACTCGTTCACCGGCAGCCGGACGGTGAAGGTTGCCCCGCGGCCCTCGCCCTCGCTGGACGCCTCGATGGTTCCGCCGTGCAGCTCGACCAGGTTCTTAACGATCGACAGCCCCAGCCCAAGCCCGCCGTACGCGCGGGTCGTGGTGGCGTCGGCCTGGCGGAAGCGGTCGAACATCACCCGCAGGAACTCCGGCTTCACGCCGATGCCCGAGTCGGTGACGCTCACCTCAACCTGCCCGCCCCGCTCGCTCAGCGTGGTCGTGACGCTGCCGCCTGCGGGCGTGAACTTGATGGCGTTGCTGAGCAGGTTCCAGAACACCTGCTGCAGCCGGGTGGGGTCGCCCCAGACCGGCCCTTCGGCGTCGAAGTTGTGCACCAGCTTGATGCCCTTGGCCTCGGCGGAGTGCCGCACGGACTCGGTCGCCTGGCGGATCACCTCGGCGGTGGTCAGCAGCTTGGGCTCGAGCCGCACCTTGCCGGAGATGATGCGGCTCATGTCGAGCAGGTCCTCGATCAGCTGGGTCTGGGTGCGGGCGTTGCGTTGGATGGTCTCGAGCCCCTCGGCGAGCTCCTCGCGGTCGGACTCGTCGGGGTCGAGGATCTGGGCCCAGCCCAGGATGGCGTTGAGGGGGGTCCGCAGCTCGTGCGAGAGGGTGGCCAGGAACTCGTCCTTCATGACGCTGACGCGTTCGGCCTCGGAGCGGGCGGCGCGTTCGGCCTCGAGCAGCATGAGCCGCTCGTCGGCGGCCTGCTTAAGGTTCTCGTAGAGCCTCGAGTTGTCGATCGCCACCGACGCCTGCGAAGCCACACCGGCGATCACCTGCTCGATCTGCGGGCCGAACCGGTTGGGCTCGGGGTGGCCGAAGAACAGCCCGCCGACGATCTCTCCCGACCGCGACGCCACCGGCACGGCCAGGTAGCTGCGCACGGTGAAGCGTCCCAGCGGCAGGCCGGGGAAGTCGCTCTGGGGGTCGCTCGAGGCGACCTGCTGCAGGTCGTCCACGCAGACCGACCGGTCGCCGCCGGCGTCGGGCCCGAACAGCGTCAGGGCCGACGGGGTGGCGAGCGGGTCGAACGCCTCGCGGAGGGCGCCAGACACCGCGCGCAGCGTCAGCTCGTCACCGGCCTCGTCGGCGGTGTTGCAGTAGAACGCGACGTACTTGGCGCCGCTGAGCCGCCGCGCGATGTCGGTGATGAACTGCAACAGCTCGCCCAGGCCGAGCACCGAGCCGACGGCCTTGGCGGTCTCGTTGAGGAGCTCGAGCGTCTCGGTCTGCTCGCGGAGGCGTTGCTCCACCCGCTTGCTGCGGTCGATGTCGGTCATGGCGCCAAACCACCGCACCACGTGGCCGGCGTCGTCGCGGAGCGGGTGCACGCGGGTCAGGAACCAGCGGTACTCGCCGTCGGCGCCGCGGAGGGGGAACTCCATCTCGAACCGCGCGCCGGAAGCCAGGCACTGCTGCCACCGCGCGAGCACGGTCGGCAGGATGTCGGGGTCGTGCAGCTTCTGCCAGCCCCAGCCCTCGCTCTCGCCCTGCGCGAGGCCGGTGTACTCATACCACTGCTGGTTGTACCAGAAGATGCCGCCGTCGGGGTGCCCCATGAAGGCCAGCTGCGGCATCGTGTCGGCGAGCGCGCGGAGGTCGGCCTCGCGGCGCCGCACCGCCTCGTCGGCGCGGCGGCGTTCGGTGATGTCACGGGCAATGTTCGACGCGCCGAGCACCTCGCCCGAGGCCGACTTCACCGGGGCAATCGACATCGAAACGTACACCTGCTCGCCGTCCTTGCGGCGGCGGCGGGTCTCGTAGTTCTGGATCCGCTCGCCCCGCTGCAGACGCTCGAGGATGTCGCGCTCCTCGTCCCGCCGTTCGGGCGGGACAATGAGCTCGATCGAACGGCCGACCGCCTCGACCTCGGTGTAGCCAAACAGCTGCTCGGCCCCCGCGTTCCAGCTGACGATGGTCCCGTCGAGGGTCTTGCTGATGATCGAGTCGTGCGAGCTCTCGACGATGGCGGCAAGGTAGTTCTGGGCGCGCTGCGCCTCGACCGCGTACTGGCCGAGGTTCTTGGCGGTCCACCACAGCAGCCCCACGAACAGCGCCACGCCGCCCAGCACCAGCACCGCCGCGTTGAACCCCTGATCGTAGTAGCCCAGGTTGTGCCCGCGCACCAATAGCCAGCCGATGATCAACGGCACCACCAGCACCGGCGCCAGCAGGCGGCGGAACAACTGCCCGCCGATGTCGTCGCGGCTAAGGGCGCAGAACGCTCCGCGTTCTGGGTAAGCAGCGATCGCCCCGACGCCCAGCACGGCGAGGATGGTGCTAGTCTGACGCGCAATGGCGGTCACCTTCGCCATGCCAAACAACTGGTCCGCGCCGAACCAGTAGCCGATGAGCGACAGCGACGAGATTAGCAGCGGGGCGACCGCCATGATGCTGCCGATCCGGCGCCCCCTTCGGCCCCGCACCAGCAAGAGCAGCGAGACCCCCAGCAGCGTGAAGGAGATACAGGCAGGCGGCCCCATCCGGCCCGGCGAGACCGTGGCCCGTTGCCCCCAGGAGCGATCGAGATGCGTGTCGATCCCGATGTTCAGGCCGGTGGCGTGCTCCACCAGCGTCAGGACGCCAATCAGAATGGTGAGCGCCGCCGCCGCTTGGCCAACCCGTCGCCCCCACGCGGATCCCGTCAGCTGGGTAAGCAGCAGCAACGCCAGCCCGCTGGCCATCGCGGCAAGCGCCGTGTTGAACTGCATCCAGATGCCATCACCCCACCAGTCCGCGAGTCGTTTGATATCAAACAACCAGCCGGTAAGGGTGACCGACCCGCTTGCCAGCGCGTACCCGCCCGCCAGGCACACCACGCCCTGCGACACGCGGGTTGGCGCCGACAGAGAGGGCATGCGCGATCCTTGGGTGCGGCGGGTCAATGTGGCGGGGGTGGTGAGGCGAGCGCTTCGTCAGGAGGCGACGCAAAGGCGGGGCCGACAGCAATCTGCGACCGGGCCCGTACGGAAGAGTGCACGCGCCGCCCGCGGGGGCAGCTGCGCGGCCCAACTTCACACGGGCCGACCGCTGGCGGCCCTCGGCCGCTCACCCAACCCTGTGCTTCGCGTAACGCGTCCCCAGTTATTGAGGACTTGGTCGGTCGGGATCACGGCTTCCGGCTGCCGCGTTCCCCGCTGGGAATCAAACTCCTGACCCTATTCAGAGTATCCGCGGCGTGCCTAATCCTCAAGGTGACGGACGGATCACCACACGCCGGCTCGCATCTAGCGGCGCCGCCGCTGGGCGCGTGCAAAGCAGCACGCCGCCAGGGCAACCAGAGTGGCCGCTGTTGGCTCAGGGATGACCGGCAATTCGTTCACCCCAATCACCACCCGGTAAGAGCCGTCGTTATCGTCGTAGGCGCCGGGCGGACCGCTGAAGCCGAAGCCGTCGGGGATGCCGAGGAACAGCCGGGTCGCACCGGCCGGGGCGGTAAACTCCTGAAAGACGCCGCCGCTCGTGACGCCGTCGCCGATGTAGAACACCTGCCCGAGTTCGGGGCTGAGTTCTGGAAAGTCGACGCCAATGCCAGCGGGGGTGAAATCGATGGTCGACGGCGCAGGACCGGCGGACGGGACCGAGTCGTCGAGGAACACGCCCGTTAAGGGGCCCTGCGGGCCTGCGTAGCCGCTGATGCCGCCCAGCGATCCCACCGAGCTGCCCGCCAGCGAGTTGCCGCTGGGGCCGAAGTAGGGAGGTCCAAAACCGTTGTAGAAGTCGATGCCGCCGATTGTCGGGTCAAGCACCCGCACGACGTCGCCCGCGGTGATGCCGATGCCCGAAGGCAGGCTCTCGAGCGCCTCCTCGGGCGTCGGTGATGGGTGGCGCACTAGGTAGTCGCCGGGCCCGGTCCACGGCAGCGACGCGTCGGGGATCGTCAGGTCGGTGCGGCCCGCCAGGAAGATGGCGTCGACGCCATCCACGTTCACCGCGTAGCTAACCGCCCGTGCTTCGCGAGCAGCCGTGCTCAACAGGACTACCAAACAGACCACGCCGCAACCAGCGGCGTGTAAAAGTGAACGGTTCATTAGCCAAGTTCCCTCCCTAGGCGTCGACTCGTGGCTGACAACATCTGTCCACGATCTTAGGGCTCGGGGACGCGACCAGCAACCAACCGCGTGCAGCCCGGTGCACGCTGCGGAGACTGGGCAACCTACACAGGGCTCGGGCGTCTGCTAGCTCCGCCTGCAGCGGCCCAAGGTTGGTCGCCCCAACGGCGCCCGACAACGGCGTCACGCCAGGATCTCGTCGACCACGCGCGACGGCTTCACCCCGGTGAGCTTCTGGTTGAGCCCCTGGTGCGGGTAGATCAGCTTGCGGTGGTCGAGTCCCAGCAGGTGCAGCATCGTGGCGTGCAGATCACGGACCTGGATCGGCTCGGTGATCGGCTCGTAGCCGATGGGGTCGGTCTCGCCGATGTGCGTGCCGGCCTTCACGCCGCCGCCCGCCATCCAAATAGTGAAGGCGTGCGGGTGGTGGTCGCGTCCGACGAAACGCATCTCGCGGCCGCCGCGGTTTTCGCGCATCGGCGTGCGTCCGAACTCGCCGCCCCACACGACGAGGGTCTCGTCCAGCAGGCCGCGCTGCTCGAGGTCGTTGAGCAGAGCAGCAATCGGTTGATCGATGTCGCGGCACTTGCCGGCGAAGCCGCCGTTGAGGGCCTCGCTCTGGGCGGCTCCGTGCGAGTCCCAGCCCCAGTCGTAGAGCTGCACGTACCGCACGCCGCGTTCGACCAGTCGCCGCGCGAGCAGGCAGTTGTTGGCGAAGCTCTCCGCGCCCGGTTCGACGCCGTACGACGCTTTGGTGGCGGTTGTCTCGCGGTGGATGTCCATCGCATCCGTGGCGGCCATCTGCATGCGGTACGCCATCTCGTACTGGGCGATGCGGGTGACGGTCTCGGGGTCGCCGAGCTCGTCGTGGGTGCGGCGGTTGACGCGGTTGATCGCCTGGATCATGCGGCCCCGCAGTCCCTGGCTCAGCCCGTCCGGGTTCGAGAGGAACAGCACCGGGTCGCCCTGCGAGCGGCACTGCACGCCCTGGTAGACCGACGGCAGGAAGCCCGATCCCCACACGCTCTTGCCGGCGCTGGGGAACTTGCCGCCAGAGACCAGCACCACAAAGCCGGGCAGGTCCTGGTTCTCACTCCCCAGGCCATAGGTCACCCACGAGCCAATCGAGCCGTAGCCGAGGCGCTGGTCGCCGGTCTGCATCAAGAGCTGCGCCGGCGCGTGGTTGAACTGGTCGGTCCGCATCGTGTGCACGAAGCAGACCTTGTCCATCACCCGCTCGAAGTGCGGCAGCCGGTCGCTGACCCACGCGCCGCTCTCGCCCGACTGGTGGTAGGGGTAGTACGAGCCGAGCAGCTGCGGCGTCCCCTGGATGAAGGCGAAGCGTTTGCCCTCGAGGAACTCCTGGGGGCAGTCGCGGCCGTTGAGCCGCTGCAGGTCGGGCTTGTGGCAGAACAGCTCGAACTGGCTCGGCGCGCCGGCCATGTGCAGGTAGATCACGCTCTTGGCGCGCGGGGCAAAGTGCGGCCGGCGGGGGACCTGCGGCTGCGCCCGGTCGATCTCGATCGCGCCGCCGCCAGCGTAGGCTGGCTGCGTGAGCTGGCCGCCGAGCCACAACGCACCCAGCCCGGCCATCCCTTCGCTGAGGAACGTCCGCCGGGTCTGGCGTTGGAGCTGGTCGCGTTGCAGCTGTTGAGCGAGGTTCATGCTGGGTTCGCTATCGCCTACTTGGTCATCGAGGCGTCGAGGTTCAGGATGGCGTTGGCCAGGACCGTGCGGGCGAAGGCCGCCGCGTCGCCGCCGAGGTGAGCGGCTTCCGCGGGGTCTTGCCGGTAGCTCTCTTCCGCCGCGTGGTACAGGTCGAGCAATTCACGAACGCTCTGGTCGGCCGCCGGCATACCGACCGCCAGCCGGTACGCCCAGGCGATCTGCTCGGCGGGAGCCTTGCCGTGTTGCGTCATCCGCTCGCCCAACGCCTGGGCCAGCTCGACGTACGCCGGGTCGTTGAGCGTGACGAGCGCCTGCAGCGGCGTGTTGGTGGTCAGCCGGCGCGGGGTGCAGACCTCGCGGCTGGTCATGTCGAACGCCATCAGGCTGGGGTACGCGCTGGTCCGCTTCCAGTAAGTGTAGACCGCGCGGCGGAAGCGGTCCTCGCCGGGCGAGGTCTCCCACGCCGCGCCGCTGTAGACCGACCGCCACACACCGTCAGGCTGGTAGGGCATCACCGGCGGGCCGAACGGCTTGTCGCACAGCCGGCCCGACAGCAACAGCGCCTGGTCACGGACCATCTCGGCCTGCAGTCGCGTGCGCGGGCCGCGGGCGAGCAGCGTGTTCCGCGGGTCGCGCTCGGCAAGCTCCGCACTGACACGGGAGTCCTGACGGTAGGTCGCCGAAAGGACGATCTCTCTCAGCAGCGACTTGAAGCTCCAGTGCATCTCGCCCTGCAGTTGGGTCGCCAGCAGGTCGAGCAGCGGCTGGTTGGACGGCTCGGCGCCGCTCGCGCCGAGGTCCTCGACCGTCTCGACGACGCCGAGCCCAAATAGCTGCTCCCACACCCGGTTGACCAGCGTGCGAGCGGTCAGCGGGTTCTCGGGCGAGGCGATCCAGTGGGCCATGTCGAGCCGGTTGCCGCCGTTGTCGGTTGGGAGCGGCGGCAGCGAGTCGGGCGTGCCGGGCCGCACCTGCTCGCCGCGTTCCAGCCAGTTGCCGCGGACAAAAGTGTAGGTGTTCCGCGCCGCACGCGGGTCACGCTGCTGCATCACCGGCACGCGGGCGCAGGCGATCTGCTTGGCTTGGTTGGCGATCTCATCGAGCCGCTGCAGCGAGGCGACGAACTTTGGGTCCTGCTGCAACCGCCCCCACTGCTGGCTGGTGCTGATGCTAAAGCGGGAACGCCCCAGCACCAACGGCGTCTGGCCCGAGCCCTCGCGGTCGTGGTCGAGCGTGATCTGCAGCCGGGCGTTGGGGGGCAGTTCCAGCGGCTCGGCGAGAACGAACACGGCCCAGCGGCGCCGGAAGAGCTTGGTGTACGCCGCCCAGCCGTCGGTGCTGTCGCGAAGGCTCTCACGCGGATCGAACATCGGCTCGGGCTCATCGCAGAACACAGAGCGGACCTCTACCTCCCGCAGCTTGCTCCCGTCGGCCGCAATGACCTGCAGCGAGAGGCGCGTCACCACGAACCCATCCTCAGGGATCCGCAACGCCTGTTCAGCGTCCTTCGGCAGGGCGTCGATCCGCAGCGCAGTAATCGGCGACGCGAGATCGCCCGACGGAGCCGCCTGCAGCGTGAAGTCCGTGCCGCTGGCAATCGTGCCTCGGGTCCAAACCTCGTCGCGGCCATCGTGTCGCTTCACTACCAGCTGCGAGCCGTTGTTGGCGGCGGCGCTGGCGATCGCCAGCGGCTGCCACTGCGAATCGTCGCCTGCGATATCGAGCACACCGACGTGCAACTTGCGGTGCAGCCGCGACGCTTCGTCGTCGAGTGCAGTCAGCTCTGGTTTGTCCGCGGGGTCCGCCGGAACACGCAGCAGCGGCTGCTCGTCATCAAAGTCCGCGTCGCGGGTGTTGTTGAAGATCGCTACGAACTCGTAATATTCGTGGTGCTCGATCGGGTCGTACGGGTGCGTGTGGCACTGCACGCAGCCGAAGGTCTGGGCCTGGAACACCTGCCAGGTCGTGTTGACGCGGTCGATCACCGCGGCCAGGCGAAACTCCTCGTCGTCGGTGCCGCCCTCGGTGTTGGTCTGCGTGTTCCGGTGCAGCGCCGTGGCGAGTCGGTCGTCGAGGGTCGGGTTGGGGAGCAGGTCGCCGGCCAGTTGCTTGACGACAAACTGGTCGTACGGCAGGTCGGCGTTGAGCGCACGGATCAGCCAATCGCGCCACGGCCACATCGTGCGGCCCAGGTCCTTCTCGTAGCCCATGGTGTCGGCGTAGCGGCCGAGGTCCATCCACATCGCCGCCCAGCGTTCGCCGAACCGCGGCGATTCGAGCAGCCGCTCGACCACCCGCTCTTCGGCGCCCGCCGCGTCGTCGGCCAGGTACGCGTCACGCTGGGCCTCGGTCGGCGGCAGGCCGGTCAAATCGAACGTCACGCGGCGGAGCCACTGCTCACGCGGCGCCAGCGGCGACGGCGCGAGGCCCTCCCGTTCGAGCCTCGCCAGCACGTGGTAGTCGAGCTCGTGGAGCGGCCACTCGTCGTGCACAACCGCGGGCCGATCGGGACGCTCTGGCTTCACGAACGACCAGTGCTCTTGCCACGCCGCGCCCTGCCGGACCCACTCCCTCAGCAGCCCGATCTCGTGGTCGGTCAGCCGCGGGCCGTGCTCCTTGGGGGGCATGCGGAAGTCGTTGTCGGGCTCGGTGACGCGCTCGATCAGGTGCGAGGCCTCGGGGTCGCCCGGCGTGACGACCGGTTGGCCGCTGTCGCCCTCGGACAGGACGTCGCGGCGGTACAAGAACGACACGCCCCCCGCCTGCTTCGGCCCGCCGTGGCAGCCGGCGCAGTGCTCCACGAAGATCGGCCGGATGTGCTCGTTGAACTCGATCGGCTCGTCCGCAGATACGGTCGGCACGCACGCCGACAACGCACCGAGCACGCAGGCGGTCGAGATCACGCGATGGACGCAGCGGCGGGGCATACCGATCCGAGGCAGGGGTGGCACGAGCGTGGCGAATCGCCGGCCTCAATTATAAGAGGAGCCGCGACGCAGATCCAAGCTTGGGCCTAAAGAAGAGATATTGGCCCGCACGCAATTTGACCGACAAATCACGAGGAACGACGGATTCGCTCGCGGCGCCCGCAATCAGCCCTGCTTCGGCTGCAGATTACCCAGGTGGTGCGCGGCGTGGACGCACATCAGCCGCTTCCACTTGCGGGCGTTCATGCCGGTGCTAAACATGTGTGTCGGCAGCGGGTCCTGGAACGCGGCGGCGCGATCGAGCGTCGCCAGGCACGCATCGATCACGGCCGGTTCGTCCTCGGCGTGCTCCTGGGGCGCAATCTCGGGTGGCGCCGGAGCGCCGCCCGGCATCCTGCCGATCGCCATGATTGCCTCGGTCATTGCGCGGAACACGGTCGCGCGGAGGACCCACGGCAGCGGCTTGATGCTGCCGGTCATGCCGGCCTGCATCGTCTTGTCGAGGTGCTCACAGCACTCACTCAGGTTCCACTTGACCAGCGGCTGATAGCCGCCGTCGCGGAGCCGGCGGATCTCGTCGGCGGCCTCGTCGAGCGAGCCGAACGAAAGCTTGCGTTTGCCCATGGGTCCCCTGCGGTGGAAGTCGATCGCGTCTGCGACAGTCTCCCAACGTTATCGCCGGACCATTATCCCGCTGGCAAGGGTGCGTCGCCGACTAAAGCGAGACGGAGGTTCCGAACGGGACCTTGTGCGAGCTGTAGTCGAAGGCGCCGATCGGGGCGGCGGTCGTTCCCTCGGCGGTGTTGATCGACCATGCACGACCGGCACTCGACCGAACCTTCCATGCACCGTGCATCCGGTTCTCCCTCCGACGCGGCGGCAAGCGGCGCCGGTCGGGTCAGCAATCGCAGCAGGCCGCCGCGATCGACGCGATGTGGCGGTGGTCGGTCCCGCAGCAACCGCCCACCACATTGAGCGACGGCATCCGGCGGCGGAACGCGCCGACACGAGCGCCCAGGTCCGCCGGGTCGCCCTCGTCGAGCTCGGCCATCTCGTCCAGCTCGGCGTGGCTCTTGGTCGACGCGTTGGCGCGGAGCCCGCCCACCCGCTCCAGCCACGGCGCGCCCTCGTCCGCCAGATGGGCAAAGTGCGTCGGGTGCGCGCAGTTGATCATGTAGTAGGCCGGCGGCTGCGGGCACGACGCGTCGCACTGCTCGATCGCCTCGCCGAGCGGCTGCCCGGTCGGCAGCCGGCCGTCGGTCTCCACGGTGAACGAGATCGCGCACGGCATGTCGGCCTCGCCCGCGGCCCGGGCCAGTCCGATCGCCTCGTCGGTGTAGTTGAGCGTCAGCGCGGATATTAAGTCGGCCTCGCTGCGGGCGAGGGTTTCTACCTGGGCACGGTGATAGCCGTGCGCCTGATCGGCAGACATTGCGCTGGACGGCACGTAGCCGTCGCCCCGCGGACCGATGCAGCCGCTAATCACGGTCCGCACGTCCGGGTTCGCCTCGCGGGCCGAGACGAGCAGGTCGATCGCCTCGTTGTTTAGGTCGGCCGCGTCGGACTCGTGGAAGCCGAGCTTCGTCACCCAATCGGAGTGCGCCCGCCAGGTGTTGCTCTCCAGCAGCAGCGTTACGCCGTGCCGGCGGGCGATCGTTAGGTAGTCGGTCAGGTACTCGGCCAGGGCCGCCCTCCCCTCTTCGGTGCGGAGCAGCGGGAACGCACAGAAATCGGGGAGCTCGAACCCCTTCTGAAACAGCAGGACGGTCTCCATCCCGCCGTCAGTGATTACGGTTTGGTTGTTGAGCTGCGGCAACGCGTGGCGGTGTTGGGGCATCGTGGGCCTCGTAGTTAGAGAGCTTCTGTTCCGGTACCCGCTCCTACGGCGGCGCGACGGCGGCGTTACAGGCCGTACGGACACTTCTTCTGACAGCCCGCACGTCAGGCGGCGTAGAAACGCCGAGGCGATGCCTGTTTCTACCGTGAAAAGTCGTTTTCGCCAAAGTTTTAGCGCCCGCACCAACGCCCCGTCCGGCTAGCCGGCGGGCGGGCTATGCTTGCGTTGGACACCCGCCGATACCGCAGGACGAGCCCCCAAGAGGCCCCCGATGAACTGGCATAGCTTTGCGATCGTCGCCGCCCTGGCGGTGGCCGGCCCCCCGCTGGCGGAGGAGTTTGGCGGCCTCGTCGGCAAACAGCTCCGCGAGAACCCTTATTCGTGCGGCCAGCAGTGCGATCTGCCCCGCATTGATTACGCGCGTCCCGCCTGCGGCGAATCCCTCGAGCTCTTGCACTTCTGGCGCCCCAACTGCCCGGTGAGCGTCAAGACCCAGCGGCGGGTCCGCACGCTGCAGGCTCAGGGCTACAAGATCCGTTCGATCAACACGCTTACAAATCGAGAGCTTTCGAGCCGCTACCAGATCAACGCCACGCCGACTTTCATCACGCTCGACAACGGCGTGGTCGTGCACCGCGTCGCCGCGGGGCTCGACAAGGGCGAGATCGCCGAGTTGCTGTCGCCGTAGTCAGACGCCAAACGGACTATTCGTCGCCCATGACCCGCTCGCGCCACCGCGGGTAGCTCTTCGCCAACAGCCGCTCGGCGTAGGGGCCGAGGTAGCTGTAGCCGAGGCGGCGCTCGAGCTCTAGCTCGTTGTAGCCGTCAAGCGGCACGCCGTCGCGGCCGACGTACATCGGGCGGTTGGTCGGGATGTCGTAGAAGCGGGCCCACAGCGGCCGGGCGTCCGGGTCTTCGACCAGCACGCTGTTGCGGGGCCGACGCGTCCGCTCGACACGCACCCCCTCGACCTTCGAGCGGCGGAACCAGTCGACCGCCGACTCGACCGCCTCGACGACGTCATCGCTCGGCTCGGGGATCTCCATCAAGAACTCCACGATGCCGACGCTCTCCTGGCCGCTGATCGAGGGCAGCTCGTACGCCCGGGCCTTCGCCGGCGCCAGGGTGTGCTCGTCGTGCTGGGCGCACCACGCGGTCAGCTTCCCGTCGACCCGGATCTGCGTGGCGAGGATCGTCTGCACGCCGCGCTCGACCGCGTCGGCTGCGCGGGCGCGGCGGGCGCTGTCGACGAAGGACCACTCGTCCTCGCCGGCGGCGGCGTCGCGGAGGGCGCGGAGCACGCCGACCATGGCGCCGTCGTTGTAGGTGATGTGCGTGTAGTAGCCACGCCGCAGCGGGTAGATCATCGGCCAGCCGCCGCCGGGGTACTGGGCGTCGAGCAGGAAGTCGACGCCCCGCAGCGCGGCGTCGCGGTACGCGGGGCGGCCGGTGGCGGCGGACACCCGCGCTAAGAAGCGGACCTCGGTGTGCGTGGCGCCGTTGTCGATGATCGTCTGACCGCGGGGCGCGTCGCGACGCACGGCGGTGAGTTCTGCGTCACTGAGCACCCGGGCCTTGTCGATGTTCTTGGGCCAGCCGCCGTTGGGGTGCTGGTAGGCGAGCACGTTGTCCGCGATCCGCTCTGCCTCGGCGGACGCGTACCACTGCCGCGGCTGCGACAGCACGCTCCGCCAAGAAGCGCCCGCCCCGCTGGCCAACGGCGAAATCAACGCGAGCGGCGCCAGGCCAATCAATGCAGACAGCAGTGCGATGCGGGCCAAGACAAGCTCCAGTCGGCGGCGAGGACACGACACCGATTCTATCGCGGACTGCGATCCGCCGCCGCCCCGTTGTCGCGGCCCCTTTTTGTCGCGGACCATTCGTCGCCGGCCGACCATACAGGGACGCCGAGATGCACCGGCGGCGCCCCTGTTTGCAAATGTCCTATTACCGGGCAGATTCGGCTGCCCGAAGGGTCGCTATTCGTGCCCGCGGCCGTTTAGACTACTCGTGCGGCCGGCCGTGCACGCGTTTCGACCGGCTCGCAATGCAACTCATCAACCTTGTCTAGCGGCCACCAATTAGTTGTCGGCGCGTTCCACTCCGGCGCAGGTGGCGGCATGTTTTCTGTTCCCCTGGGAGGATTGTCTGCTCATGTCTCGATTTGCTTTTTCACTGACGCTGTTCGCGGCGATGCTGGCGGCCGGCTCGGCCTCCGCCGAGCTCGTCGCCTACGAGCCGTTTGACTACAACGAAAACGAAGCCCTCAACGGGCAGAACGGCGGCGGCGGGTTCACCAGCGCGTGGCGCGACGCCGGCGCCGCCGGCGGAACCATCCTGGCCGGCAGCCTAGCCGGCCCAGCCGGACTGCCCACCTCGGGCGGCCACGCCTTGCTCTCTGGCGAAAACGGCACCTACACGATTTTCCGCGACTTCGCCGAGCTCGACTCTTCGGACGGCGCCACCACCTGGTACAGCTACATCGGTCAGCGGATCGGCGACGTCCAGGACCCGCCGGCGTTTGGCACCAACCCCTACCCGCGTGGCGTAAACGTGAGCCTGTTCGACAGCGGCTCAGAACGCCTGGCGATGGGCAACTCCTCCAACGCCACCGCCGACGAATGGTCGATCATCCCGCTCGGCAGCGGCGGCCTCCGCCAGGGCGCGCCGAACGCTCCCTACAGCGAACTCCACTGGGGCGTGATCCGGATTGACCACATCGGCGACGAGACCGTCAACGACAATGCCTACCTGTGGATCGACCCCGATCCTAATGTCGAGCCGACCCTCGGCACGGCGGACGCCTCGGCGATCGACGCCGCCGACTACTCCGGCATCGACTCGCTGCGGCCGTTCATTGGCGACACCAGCAGCGGCCGCCCCGCCGGCCAGCTGCTGGTCGACGAGATCCGCATCGGCACCACCTACGCCGACATGAGCGGCACCCGCGTGGTGCCCGAGCCGGCGGCCCTGTGCCTGGCCGGCCTGGCCGTCTGTGGCCTGGTGGGACGTCGCCGCCGCTAACGGTCGACAAGAGAGAACGAGCTATTCGACTCGGGCCGGCGGTCCTTTGGGGCCGCCGGCTTTCTTTGTGCGCCGACCTAACCCCAACGCCAAGAAACCAGACCGCAGTGATCCACGGCCGGCGGCCCTACCCAAACGGTCGGTCGAGCGACGCCGAAGGCTCGCTGAGCCAGCGTGGCCCGGCGGGCGTCACCACAAAGTGGTCCTCGAGCCGCACGCCGAGCTCGCCGTAGACGCAGATCATCGGCTCGATGCTGCCGACCATCCCCTCGGCCAGCGGCGTCTGGTTGCCGCGGACCAGGTACGGCGCCTCGTGGATGTCCATCCCCAGCCCGTGCCCCGTGCGGTGCGGCAGGCCGGGCGTCTGGTAGTCGGGCCCGAGCCCGTGCCGCTCGAGCACCGCCCTGGCGGCCGCGTCGACCGCCTCGCACGGCGCGCCGGGCTGGGCGGCCGCGAACGCCGCGGCCTGCGCCTCGCGCTCGATCTCCCAGATCTGCCGCTGCCGAGCGGTCGGCTCGCCAAACACATAAGTCCGAGTTAAATCCGAGTGGTAGCCATCAAAGGTGCAGCCGGTGTCGACCAGCACGGTGTCGCCCTCCGCGAGCCGCTGCTCCCCCTTGGGCCCGTGCGGGAACGCCGTCGACTCGCCGAACGCCACGATCGCGAACGTTGACCCGTTGTCGGCGCCCGCCGCCCGGTGCTCGGCGTCGATCCAGCGGGCGATCTCGGTGTTGGTCACCCCGACCGCGAGCCGATCGCGCACGCGGCGGTGGATGTCGAGTGTCACGCCCATCGCGTGCTCGATGATGGCGACCTCGGCCGCCGACTTCTGCATCCGGCAGCCGTCGACCACCGGCGCGGCGTCGACCAGCTCGACGCTCGGCGCGGCTTGGCGGAGCGCCTCGCCCATGAAGAACGGTGTCGTGCCCTCAACTGCTACCCGGCCGGCGTTCTGCTCCTTTAGCAAACGAGCGACCAGCTCGAACGGCGAGTCGTGCTCCTCCCAGACTGCGAGCGGCCCGTCGAGTACGAGCAGCTCGCGCACCTTGGGTTCCTCGAACGCCGGCGCGACGTAAACCAGCTCCCCCTCCCGCGGCAGCACCGCGCCGAGGAAACGCTCGCTCAATCCCCAGGCAACGCCCGTAAAGTACCGCAGGCTCGTCCCGGCCGGCAGCAAGAGCGCGTCGAGGTTGTGCTCGGCCAGCAGACGCTGCGCCTTGGCGAGGCGTAATTGGTATTCCGCAGGAGCGATCGGCGTTGGTTGGCTCATCCTTCCAAGATAAGTCAGACGCCAACGCTGAACAACGAGGCCAACCTCACCGCGAACGCCGTGAGCCAAAAAGAAGCACCCCGCACCATGGCAGCACTGCCAAGACCGCCGGCTCCGGGACTGGCGCCCGAACGATCACCGTGTCGTCACGGATTTCGTCGGAATTATTGAAGCCACCTCGGTTCCCACCGAGCACGGAATAAACGATGTCACTGCTGGCTGAGCCGAACAAGTCGTAGCTGGCGACCCGCTCGCCCGCCATCCAGCCCACCAGATCGGACGAAATGCCGGAGCGTTCTTGTCGAGTGGTCGGGGTTGGCGAACTAAAGCTATAGCGGCCAACACCGAAAGTGGTAGAGGTAGCCGTCGTGTCGGGGTTGAAGACGCTGAGGTACAAGCGGTGAGAACCCGAAAACGGGTGCTCGGCGGTCGACTCGGCCACGATCGTGTAGTCGCCCGTCTGGTTGTCGAATGTCACTTCGACCCGTGTCACGTCGAAGTTGTCACGCGGGTCGCCGGCGATGTCGTCGAAGGCGAAACGGAGCATCTCGGCGTGGGCCACCGAGGCGCCCGCCGCGATCAGCGCCAACGCAGCCGCCAACACAATGCAAGCACGCCTGAGAATCTGCATTCTCCGCCCCCGATTACCGTACTGCCGAAACCAACCGCGATTGTAATCACGATCGACGTCCGGAGAAAAAACGGATGCGTCGGCTTCTAATTAGCAGGCGCGGCCGTACTATTCCGCCGCGCCCGCCCCGACGGGCTCAGCCGTTTCTCCTGCTGCCGGCCCCTCTGCGCCCGCCGGCGCCTCGCCGTCCGCCGGCTCCTTGAGCCTCAGGATGATCTTGTCGCCTTCGACCTTGATGCTGTCGAACTTGCGGAGCTTCTCGGCGACCTTCGGGTCCTTCAGCAGGTCCTTGGCCAGGTTCTCATTGGCGAGCGCGTCGATGAATTGCTGCGGCAGCGGCTGGCCCTTCACCGAGCCCCCCTTGAGTGTGACGATCGGCACGCCGTCCTCGTAGCTGGCGTTCAGCGTGACCTTGGCGTTCAGGAAGCGGCCCTTGCCCATCGGCAGGTCGTCGAGCGGCATGCTGACGTCGCCCGTGACCTCGCCGTTCTCGATGGTCACGTAGACCTTGCCCTTCATGTCCTGGTTGCTGGCGATCAGGGCGTTGATGTCGTCGGCGGTGAGCACCACCTCGTTCTGGGCGGCCGGCTGATCGTTCTCGACCGCCTGCTGCAACGCGTCGACGCGTGCCTGGATCTCGGCGATCTCTTCGTCGGTCGCTTCGGAAACCGGGATCTCGGCCGGCTCGGTCGAGGTATACTGCTCGATCTGCCCCTTCGCCCAGAAGTACGCGCCGAACCCGCCGCCCACCAAGAGCAGCAGCATCAGCACCCCGCCGATGCCGACAATCAGGCAGCCCCAGAACATGCAGCCCTTGGGCTTCTTCTCGGGCGGGGCTTCGGGCGCGTCGTAGGCGTTGGGGTTGTCGGTTGGCATGGACATGGCGATCACTCGATGGCGGGTTAGAACTAAACGGACCAGGGAGCCGAGTATATCACGTCAGCCCGCTACTGGGCCGCAGGACCGATCGTGATATTTGCTTGTTCGCCCGCCCTCAGGTCAATCTTGGCGTCGGCGTGGAAGGGATTGCCGAAATCCCAATCATTCTCGCCCAGCAAGCGGCCCCACCACTCTGATTTCTTCCCCAGATTTGAGTTCAACCACACCTTATCGACCACGCTGGAATCCGCCCGCAGGGCCTCGGCGACCGGCCGTTCGGCGTGGGCGATCGGCGGGTCGACCTCGACAACCAATGTGCCCACCGGCAGCGTGATCGTTGCGGAATCCTGGGTTTGAACATCCCGCTGCTGCACCAGGTAGTGGATCGACTCACGCAGACCGAGGTCCTCGAACCGTTCGGCATCCGCCTCGCGGGTCTCACCGCCAGAGAAGAGCCCGTCGTACGGCGCCATGTGTCCGTCGGAAGTGGCGTAGTAGAGCGGCTGATGGCTGTGCCCCTCCGGCGCCCACTTCCACTCAATCTCGCTGCCGTCGGGCTGCTCGAGCGTGCAGGTCACGCTGATGCTCACCGCCGCCATCAATTCGGCAAGGCCGTCACCGATGGTAGGGTAGTCGGCCATGCTGCCGCCGTCTTCGGAAGGTTCTGGCGCATTTGACTTTGTATAGGCAATGCCCCTGCTTGTCCGCCGCTCGCCGAATCGCAGCCCCTCTGCTGATTCGGCGCTGATCCTAGAGCGGAGCACCAGCGTCCCGCTCTCGTCGGCCGGCGGCGCGACCACCTCAACTGCCATCTTCGCGCCGTACTCAACGACAAACGCCCTCCGATTGACGCGGTACCCATTGGGCAGCTCCACCGTCATCCGGTACTTGCCGTACGGCAGGCTGCGTGAGAACGCGACCGGTTCGTCGGCCGTCGATTCGCCCGTCACCTGCAGCTCGCGTCCTTCCCGGACGCCGCTGAGCTGCACCTTGGCGCCGGGGATCGGGCCGCCGCTCGTATCCACCACCGTGATCTGCACCGGCGTGAACTCGCTCGGGCCGTCGGCCAGCTTGTCAAGCCGCTCTTCGATCTTGACGAGCCGCTCGATGACCTCGGTGAGCCCGCCGTGGATCATGGCGTCGCTGCTCTCGGGTTGCGCCGCCTCTGCCGACGACCAACAGCAAGACAGGGCGAGCGCGAGGGGAATGGCCAGGCGCGGTGGGAGTCGCATCGTGTTGGCTCCTTTGGAATCAGGCTGAGAGTGCAGCGGTCGGCACGGCCGCCCGGAGGACGGCTGCACGCGGGCGAGAGAGTCGCTGAACAGGTTGGCACATCGGGCGCCAATGTTGGCGCCTCACTCCTGGCTGGGTGGGCTAGAAGAGCTTGCAACTGACAACTGACCACGGACGACTGACCGTCACACCCCCTTCTTCGGGCGCGGCACCTTCGCCTTCTTCGTGCGGCCGCGGCCCTTCTTGCCGGTCTTCTTGAGCGAGTCCTCCACCGCCGCGACGCTCTGGCCGATGCTCTCCCGCATTTTATCAATCCGGTCGCGGAGGATGGCGGCCCGTTCGAACTCCATCGAGTCGGCCGCCTCGTACATCTCCTTCTCGAGCTCGTTGATGTACTCCTCGGTGATGTACTGGGTCTCGTCCGAGCGGCCGACAGCGGCGTTGGCGGCGGCGTGCGCGGCGGCCTCGCCCTCGATGCCCGCGCGGATCGCCTTGATGATGGTCTGCGGCGTGATGCCGTTGGCCTCGTTGTACTCCTGCTGCACCTTGCGGCGGCGGTCGGTCTCGTCCATGGCGGCCTGCATGCTGCGGGTCACCTTGTCGGCGTACATGATGACCTTGCTGTTCACGTTCCGCGCCGCGCGGCCGATGGTCTGCATCAGGGAGGTCTCACTCCGGAGGAAGCCCTCCTTGTCGGCGTCGAGGATCGCCACCAGCGACACCTCCGGCAGGTCGAGGCCCTCACGCAGCAGGTTGACGCCCACCAGCACCTCGAACTTGCCCTGCCGCAGGTCCCGCAGCAGCTCGACCCGCTCGAACGCGTCGAGCTCCGAGTGCAGCCACTTGCACAAGACGCCCTGCTCGCACAGGTAGCTCGACAGGTCCTCCGCCAGCCGCTTGGTAAGCGTCGTGACCAGCACCCGCTCGTTCTTGGCCGCCCGCTCGCGGACCTGCTCCAGGAGGTGCGGCACCTGGCCGCGGGCCGGGCTGAGCTCGATCACCGGGTCTAACAGGCCGGTCGGTCGGACGATCTGCTCGACCACCTCGCCGCCGGTCTGCTCGAGCTCGAAGTCGGCGGGCGTGGCGCTGACGTACACCACCTGCTTGACCCGCTCCTGCCACTCGTCGAATTTCATCGGCCGGTTGTCCAGCGCGCTCGGCAGCCGGAACCCGTGCTCGACCAGCGTGGTCTTGCGGGCGCGGTCGCCGTTGTACATCGCGCCGACCTGAGGGATCGTGGCGTGGCTCTCGTCGACAAACAGCAGGTAGTCGTCCGGGAAGAAGTCGAACAGCGTGTTGGGCGGCGAGCCGGCGGGCCGGCCGCTCAGCGGGCCGCTATAGTTCTCGATGCCGGGGCAGTAGCCCATCTCGAGCATCATCTCGATGTCGTACCGCGTGCGGGCATTGAGCCGCTGGGCCTCGAGCAGCTTGCCCTGCTCCTTGAACAGCTCGAGCCGGCCGGAGAGCTCCTTGCGGATGTTGTTGACCGCGTTCTCGATCCGCTCCTCGGGCAGCACGAAGTGCTTGGCCGGGTAGATGTAGATGCTCTGCAGCTGGTCGACCACCTCGCCCGAGGTTGGGTTGATGATCGACAGCTTCTCGATCTCGTCGCCCCACATCTCGATGCGGTAGGCGAACTCCTCGTAGGCGGGCCAGATCTCGATCGAGTCGCCGCGCACCCGGAACTTGCCGCGGGCCGGGTCGTGGTCGTTCCGCTCGTACTGGATGTCGATCAGCTTCGCGAGCATCTCGTCGCGGTCGATGACGTCGCCCACGGTAAGGCCGACCATCATCTCCTTGTAGTCCTCGGGCGAGCCCAAGCCGTAGATGCACGACACGCTCGCCACGACAATCACGTCGCGGCGGCTGACCAGGCTGCTGGTGGTCGCCAGCCGCATGCGGTCGATCTCCTCGTTGATCGACGCGTCCTTCTCGATGTAGATGTCCCGCTGCGGGATGTAGGCCTCGGGCTGGTAGTAGTCGTAGTAGCTGACGAAGTAGCTGACCGCGTTGTTGGGGAAGAACTCGCGGAACTCGCTGTACAGCTGGGCGGCGAGCGTCTTGTTGTGACTCAGCACCAGCGCGGGCCGCTGCAGCTCTTGAATGACGTTCGCCATGGTGAACGTCTTGCCGCTGCCGGTGACGCCCATCAGCGTCTGCGCGCGGCGGCCCGCCTTGAGTTCTTTGGTGAGCTTCTCAATAGCGGCCGGCTGGTCACCGGCAGGCTGAAACTCGGAGCTGAGCTGGAATTGCGGCATGACGAACCAGAGCGTGGGGGGAGCGGCGGCAGGCGAGGATCGGCGGTCGGAACCCCTAATCCCAGAATCCCTAATCATAGCGCCGATGCCGCCGGAGGGTAATCGTCAGGCTTGCGTCTGCTCGCTACGCTGCACAATCAAGCCGAATTCGTCGACGTCCACGACTTCGACGCAGGCGCCACCGCCGATTCGTGGCCCTTTTGTGCTGGCGGGGTGAGAGCGGCCGTCAATCACCACCATCCCGACGGGAGCTAGGTCGCCGTTGGCGAAGCCGGTCCGTCCGATGAACGACTCCCACCGCCGGCGGGTCATTTCAGGCTTCTGCTGGCGGGGCTCGCACATCCAGCAGTCGATGCAGATACAGCAGCTGGGGTCGCAGCAGCCGGCAGACGCCCCAGGCGCCCAGCCAACATCAGGACCACCGCCTCCACACGCCCCACACTCCCCGCCTCCGCAGTCGCCACCACCACAGTCGCACCCGCCGATTGGGCAGTCGCAGTCGCAAAACCCAGCTCGCATCAGATGCGACGGCCGCAGCGTGGGGCATTTTCCGGGCGGCAGTGGGGCCGAGCGCCGCGACTCGATGCGTTCGATCGCGCTGCTGAGCACCCGCAGCGAAACGCGGCGATCAGCCATCGCCCACCAACACGAGGACGCCTCGACAAGTTCGCGCTGCGCGGCCGTGGAGGCGTCGTCGGCGGCGTCCGCGTCCTTCACCGGGTTGGGCAGACCACGCCGTTTGTCACGCCGCCAGTCCACCGCGCAATCGGCCATGATGATCGCGCCGCCGATCGCCCGACCGATCTCCTCGAACCGATCGGCGTGCGTGATCAGTCGCCCGTCCAACCGCGACAGCAGCGAGAACGCGTAGCCGAAGCCCTCGGCCGTCGGCCGGGCGAACTCGGCCAGCGAGCAGCGCTGGCCCGCAGCCTCGAGCGCGACGTGCCGCTCGACGACTTCGCGGAAGCGGCTGGGCGCTGCCGGGTCGAGTTGGGCGAAGTACTCCTCGGCTTGCTTCATCGGTCGCCGCCAGATGAACAACGCCAGCCGCGCGGCGAGCGACCGGTCGTCGCGGACATCGTCGCGGAGCTTGATCCCGGCGAGCAGCATGCCGAGCGCCGCGGCGAACTCGCCGAGCGGCTGGTCGTCCGCCCCGGCAACCGCCCGCGCGCCCCGCAAACGGCAGCAGGTCGACTCCGACTCTAGCAGCACGCCGCCGCCGAGCGCCTCCCTCGCCAGCAGGTAAGCGAACACCCCCTCGTAGCTCACGACCGGCGCCGTGCGGGCGCCAAAGCACAGCCGCTGAAACCGGCAGCACCGCGCATACGCCCGGCGGTAGTCGAGGTCACCGTGGGGGCCGCGGAGGTATCCAAACATCGGGGCGGCTCATGCCGAAGGAATCTGAGACGGCGAAGCGTGAGGGGCTAGTCTAGTCCATCAACGGCAGGGTTCGGGGCCGGCGCACCGATCTTGGCGGAAATCTCGACCTTCGTCACCACACAGCGTCTAGTCGAAGTAGCCGTTCACGGTGTTCAGCGGCTTGGGCGCGAATCGCGTGTTTCGGGAATGAGCGCATTGCGGAAAACACTTGCAATCGTCCCGACGCATGGCTAGACTCCGGTTTCAGATCCTCTTGTCACTCACGCACGACAATTTCCGCTACTGCCAAAGCTACGAGTCCGAACGCCCCCATAAGCCCCTCCGGGGTGGGGACGTTCGACTTCGTGGCTTTTTCTGTTTCCGCTAACAGGTATCGCCGCCGATTTCAAACAGCCTCGCCAGTCGAGATCTAAATGTCTAACACCTCACTCGCCGCTCGGGTTATTGGTCTGTGCGTGTTGCTCTGCTCTACAGGGCTCGCCCGCCCGATCACTGAACCCCACGCAATCGAAATCAACCCAACAGAGTTTCGGTCGGCGGTCTTCGGTCCGACGGTGTGGGACGAAGGATTGGACCGTGAGGAAATCGACTCGCAACTCACACATCACTTTGCCGCAGTCGTAGAAACCCTCGAGCGGAACCGAAACTACAGCTTGCTGGTAGCGTTGTGGCGGGCAGAGGCAGTGTCGCGAACCGAATGGACGTACTCGCAGCGGCGCCAGGCACTGCGGGAGCTTGCCAGCCGTCGAGAACTTCAGATGCACCGCCTGCGCTACTACGCAGAGCGAGGTCTGTTCCCGCAGAATCAAGGGGAGTCCGCCAGTGCGGCCCCCATCTTCGTCGACCAGCATGGCACGCACTGTGCGGTTGGATTCTTGATCCACTGCGATGGACTGGATGGTGTGGTTGCCCAGATTGTGGCCCGTGACAACCTTGTCCGCGTGATGGACGTCAGAGGCGGTCCACTCGCAACGTGGCTGCTCACCTCCGGCTTGACTCAAGAAGAAGCAGGGATCATTCAGCCTGGGTACCCGCTTGCACTCGACGCGACACTTCAAGACTTTGCGACTCCGGGAACGGTCGTCGTTAGCAACGGAATGACACTCACGGAGCTCTCGTGGAAACGAGTGGAGGTCGCCATTGACTCCTCGGTGTACCCAACGCTTCCCGCCGCAGTCGACTACGCCTGGGCAAGCGGATTATCAAGACTCGCTTCCGTTTCTCCAATTAGCACGTCGGCTGCCGGCGCCCTCTTGGTCGCAGGAGACTTCACCACACCCTTCTCAGAGATACACTACGTAAATCGATTGGATTCATTGCTGTATGTTGGCCCTCGAGATAGCATCTTTGGAACCCTGCTTGGCGGCCGCATTGGGAACTTCCCCGACGGATACGCCCAGCTAATCCAGACGGAGTTTGTGCTGCAGGCTGGCGAAGGCCGGATTGAGAGCTTTGGAGTAGCTCACCATCCAAGCTATGAGAATGGGCGCAGAGACGGGATCGGATTGCTGCGAACGGTCTCTGAAATCTACGACGCCGACTCGAACGAATTGATCGCGCTCAATCAATTCGAACGATCCGACACCGATTTCGACCTCGGGAATCTCGCTGGCTACAATCTTCTCTCTTCCGAGGTTTCTACTGTTGGTGCAAAGAGAGTTCGGGTCAAGTCGTACAGCATGAGCCTGGCGCCGAACGCAGCAGGCAATGAGCCAGAAGTCCATTCGTACTTCTTCGAGTTCGGCTCTCACCCCGTCCCCGAGCCGCATGCCGTGGCTTTGACGGTGTTGGCCGTGCCAGCCATGGGTTGCCGGCGGCGGCGCAAGAATTTAGATAATAAGATAAGCAGCGTGCCCCAGCGATCTACGCCGCCACGCGGCGCCGTCTGGGCGGCCGGGCAGCGGTCGCCGCGGCGGCCGCTGCCGCTTCTTCGGGGTCGTGCTTCTGCTCCAGCGCGTTCAGCTGCTCTTCGACGCGCAGGCGAAAGTCTTCGATGCTCTCGCCGACTTGGTAGAACAGCGGCTCGCCAAAGTAGCCGTGGATGGTGCTGAACGGCTTGGGGATCTGCAGCCGGTCCCACGCCTTGGTGATGATCCAGCGGCTGGTGGGGATGCCGACCACGTTGATCACGGCGCAGCCGGTCTGCTTCGCGAGCACCGCCACGCCCTTGCTGACGCGGCCGCGGGGGCCGATCGGGCCATCGACCGCCAGGATCGCCGGGTCGCCGCCGCGGAGGTTGTCGGCCAGGCCCTGCAACGCGGCGCGGCCGCCCTTGCCGCCGCCGCCGCTCGAGCCGCACTTCGGACGCACCCGCATCAGCTTGAACGCCGGGATCAGCAGCTGACCGTCCTTCGACTGGGATACCATGGCCGCCGTGCCCGGCTCGCGGTTGATCACCACGGCTACCTGATGCGCGTGCAGCGTTGAGTACGTGTAAGGCAGGCCCGCCTCGCGGAGCTTGGGGCGGGGGTCGTTGTAGACCCGCACGCGGCAAGTGATGCGGAGGGTCACAATCGCCAACGCGATGAGCCAGGAGAGCGCCCGACGGGAGAGCGACATCGGTAGTTTCGGGGGCAAGAGTGGTGGGGTAGCGGTCCGACTTGTACCCCCTATCGGGCAGCAAGTCGACGTGTTTTTAGCGGGATCACCCCGCTAGCGATACAGCAATCGCGGGGCCCTGTTCGGGTCGGGAAGAGTCTGTGGGCGGCCGCGGCGTGGCCCTTAGCAACGTGGCCCTGGGCGGCGTGCCCCTTGGCGGTCGGGCGCCAGCAGCCGACAATCACGGCATGCCAGACCTCGTTGTCGACCACGCCGCCAAGAGCTACCCCACCCCCTCGGGACCGCTGGAGGTGCTGCGCGAAGCTAGCTTCTCCCTCGACCGTGGCCAGAGCATGGCGATTGTCGGACCCAGCGGCTCTGGCAAGAGCACGCTGCTAGCACTGCTCGGCGGGCTTGAGCCGCCGACCGCGGGCACGATCACCATCGCCGGCCAGGACTCCTACGCCCTGCCGGAGAAGGAGCTCCCCAAGTTCCGCGGCGAGCAGATCGGCTTTGTCTTCCAGGAGCACTACCTGCTGCCGCAGTGCACGGTGCTCGAGAACGTGCTGACGCCGCTGCTGGCGGTTGGCTCCGCCGGGCCCGCCGAGCAGGAAATCGCCCGCGAGCTGCTCGACCGCGTCGGCCTCAGCCAGCGGCTCACCCACCTGCCGTCCGAGCTGTCGGGCGGCGAGCGGCAGCGGGTCGCCATCGCCCGGGCGTTGGTCCGCAAGCCGACGCTGGTCCTTGCCGACGAGCCGACCGGCAACCTCGACCAGACCACCGCCGGCGGCGTCACCGACCTGCTGCTGGAACTGCAACAAGAAACCAATTCCATCCTGGTGGTCGTCACGCACAGCCCCGACCTGGCCGCCGCGATGCAGTCGAGCAAGAGACTGGATGACGGGCGATTGGTCGATCAGTAGCGTTGTCGTTGCTCGCACCCCCTTGATGATCACGCCCCCATGACACACGACCAGATCCTGGCCGCCCTCGCGGGCGGCGGCAACGACCGACTGGCGGCCGCCGACCGCGCGATGATCGACGGCGAGGGCGCCGGCCCGATCGCCGCCACGCTCGCCGCGCACGCCGGCGACTCAGACATCGGCGAGCCGTGCATCGCCGCGCTCGAGAAGTGCGGCCCGCCTACCGTCGACCAGCTCGACGCGCTGGTCAACCTGCTGAACGCCGACGAGCTGCCGGCTTACTGGGCCGCAACCCTCATCGGCCGGCTCGGCCCCGCCGGCGCGCCGGCCGCGGCGCAGCTCGCCGAGACCGCCGCCGCGCAGCGACCCATCGCCGTCCGCGAACGCGCCGTGTGGGCCATCAGCAAGATCGGCCCGCCCGCCAGCGGCTGCCGCGAGGCGCTCGAGCCACTAACCGAGTCGCCCCAACCGCGGCTCGCGCGACTCGCCAAGCAGGCGCTCGCGGCCGTCGAAACATAGAAGGCTCACCCAACGCGGCGCCGGCGGCCCAGCAGGCAGCAGACGCCGCTTGCGAGCACAGCGACGCTGCTCGGCTCGGGAACCCCTTCAACGATTTCCCACGATTGCCACTGTAGGGTAGCTGTGAAGTCGATATTGAGAGCCTCGATCTCGAATCCGCCGATTCGCTGGCCGGTAGCCAAGTCGAACTTGGTGAACGCAGTGTAAGGCTTTTCAACACCTGCGTATTGAACGTAGAGGTAAGGCTCTTCGGCCATTCGGATGCTTGTGAATGCTTCCTCTGCCGGTGGACCAGTCGAGTCGTACTGATCGAGGGACACGAACACGCCGAGGTCCTCGCCGGTCAGCCCGTTCATGCGATGGACAGCGTTGTCTTTCAAGAAGTACAGATTCCCATCGGCGCCCGCGTGAATTGGGATAACGAAGTCGTAGTAATAGGCGTCGCTCACATTGATCGGACTTGCGTAGGAATTGACGCGTTGGAAATCGATGACGCCACCGTCATCCACCTCCTCGTAGACGACGATCTGCTGGCCCTCGTTGGCGTAGAGTCGCGACTGCAGACCGAGCGGACCAGGACCGAAACACAGCACCGATCCAAACGCTTGACGCACCAAGCCGGTCTGGCTGTCAAATAGAACATCGACCGCTGGACCGTAATCCTCAGGTGCTTCCGTGACTCCTCTCGCTAAGTAGTCAGCGCCACCGGGCGGGGCGTGCACCCTCTCCATCATGCGACGGTGAGGCGGTAAGGCGATCGCATCATCCGGCCCCCCCCACCCCGTGTAAATCGGCTGCCCTACCGACCCGCCGTACAGATAGACGAAGCTCTGGGTTGTCCCCAAGTACTCCCCTGTCCTAGCGTCACGGTGGTAGCCGATCTCCAAACCCAGTGAGTTCGCCCAGGTCGTCACAACCTTCCCATCGGCGCTGAGAGTGCGATCTAAGTAGACCACTTCCTGGTTCTCGATGCCGGTCCCCTCTGGGAAAGGATACTGGCGCGGGATCAACTCGCCGGTCGCCGAGTACATGCTGCCGTTCAGGAAAAGCCGCTCGCCAGAAGAAGGCGACGCTAAGCACAGCAGCGTCATAGTCGCAGCGACCAGGGCGAGAAACGATTGAAAAAATGTGGAGCACATCATGATCTGCGGTCCTATCTCTGCTCTTTAGAAGACGCGACGAGCGCAACAATCTCGACCGAGATCCCTGCTGCAGACGCTGCAATTTAGGCGGGGTGACCTTCCGGCAAGTCAACCGACAGCCTACGCCAACGGTTCTCCGCAGTCAATAATGCGGGCCCAGCGACTCATTCGAGACAAGTTACCGCCGCTCGACGCCCATGGCTTTGAGCCTCGAAATCAGCGTCGACGGTTTCATGCCGAGCAGCTCGGCCGCTCCGCCGGAACCGTAGACCTTGCCGCCGGCGGCGTCGAGCACGCGGCGGAGGTTGGCGCGTTCGAAGTCGCGGACCTGGGCTTCGGTGAGCAGTTCGGTGGCGTCGGCGGCGTTCGTGGGCGGCGCGGCAGCGGCGGGCGCGTCGTCGAGTTGGACGCGGAGCGGGCCGCCGCGCGACAGGATTACTGCCCGCTCGACCACGTGCTGCAGCTCACGGACGTTGCCGGGCCAGTCGTACTGCTGGAGCTGCCGCGCGACCCCCTTGGTGAGCCGCGGCCTGGCGACCGCCAGCCGGCGTGAGGCCTGCTCGAGGAAGTGCTCGGCCAACAGCGGGACGTCCTCCCGGCGGTCGCGGAGCGGCGGCAGCTCGACCGGGAACACGCTCAGCCGGTAGTACAGGTCCTCGCGGAAGCGGCGCTGGCGGGCCTCCTCACGGAGGTCGCGGTTAGTGGCGGCGATCACCCGGACGTCGACGCGGCGGGTCCGTTCCTCGCCGATCCGCTCGATCTCGCCCTCCTGCAGCACCCGCAGCAGCTTGCTCTGCAGGTCGAGCGGCACCTCGCCGACCTCGTCGAGGAACAGCGTGCCGCCGTCGGCCAGCTCGAACCGGCCTACCCGGTCGCGCAGCGCGCCAGTGAATGCGCCCTTGATGTGGCCGAAGAACTCGCTCTCGAACAGCTCACGCGGGATCGCCGCGCAGTTCACCTTGATCAGCGGCCGGTCCGCGCGGCGGCTGCGGCGGTGCAGCTCACGCGCGACCACCTCCTTGCCGGCGCCGCTCTCCCCCAAGATCAGCACGGTCGAGTCGGTCGGCGCGACCAGCTCGATCTGCTGCGTGACGTTGCGCAACGCGGGGCTGCGGCCGAGCATCTCGCCGAAGCCCTGCTCGGCGGCGATCTCGTGCTGCAGGTGCTCGTTCTCGTCCTCCAAACGCTGCCGCAGCCGCTGCACCTCTTCCCACGCGTAAGAGTGCGCAATCGCCGCCGCGGCGTGGTCCGCAATCATCCGCAGCCAGTCGAAGCACTCGTCGCCGATCCGCACACGGCTGAACACGCCGAGCACGCCGAGCACCATGCCGTGGTGCGTGAGCGGCTGGCCCGTGAAGCCGACGATCTGCTCGGACTGTGCCCACTCCGGGTCGACGACCCATTCGGGCAGTGTGTCGAGATCGGGCGCCTCGATCGCTTCGCCGGTCAGCGCGATGCGGCCCACCTTGCGGACGCCGATCGGGAAGCGGCGGAACCGGCCGTCGAGTCGCGAGAGGTTATTCTCTGGTTCCACCACCGAGCGGCCGCGGCTCGCCACCAGGTGCAGGCACTGCGACTGGTCGGGGCACTCGCTGCGCATGGGGCAGGTCTCGCAGCCGGCGCCCGGCCGCACCAGCCACAGCCGCGCGAGCGCGACGCCCTCGGACTCGGCGATCCGGCTCACCAGCAGATCGAGCAATGCCGGCAGTTCCCGCTGCTGCGCCAAGTCGAGCAGCAGCTGCTTGGGATGGCTGAACATCGGGGTGTGATCGGAGAGCGGCGGCATGGCTGAAGCATAGCGTAATCTCGCTGCCCAACCACGACTTCTCGCTTGATATCGAAATGTCGCTGCTCTAGCAACCCGGCAAGAAAACACCTAAAGCTCTACCCAAAAATAACTTACGAGAAATCCCGACGTTTGGCGCCAATCATGCCTAAGGGCACTGCTATGACGGCGAGCTGTCGCCCAGAACCCACTCCCTGCCCTACCAGGAGCTCTATCATGTCGCGTCTTCCCCTAGTTGCCTCTGACCAAGCCAACGCCACTCAAGCCGCCCTGCTGCAGGCCGTGCAGTCGAAGCTGGGCCGCGTGCCCAACCTGCTGCGGGGCCTGGCGAACTCGTCCGCTGCGTTGCGGGGCTACCTCGACCTGTCGGCCGCGCTTGGCGCCGACGCCATGCTGACGGCGCACGAGCGGGAGGTCATCGCGCTGGCCGTGGCCGAGGCCAATGGCTGCGAGTACTGCCTGGCCGCCCACACGGCCATCGGCAAGTCGACCGGCATGGACGCCCACGCCATTACCGCCGCCCGGCGCGCCTCGGGCGGCGAGCCGACGGCCGACGCGGTCGCCAAGCTGGCCGCCGCGGTCGTGGCGACCCGCGGCCGCGTCAGCGACGACGACCTCAACCAGTTCCGCGCCGCCGGCTTCGACGACGCGGCCGTCGCCGAGGTAGTCGCCGCCGTGGCGCTCAACACGCTGACCAACTACTTCAACAACCTGGCCCAGACCGAGGTCGACTTCCCCGTCGCGGCGCCGCTCGAAGAGGTCGGCGAGGCCGCCGCGTGCACGACCGCCTGCGGCTGCAGCGTGTAACCCCTGCCATGGCCGGGCGCCGCGAGGCGCGGCGCCCGGCCCCTTTTCGAATGGAGATGAACCGATGACGCCCCCGACCTCCCTCCGCCCGCCGTTCACCGAGTCGACCGCCCGGCAGAAGGTCCGCGCCGCCGAGGACGCGTGGAACTCACGCGACCCGGCGCGGGTGGCCCTCGCGTACAGCGAGGACTCGACGTGGCGCAACCGCGGCGAGTTCCTGCAGGGCCGCGACGCGATCCGCGGCTTCCTGACGCGCAAGTGGGCCAGCGAGCTCGACTACCGCCTGATGAAGGACCTGTGGTCGTTCACCGACAACCGCATCGCCGTCCGCTTCCAGTACGAGCACCGTGACGCGTCAGGCCAGTGGCGCCGCGCCTACGGCAACGAGCTGTGGGAGTTCGACAACGAGGGCCTGATGCGGCGCCGCGAGGCCTCGATCAACGACGTCTTGATCGCCGAGACCGACCGCAAGTTCCACTGGCCGCTCGGCGAGCCCCGCCCTGCTGACACTAGTCTGGTGCTGTGCGTCGCGTAGTGTCGGTCGATACGACGCCCGCGCCGCACCGATCGACACGCTAGCGGAGAACGTCTTGTTGTGTTTCGTCGCTACCGTGCGGCAGCACCGCTCGCGGGAGGGTGCGAGCGTCGTTTCCTAACGCTTAGCGCGAGTTTGGCGCGCCATTGGCTAGAGGAGAGCAGCAGTCGCGGGCGCCGGTCCCCGCCAGACCGGCGCCCTGCCCTCCCGCCAGCACCTCCCTCCCGTTGCCCCATGCGTTTGAAGTATCCCCACGTTCGCGCTTTCACGTTGGTCGAACTGTTGGTCGTGATCGCGATCATCGGCGTCTTGATCAGCCTGCTGCTGCCGGCGGTGCAGTCGGCCCGCGAGGCGGCCCGGCGATCGTCGTGCCAGAACAATTTGAAGCAGATGGCGCTCGCCATGCACAACTACCACGACACCTACCGGATGTTCCCGCCGGCGCGGCTGTCGAAGGACCCCAAGTTCGGTCACATGGTCGGGCTGCTGCCGTTCATCGAGGAGGGCAAC
This sequence comes from Posidoniimonas polymericola, assembly GCF_007859935.1. Lineage (NCBI taxonomy): Bacteria > Pseudomonadati > Planctomycetota > Planctomycetia > Pirellulales > Lacipirellulaceae > Posidoniimonas > Posidoniimonas polymericola. The sequence goes on along the minus strand of NZ_SJPO01000001.1, from coordinate 622,451 downwards.
GTCGCGGACCTGTTCGACCGCACCGCGCCGGGCGGCTTCGCCGACCCGTCGCACCAGCCTCTGGCGAATCTCGAGGTCGGACTCGTGCGTTGCCCGTCAAACCCGATCACCGACCCGATCAAGATGCGGCTCTCGAGCTCCACCGGCTCGAGCTACGGCGACTTCCTCACCACGACCGGCACGACCAGCGACCCGGGCGCGGCCGGCATCCTCACCGGCTGGGCCCTCGACTACTGGGTCAACCACGGCATCAACTCGTCGGCGTACGAGCTGGTGAACCCAGGGGCCGACCGGCCGTCGCCGATCTTTAAGGGGGACGAGCCGAAGATGTCGAAGGTGACCGACGGCCTGTCGAACACCACGATGGTGGTCGAGCACGCCGGCTACGACCAGCACTTCGTCCGCGGCGTTGGCATGCCGATGCCGTCTGACGATGTCACGCTCGACCAGCCGGGCGCGTGGGGCACCTGGCTCGGCTGGTGCGCCTTCATGGTGCAGACCTACCCTTCCTACACGGCCGAGACCTACCCCACCACCCTCCGCAACATCCCGGCCGGCACGGACTGTGCGATCAACTGCAACAACTCGCAGGGCGTCTTCGGCTTCCACCCCGGCGGCGCGCACGCCGGCATGGGGGACGGCAGCGTCCGGCTGCTGGCCGAGGACACGTCCGCCCGGGTGCTGATGTTCCTGGTGAGCCGCGACAGCGCCGAGGTAATCGATGACTAGCGTCCGATGGCTGGCGTGCCTCGCACTGCTGAGCGTCGGCTGCGACCAGCACCCCGCCGCCCGCGAGGTGCACGGCAGTGTGCGGGTCGACGGCCGCGCGGCCGAGGGGGTGTACGTCGTGCTGACGGAGGCAGTTGCTGCCGGCGCGCCGCCGACGGCGTCCGCCACCGCCCGCACCGATCCCGACGGCGCCTTCAAAATCCGCGTCAGCAGCGACGGCCCGTTCGCTGTCACCGCGTTCTGGCCGTCGGTCTTGCTCGACGACGGTTCGGTGGTCGAGGGCCCCGACCGCTTCGGCGGACGCTACCGCGACCCCATTCAACCCGTGACGACCTTCGCGCTGCCGAGCGGCGATGAGCCGGCCACGATGGAACCCATCAACCTCTCGCGCCGCTAGAACGCGTGGCGTCTTAACCGGAGTCAGATAACTTGCAATCGACCGCCCGCTGCCTGGCACTCGTGCTGTGCTGCCAATTCGTCGCGACCCACCAGACACTCGCCGCAGCCCCTGAACCGCCGTTGCTCCGCACCGCGCAGTCGGGCCCGTGGTCTGACCCCGCCACCTGGGACGCGGGCCGCGTCCCTCAGACGGGCGACCGGGTAGTGATTGGCCGCGAGCACCACGTGCGGTACGACGTCGCGTCGAGCGAGGTGCTGCGGCTGGTGCAGATTGTCGGCACGCTGGAGTTCGCCCGCGACCGCGACACGCGGCTCGAGGCGGGCTTGGTGCAGCTCACGGCCAGCGAGGAGCCCTCTGAGCAGGGCTTCGACTGCCATGAGACCCCCGAGCACGTCCACCCCGGCGGGCACCAGGCGACGCTGCTGATCGGCGAGCCGGGCAGCCCGCTGCCGGTCGATCACACCGCCACGATCCGCCTACATTATGTCGCAGGGATGGACCGCGAGTCGTGCCCCGCGCTCTTGAACTGCGGCGGCCGCATGGAGCTGCACGGCGCGCCGCTCGCCAAGACCTGGGTCAAGCTGCAGCGCGGCGCCGAGACGGGCGACAACCGCGTCGCGGTCGACCAGCCGGTCGCCGACTGGCGCGTGGGCGACCGGGTGATCGTCACCAGCACCACCCGGCAGCGAAATCGGCGGGGCCGCAGCGGCGCCTTCCTCGACGACGCCTTTTTCGACGGGGCCCAGACCGAGGTCCGCACGATCACCAAGATCGGCGGCCGCGACTTCACCGGCGGCTACCCGATTACGCTCGACCGGCCGCTGACGCACGATCACTACGCTGAGGGCGCCTTCCGCGCGGAGGTCGCCAACCTCAGCCGCAATGTCGTGGTGGAGTCGGCCGAGCCCGACGTCGCGCGGGGGCACACCATGATCCACGTGCACTCGCGGGGCTCGATCAGCTACGCCGAGTTCCGCCACCTCGGCAAGCAGGGCGCGCTCGGCCGCTACAGCCTGCACTACCACCTGTGCGGCGACACGATGCGCGGCAGCTCGGTCATCGGCGCGTCGATCTGGGACAGCCACAACCGCTTCCTCACCATCCACGGGACCGACGGCCTCGTGGTCCGCGACTGCGTCGGCTACAAGTCGATCGGGCACGGCTTCTTCCTCGAGGACGGCACGGAGACCAACAACGTCCTCGACCACAACCTCGCCTGCACGGTCGGTCCCGGCCGGCCACTGCCGGAGCAGGTGATCCCGTTCGACCCCAATCGCGGCGCCGGCTTCTGGTTCGCCAACTGCCAGAACGTGTTCACCCGGAACGTCGCCGCGGAGTGCGCTGAGTACGGCTACCGGTTCGACTGCAAGGCGGCCGACGGCTACGACCCGGTGCGGCCGATCCGCCAGCCGGACGGGGAGGTGGCGATGCAGGACACCCGCACCATGCCGTTCGTCCGCTTTCAGGACAACGAGGCCCACACGATGCAGTTCTTCTGCCTGAACCTCCGCGGCGTCACCCGGCCCGAGGGGGGCGGACTCGACATCTACAACCAGAACCTCACCCTCGCCGACGAGGCCGCCCAGGCGATGCCAGCGCCCGGCAAGCCGTTCTGGGTCCGCGACTTCCGCTGCTGGGAAGCCAACTGGGCCGTGCACCTGGGGACCACCGGCGTGTTTGTCGACGGGCTCGACGTGTTCGACTCGGACGTGGCGATCTGGCGCTCGATCATGGACCGCTCTGGCTACCGCCGCATCACCACCGCCAAGATGCGCGTCAACGACATCCACAACCCGCTCAGCATGGGCATGCCGCCCGAATCGGAGGACGAAAGCGGATCGCGCCGCCGCTTCGGCGGCGTGTCGAGCTTCAGCGACGAAGAGCCGCCGGTCACGCTGGTGACCCACGCCCTCCGCGACGGCGCCCTGGTCCGCGTGGCCGGCGCCACAGCCGACGCCAGCGACATCAAGCAGGTGCTGGTCAACGGCCGACCGGCCCGCTCGGTCCGCGGCAGCTACGCCGAGTGGGAGATCACCCTGCCCACGCCTTCAGAAGATCGGTTCGAGGTGGTCGCCGCCGCCGAGGACGTCAACGGCCTGGCCGATCTCGCCCCGCACGTGGTGCATGTCGGCGGCGACGCCCCGCCCGCCGCCCACCCGTCGCACCACCACGTGACGACCACGCACGGGCATCATCACGAGTGAGGCAGCCCTCGAACTATTTGCCAACTTCCGGCTGACGGCGCAGGTAGATCACGGTCGCCGCAATCAGCGAACCGACGAGGTTCGACACCAGGTCCCAGCCGGTGTTCTCGTACTCGCCGACGTTGGTCTCGGGCAGGGTCTGGAAGGCGGCGAACTCGACTACTTCGTTCAGCGCACCTGCGCCCATGCCGACGCAGACGCACAGGGTCATCAGCCCGAGCGTTGGCCGCGGGCGGACGCCGTGCTGGGCGAACGCGTAGGTCAGCCCCTGCCACGCGATCCAGGTCACCAGCCCAAAGCCGAAGGCGTGCACCACCTGGTCGTACTTCAGCCGGTCCTCGATCAGCCACAGGTTGTAGAGGACGTGGGTCTCGCCGCCGATCGGCCAGTCCACCGGGAGGTAGACCAGCCCGCCCGCCATGTGCAGCAGCCCCCACACGGCGAGCCCCCACAGCGCGCCAATGTGCAGGTCGATCTTCCGGTGCAGCGCCACCACCGCCCCGAGCAGCAGCAGGGTCACGGTCAGGTAGAACGCGAACTCCGCGTTCGGCGAGCAGATTAATCGAACCAGTGACGCCCCCAGGTACGCTGCGGTGAACACGCCCACGGCGTACTCGGAAGGTTTTAATGGGCGGTGGAAAAGCGGCATGGTTCGAAGAGTGGCAAAGACGGAAGGGACTCGCTTGCACGCCTGTCAGTCTAGCGAATGGGGGCCCGTTGTGCTGTGAGGAGACACCATCCAGGATGCCCCGTAGTGGTGATTCCGACCTGAGCAAGAGTAATCTGCGCCGCCACGGCGTGCGAAGCGTTAGCTGCTGTAAATCACTCCGAACTTCACGCCTGGCAGGTGCTCTTCCATCCACTCTTCGAAAGCACGGTCCAGGGCGTCTGGCGGCGGGAGTACTGGGAAAGGGCTGATAGGTATATTAGGAAAACCACCTGGTCTGAACTTGAATTCGATCGAATCCCGATGAGCAGGCAAGTCGGGTTCGTGCGCTGCCGTGTACGGCCCGAGGTATTTGAATCTCCGAAAGATGTTGTGGAGCGTTATCGCCTCGAGGTGCTTGCTGCGACTGAATTCCTCCAGCCAGCGGCCATCGAACGCACACCCGCTAAGGGACAGGCCGGTTAGGTTGGGCACACGCGACAGGGTCTCGAAGTCTTCGCGACTCAGCGTGCCTGCGATCGCCAGATACTCCAGCGCCGGGATATTTGTCAGGTGATGGAGCGACTCAGGATCCAGCGTTTCGCTGTCCAGCGTTAATTGCCTCAGTCGCGGCCAGGCCGCCAGATGCCGGCACCCCGCGCCAGTGAAGCCGCGGTTCCCTCGTTCGTGGAAGTAGAGGGACTCGATCTGCCCCGAGAGTAGGCCCAGGACTGCGAGTTGCTCGTCGGTAACGCGGGTATCGGCGAAGTAGATCCGCCGCACTCGAGGCAGACGCTCCATCGCAGCGACCGCCAGCGACAGGTTCGGCTCGCCGATCGGCATCAACCGGCGCTCCTCCCGCCGACCCGACAGACGCACGCCAGTAACGGCGACGAAGCAGTCGACCCCCAACCTGCTGGTAAGCCACTCCGGCGCCCAGAGTCCCGACAACCGCTTTTCGTACTGAACCGTAGCCCCGATGGCTTGCAACGCTTCAACCGCCGAACGCTGCTGTCGGACGCTGCGGGCGTAGAGCCCGATCGTGACAGCCAGCACTGTCATGCCGACGAGGACGGTTCGCAGCGAGAAGCGGAGAAGCCGCGGATAGGATCGTGACTCCACTCGATCTCCCATCAGTCAACGCGGGCTGCATCGGCAAGGGCAGTCCTGGCGGCCAACGCATCCTATCACCGAACAGGATGAATATGCGTGCCTATCAGTCTAGCGAGTGGAGGCCCGCTGTGCTGTGCGAAGCCGCTAGGCGCGCTGTCGCGTCCGACTTGGAAGAAGGTCTGAATCCTCGCGGCTCGCTGCCCGCCCTCTGCTTCCTCTGCGCCCTCTGTTCCTACCCGTTTTGACTAACAGGAGGGAGCAGAGAGAGTCGCCACTACTGCAGCGAGAACTCGGCAGGCCTGCTAGGCATGGCCGTACGGCTGACTCGCGAGACCGATCGCAGAAACCGCTGCGCCGCCGCACCTGGCCCACTCGGCGGCCTGGGCGACGCGGGCCACGTCCTCGGCCACGTCGTCCTCGAATCCGAACGTCTGCCCGTCGCAGTGGACTTCTATCGAAACGCGGTAGTCCAGCGAACAACTGCTGCCGGGCAAGGGCAGACTCTCGGACCGATACAGCAGCTGAGCTGCGCTGTGAAGGCTTCGCGCGAGGACAAGATCTAGGAAATCGCGATGGCTTCGGTGTTCGCCCAGGGCGGCGGGCGCCACGCCGACGGTTGCGGGGCGAATGCCCCACGTCGTGAACGCCAACACCGCGTGGCCGGGCCTGCCGTCGGCCACCCTTGGGGCAATGGCGGCGCGTGGGTCCGTTAGGGATCGGCGAACGCCGCGGCCGTGCCGCGGGCGCCTGCACCACTGCTGGTGATGGTTCCGCCGCTGCCAGCGTGGCCATTTCATCGCCAGGGTCGCCGAGCAGCCCATCCACTCAAGCTAACGAAGCCCGTCAAAAGGCTCCAATTCGCCATGAACTGGCGCTGTTTAGTCAGCGGCACACGATGTGCATCTTACTTGGGGCACTACGAGCGATGCTTTTCTCATTCCAATGGAGGTGCCGCAATGGCGACCAAAGCAACGAGCAACACTGCCGACAATGACAGCGCGTGGGAACGCGTGAAGGCGGCGTTCGCAAACGACTGGGAACAGACCAAGGCAGATTTTGGTTCTGACAACGCGCGCGATATGGACCAAGATGTCGACGATACCATCAAACAGGCGATCGGCTCGGACGACGCCTTTGAGAACCGTGAACAAGCATTCCGGTTCGGCTACACGTCTCAGCAGAAGTACCGGTCGGATCACCCAAAGTGGAACGACGACCTCGACACCAAGCTGCGTCGCGATTACGACGGTGACTACGACGCCGACCGCCCGTACATCCGCCACGCGTACGGATACCATCACGACTGAGCCGCACCAGAGCGGTGCGACCGATGATCTAGCGCAACCGCAGGGCAGCCCGCTGCCCTGCGGTTTTCTCGTATGCGCTGGCAGAAGTCGTCGCCGTGAAACAACTGGCGCACTGGAGCGAGAACCGCAGAGAGCAGAGCTTCAGCATGCTCGATCTGTGGCCACAAATGCCATACCGGTTGCAGCAGACAACATGGTCACGGATCGCTGCCGGCCAAGCAAGATAAGTCGCCTCAGGCAGAGCCGTTCACCCCCACCTCTCGCCCTTTGCCGCCGCTGCGTCCTCCGGTTTCCTTCCCTTCCTGTGAACAGGAGGGCGCAGAGGCAACAGAGAGAAGATCGACTGAAGCGTCAAGAACTCGGCAGGCCTGCTAGGCTCGGCCATACGCCTGCCCCGAGAGACTGCCATCGTTCGACGGCAGTCGCGGGGCAAACCACACCGCCGCGAGCAGTGTGGCGCCGATTGCCGCGACCGCGGCGCCGCCGTACCGAACCCACTCGGCCGTCTGCGCGACGCGGGCGACGTCGGCCTGTGCGCCGATCAGGCACAGGCCGCTCCCGTCCGGCACGAAGACCACACTGACGGAGCCCCCCTCGGCCAATGGGCGGTAGATGTCCTCGGCCACATCGTCCTCGAGGGCGTAGTCCTGGCCGTTGTGCTCGGCGTCTAGCCAGACGCGGTAGTTGGTTGTGCGGCTGTTGCCGCTGCCAGACGAGACTTCTCGGAGGCGGGTCACCCGGGCGGTCGTCGTGACCCCGTCGGCCTCCAGCCGGCTCATTTTGCCGCCGAGCACCAGCCCAATCGCGACCGTCACCCCGCCGGTGAAGGCAAGCGAGAGGAAGAGCAGCGGCAACCGATATTGGCGGGGCATCGCGGGAACCTCGATCTTGGGTCGGCAAGACGCAACTCAAGTGTAGGTCATCGGCCCGGCTCTGAACTTGCCAGCAGGAATCCGACGAATCCCAATTCCCTGCCGGTTTGTTACTGCAAAGCGCCACGACGTGCGGTCCAATAAGAGTGTTCGCCGTGTCGCGCTGACGCGAGAAGTTGCTTCTCCGCGGCGTGCGGTGCTGCGCCGGTGGTAAGAGAAGTCGTTGTGACGGGCCAAGCCGCCGAGGGGTCGGCGTGGGTGGGGGTTTTGTCCCCTCCGCGCGTTTATTCGGACAATACACCGGTGGCGGCGGTGGGGGGTGTGCAGCATTGTACGCTGGTATAGCAGTGCGAAACGCGTTGCGGGTGGGGGCGCCGGCGATCCGCTCGGCGAATGTGTGGGACAAAACCCCGGCGACTGCGGCAGACGCGCGGCGGAGCCGCGACGCTTTGTAGACGCACCAACTTTCCGGCTACAACCGTTACCACCACTAGAACCCGATCGCTCCTGGGCCAACCGTGGGCGAGCCGCGGTGGCGAGTCGCCCGGGGCCTACCGTAGAGGTACCATAGAGTCGCAGCCCCGTTGTTCCCCCCTGCCCTGTTCAGCCTGGCCCCGTTCGGCACGGATGAAGATCTCGACCATCCCGCAGCTCTACCGCAACGCCAACCGCTGGCGCGAGATCGTGTCGGTGCTGAGCAAGTACCAGCTGGCCGGCTGGCTGAGCCGGTTCGAGCTGCCGATCGCGACCGGTCTGCTGAAGGACTCCGAAGGGGCGGCCATCTCGCGGATCAGCCACGAGGCCCGCATCCGCCGGGCGATGGAGGAGCTCGGCCCCGCGTTCATCAAGCTCGGTCAGGTGCTGAGCACCCGGCCCGACCTGGTCGGGGCGGCACTCGCCGACGAGCTGGTGCTGCTGCAGAGCAGCGCGCCGGAGGACAAGGGGGACTGGATCCGAGCCACCATCGAGGCCGACCTGTGTGGCACGCTCGAGGAGTGCTTCGCCGAGTTCGAGATGACGCCGGTAGCGTCGGCCTCGATCGGCCAGGTGCACCGCGCCCGGCTGACCGACGGGCGGCTGGTGGCGGTCAAGGTGCGGCACGAGCACATCCAGGCCCAGGCGGCGGTCGACACCGACATCCTGATCGGGCTGGCGTCGCTGGCGGAGCGGCTGCCGGAGCTGAAAAACTACCGGCCGACCGCGGTCGCGACCGAGTTCCAGCGGACGCTGCTGCGGGAGCTGGACTTCTCGCACGAGCGGCGGCGGCTGGAGCAGTTCGGCGAGTACTTCTGCAAGTCGGACTCGGTCTGCGTGCCGGCGGCGATCCCCGAGCTCTGCTCGTCGCGGGTGCTGACCGCCGAGTGGCTCGAGGGACGCAAGGTGAGCGACCCGGAGCTCCGCACCAACGGCGCCGACCTCGAGCTGGTCGCGCGGCGCGGGGCGCAGGCGTTCCTGACGATGGTCTTCGAGCACGGCGTCTACCACGCCGACCCCCACCCGGGCAATTTGATCGTGCTGCCGGGCGACCGGGTCGGGCTGATCGACTTCGGCATGGTCGGCCGGCTGGGCGACCGGATGCGTGAGGACCTGGAGGACATGATCTCGGCGGTCGTGAACAACGACTCGCAGATGCTGACCTCGGTGGTGACCAAGGTCGGCGCGACGCCGCCGGACCTGGACGAGGCCGCCCTGGGGATGGACGTCGCGGACTTTGTCGACCACTACGGCAGCCAGCCGATCAGCGGGCTCGACCTGAGCGGCGCGCTGCACGAGCTGATCGGCATCATCCGCCGCCACCAGATCGTGCTGCCGGCGTCGCTGGCGATGCTGCTGAAGCTGATGATCATGCTCGAGGGGACCTCACGCAAGCTGGCGCCCGACTTCTCGCTGATCGAGATCCTCGCCCCGCTGCAGCGGCGGGCGCTGATGCGGAGGTTCTCGCCGGTGCGTCAGGCGCGGCGGCTGCGGCGGCTGTTCTTCGAGACCGAGCGGCTCGCAGAGACCCTGCCGCGGCGGCTCGGCAGCCTGCTAGAGCAGGTGCAGTCGGGCAAGTTCGACGTGCACCTCGACCACCGCGGGCTGGAGCCGTCGGTCAACCGGCTGGTGCTGGGGATGATGACCAGCGCGTTGTTCCTCGGCTCGTCGCTGATGGTGAGCCACGGCGTGCTGCCGATCCGGATCTGGCCGCTGGAGGGGACCTCGGCGCCGGGGCTGGCGGGCGTGGTGCTGAGCGCGATGCTCGGGATGCGGCTGCTGCGGGCGATCAGCAAGTCGGGGCGGCTGGAGCGTCGGAAGTAGCCGCGGAGGGGAGCAGCTCGGCCAGGGCGGCCTCGATGCGGGTGTTGAGGGCCTCGATCTCGTCGATCAGGTCGTCGTGCCGCTGGTCGAGATCGGCCAGCCGCTGAGCGTGCGGATTGGCCTGCGGGGAACCAGACATGCGGAGGGGACGGCGGACGCCGGCCTTTTCGGAGGGGGATCGCGATCGGAGGCCGCTCACCCGTTGGGCGCCCTCAACGCCAGAAAGATCGACCCGCCAGGGCCTGCGGGTGCACCGGATCCGGGGCGGTCGGTGGCCTGGAACCCTTTGTGGCGCCAACAGTTGCGCGTTGTGCCGGTCGGTCCTGAAAAGCCGGTCGGAGCGGCTCGGCAAGGTGTGCCGGCCAGGCAGGCTGCGAGCGGCGAGTGCGGCGCCCAGTCCGGCGAGACGCCTTGGCGCAGGCACGGTAAATTGGCTATCCTTACGAATTCCCCACAGCCCGGCAGCCTGCCGTGTGGGGGGATCACCCCGGAACGCCCTAGTTAGGATGAATCAACGACGTGGTTAAGCTGACCCTTCGCGAACGAGAAACAGCCCAAGAGGCGGTCCGCCGCTTCCGTAAACTGGTGGAGCGTAGCGGCATCAAGAAAGAGATGCGTGTCCGCGAGTTCTACGAGAAGCCGTCCGAGACCAAGCGTCGCGCCCGCCTGCGTGCCCAGCGTCGGGCCCGCCGCGAGCGGCTGCTCAACAAGTAACACTGTCAAGTAACACCGTCGAGCGCGACGCCGACTGGCGCCCCAGTGTCCGCCGGACACGTGAGCACAACGGTCAGACGCGCCGCCGAGGCGACCAGAGCCCCCGCCGCTAGCAACTGGCGTTGAAGGGGGCTTTCTTCTTGCGCGGATGGTCTTGTTGCTCGGGCGTTGCTCAGCCCTCGAGCGAGCCGGGCAGGCCTTCGACGAACTGGCGGATCTCGTCCCGCACCCGGCGGTAGACCTTCATCTTGGCCTCGTCGTCTTCCAGGTCGGCCGCCAGCCGCGGCGGGTCGTCGAACGGGTGGTGGACCACCCGGGCGTTGCCGGGGAACACGGGGCAGTTCTCGTCGGCGTGCCCGCAGACGGTCACCACCACATCAAACTCCATCGGGCCCAGGTCGGCCACGGTCTGGGACTCGTGCCCGCGGATGTCGACGCCCGCCTCCTGCATGGCGCGGACCGCGTACGGGTTGAGTCCGTGCTTCTCGATGCCGGCCGAGTAGGCGTTGAGCGCGTCGGACTTGAGGGCCCGGGCCCAGCCCTCGGCCATTTGGCTGCGGCAGGAGTTCCCGGTGCAGAGGAAGAGGAGGTTCATCGGCGTGTAGTGGGTTGTAAGTTGCGCAAGAAAAAAGCAGGGCCGGCTCATTCGAACCGGCCCTGCCTTAGGTTTCAAGCGTGCCTTCGCAGCCTAGAAGGTTCCCTCAGCACGGAGGAACCAGCCGTCGAACGCCAGGATGTTGGCGTCGTCCAGGCTGACGGTCTGGCCACCGGTGGTCGTGGCGAAGTTGTACTCCGCACGGTGCCCCAGGTCGTGCCAGGCCGAGAACAGGTAGCCGCCGCTGACGCTCAGGTTGCTGGTCAGCGCGACGGTGCCGCCGGCCTCGAGCTCGGTGACCGGGATCACCTGAGTGCCGCTAAAGTAGCTCGGTGTAAACTGGTTGGCGCCGGTGCCGTCGGTGCCAATGGCCGAGTAGTCGAGGTCGCCCACGAGCAGCGAGATGTCGCCTTTTAGGAAGACGCTCGTCATGCCGGTCTTGCCGAAGTAGCGACGACCCAGGAAGCCGCCACGCAGGCCAACGCCGGTGAAGTCGACCCGGCTAGTGGCGGAGCGGTTGGCGACCGGGACCGTCGTGCTGACGATGTTGTTGCCGTAGTTCAGCTCGGAGCTGATGTCCGCGAAACGCACGGCGCCGCTCCAGGTGATGTCCCACGCGGGGCACCAGCAGCCGCAGGGGTCGCAACCGCAGGGGTCGCAACCGCAGGGGTCGCAGCAGTCGCCGCAGCCCGAACCGAGGGCACACCCCAACGGAATGGTCTTCATGCAGGCCAGGTCGAAGTTGTTGAGTTTGACCGAGGACGAGCCGAATAGCGTGTCGCCGGTGCCTGCCGGGATTACCTCGAACGGGGCGGCGATGTCAACCGGCCCGACGCCCGCGGCGCCCGACTGGGCAATGCTGTTGAAGTTGCCGTCGCTGCTGAAGTTGGTGTAGGTGAAGCGGAATTCTTGGCCACACTCGGGGATACGAATTCCCGCGTAGACCCGGAACGAGGGGTCGAAACTCGACTCGAACTGGTGGTAGCGGATGAACTCGTCGTTCGTGCCGAGGCCCACCGTGTTGTTCTCGACATACGCCAGCTGCTCGCTGTGAGTCGCCCGGACCATCAGGTACTCGGCGCCGAATACGATCTGGTGGCTGCACCCCGAGGCGCCCAGCCCAAGCTCGGCCATGGGAGAGTCGCAGCTAACGAGCTGCACGTCGCTGCCGGAGCCAATGAACCCGGCGTTCTCGACGCCCTGAGCATCGCCTTCGAAGACCGCCAGCATGGCGTCCTGCTGGGCTCCCGCGGTGTTTGTCAGAAGACCTAGGGCAATGCCCAGGGTCAGCGCATACCTTGCGCGTAAGAAGTTTCTCATTTCGGTTTCCCCCCTTGTGGATCCCAGTCGCGTGGCTTGGCGAACTCCGCCTGCGGGGCCACGCTAGCTGGATTGAGCGTCCGTAGAACGCACCCCGTAGCGATCACGGGACGTATCCAAGAATCGGAAACCGGAACATCCGCACTTTGCTTTTTTTCGACACAATCCATGCAACCCCGCCGAGCGGAGCAACCGCCACAACCCCACCTGAGCCCCGGCCAGTCCCGTCGATGCCGGCTCTTGCCGGTTGCAACGGGAGCTGCTCAGTCGGCCTGGTTGGCCTGCTGATCTGCCCCAGATGGTTGCTAGCCTGACTGCTAGCAGGAGGGGCGCCAGCGATGGCAGCGCGCAAAAAGAAACGGCGGCGCCGTAGTCACCCCTACCCGAGTGAACGGCGCCGCCGCTTGGCGTTCTCAATGGACTACTTGCGGCGGACTAATCGGCACCGCCGGACGACGAGCGTGGCGCACGACAGCTGCTCACCACGCCCCGCGATCGTTCGGCAGCTCCGGGCGTCTTCTCGCCCAGAGCACCACCCAGCCGGTCGCTGGAGTCCTGCAGCCTTGCAGCTGCCGGTTTCAAAGCAGACGCGCCTCGACATGGGCCACCTCCACGGATCCACCTGAGAATCGTTCCGCCCTCAGCGGGGCAAGCCACCCCAAACAGGGGGCCACGCTGAAGGCACGCGAACGCTAGTCCAGGGCTACCGTCGGCGGTAGCGGACGGCGGCCAGCGCCATCATCGCCAGGAAGCCGGCTGCCGGCTCGGGGATCTCGCCTTCGCCGGTCAGCTCGAACATCTCGACGCCGTCCATCGTGTTGTAGTTCCGCAGGCCGGTGCCGTTGATGTAGACATCGGTCGTCTGATCGAAGTCCGGCAGCGTCTGCGACTGCGAGCTGGTCGAGCCGTTCGCGGCCGTGAAGGTCGTGGTCAGGACCGAGTTGTCCGAGCTGTCGTTGCCGTTGACGTCGAAGAACACCATCCGGTAGTCCGGGTGTGGGTAGATCTCGACGCCCGGATTCGCGGCCAGGTAGTCTGGGTCGACGTCGATGTCGACCTGGAAGCGGACGGTCTCGTTCGGCTGCAGGCCATCAACGAAATCGACAACCAGCAGCGTGTCGCCGTCGTCCGGCGAGCTGCTGCTAATGTTGATTCCAGGCGTGGTGACGCCGAGCTTGGCGAACGACAGCAGCACGTCGTCGGAGAAGTCGTACTGGGGCTTCGCGATCGACATCGTGAACCGCGACATCACCTCCGCCGCGGTGGACGTGTTGGTGATCTCAATGAACGGCATGTTCCGCTTCCGGATGCGGGCGACAGCCGAGTCCCAGCCCTCGTAGTGCTTGACGATCGCTTCGTCGGGAGTGCCCTCAGCCTCCATCAGCGCCTCGCTGAACGAGAGTGAGAATTCGTAGGAATTCACGGCACGGGCGTCGGCCGCGAGCGTCGCCACGGCGAGCGCCGCGAGACAGGTTGCTAGTTGATTTCGCATGAGTTGATAAATCCTTGTCCCAGCGCCGGCTGAGCCGACTTGCTGGAGCGTTTGATACTTTTGGGTAGGACGCCCGGCATGCTTTTGCCGGGCAACGATGTCTGACACGAACGCTAGGACCGGGTGAGGCCCCAGCGCAACGCCGCGCAAAGAGACGCGGCCAGATTCAACGGACGCCAATTGAGGAGCACTACGCAGCAGGGCAGGCGCACAGCGCCAGACCGGTTGCGTCTTTGCTCGTGGAACAGTCCTGGGCGTCAGAGCGCCGGGCGGGGAGCAGCAAACGAGTTGCTGCGGATGAGTCAGCTAGAGGGGTCTGCGGAGCGCATACAAATAAAGGAATTGGCTCGCAGGCGACACGACGCGATCAGAATCTCGCGCCAGTGAGGGGCCCAAATGGCTGACTCGGTGAATGCCCGGACGTGACGCGGAGGAGTCCCGCGACCGCCGAATTGACATTCATGAGTTCACCCCTCTTCAGAAACTTAATAAAGCAGCGGAATTAAGGCAGTTGAGACCGCTACGGGCGGAACGGCTGTCCGCACCTGATATATAGACTAAGCGGGGCACTGGTGACTGTCAACAAGTTTTCTCAAAACTCGCAGGTCGCCCTGACCGTCACACTCAAACAAAAAAGAGACGCGGCGGGGTCCCCTCAAGCTCCATGCTCTACCCGCCGCGTCCAAGCCGAGATGCCCCTCCCCAAGGGCGCCTCAACCCGGCAAATCTAGCTCGCGGGCTCAGGGGGTCAAACCGTTGTGGCAACCCGCTTTACGGTCGCTCAAATCCTCCCCCAATCCAGGCCGAAATCGAACGATCCTGACGAATGAGTCAGCGCCCCGACGCTAATCCGATCAACCCCGCTGGCGGCAATTCCGGCCACGGTTTGCAGGTTCACGCCACCTGAGGCCTCCAGGACGACCCCCGCGTGGCCGGAATCCCGCACCCCAACCGCTCGCCGCAGCTGCTCGTTGCTCATGTTATCCAGTAGCACGATATCCGGCCGTGCCGGCAGCACCTGCTCGAGCTGATCGAGCGAGTCAACCTCGACCTCGATGACCGTCCCCGCGGGCGCCTGCTGGCGGGCAGAGCGGACCGCGTCGGCGGGCGTCACGCCTGCACTGGCGGCGTGGGCCAGATGGTTGTCCTTAATCAGGACCGCGTCGTAGAGCCCGGTGCGGTGGTTGTGGCCGCCGCCGCAGCCGACGGCGTACTTCTCTAAGCGGCGCCAGCCGGGGGTCGTTTTGCGGGTGTCGTAGATCGCCGCCTGCCCGGCGACCTCGTCGACAAAGCGGCTAGCGAGCGTCGCCACGCCCGATAGCCGGCAGAGGAAATTCAGCATCGTGCGTTCGCAGGTGAGCAGGTCGATTGCCGGGCCCGACATCGTGGCGACCGCGTCGCCCGGGGCTACGCTGTCCCCGTCAGCGGCGAGCAACTCGACCTCGATTGCGGCGCCCGCCTCGGTGGCGACCAGCGGCAGGATCGGCAGCCCCGCGACGACCCCCGTGCCCCGCGACACGAACGACGCCGTCGCCTGACCGCCTCCGTCCGCCACGCACTGTGAGGTGAGGTCGGTTTGATGGTCGAGGTCCTCCTGCAACGCCAGACGGATCAGCGTTTGGGCGGCGAGCTCGGTGGCTGCGTCCCAGGAGATCTGTGAAAAATCGGCGGCCAACTCTCTTCCTCTCGGTACGGGGTCTGGCGGCGTGCTAACCTAGGAGTCTGATGCCCACGCTCCCGGTTGGCAATCCACTGCCGTGCCCAAGCCCCTGCTCCGACGACTCGACCAACTGGCCGTGGCCGCGCTGACGTTCGTGGCGATGCTCGGCTTTGCGGCGTGGCTGGCGGTCCATCAGCAGGCTGCCCCCGGGCTGATCGAGATCGACCACGCCACCCCGCTCCGGTACCAGTACCTCGTCAACGTGAACGAAGCGACCTGGCCCGAGCTGGCCCAACTGCCTGGGATCGGCCAGGTGCTCGCACAGCGGATCGTCGATTCCCGTGACACCGAGGGACGATACCGGACCGCCGACGACTTAATGCGGGTCAACGGCATCGGCCCCCGCAAGCTGGCCCAGATGCAGCGGTACCTGCTGCCGCTGGCCGAGGACGACGCGGTCGCCCAGCAGTAAGGGAACTTCGGGCGTGGGCCGCACTGCGGTACGGACTCGACACACGTTGGCCAATCAACCATCCTGGGGGCGTCAGTCAGCCGATTTCTCGATCGACGCCAACACGCCCCTGCATCGACTTGCGAGCCTGATCTATGCCCCCTACCCCTCCTCCTGGCGGTCTGCACGTTGTGGTCGTGCACTTCCCCATCGCGCTACTGTTCGTAGTTCCGCTGTTTGTCGTGCTCACGGCGGTCACCGGCCTACGGACGATGTTGGTGTGCACGTTAATCTTGATGCTGTTGGGCGTGGGGGCAGCATTCGTCGCCACCAGCACGGGAGACGAGGCCATGAACTGGATGGGCGAATTTGACGAAGAAGTCGAAGCCGAGGACGACCCCTACGATGTCCTCGACCACCACGAGGAGCAGGCTATATACGCCCGCAACTTGTTTACCGCCCTAACAGTGCTGTACCTCGGCGTCGGCCTGCTCACAACCTTCTACAAGCCGCTTGCCAAGATCGGCCCTCGGATCCTCATCAACCTGATCTTCCTGGGCCTGTGGATGTACCCCGTCACCGAGCTCGCCAACGCGGCCCACGAGGGGGGCAGGCTGGTGCACCAATTCGGATTGCGTTCGCCCCTCGCCGAGACGGTGGACGCCGAAGAGGCAGAGGAAGAAGAACTCGACGACGAAGCAGCGGACGACGATGAAGACGACGATTCTGCGGACGCCGGCGAAGGCGCCGACTCCGAGGATGGCGACTCTGCGGAAAGCGGCGCCCCGGACGATCAGCCCGGCGCCGACCCAGCCGAGACCGACGCCACGCCCGCCGTTGCTGGGGCCGAATAGCCGGGGATCCGATGAATCAAATCCGCAGCCTGACCCGCGACACCTGGTGGCTCTGGGCCGCCGTGGCGGTGCTGACCGCCCTGCAGATCCACTACATCAGCTGGTTCTTCCTGGTCAACGTGCCGATCCTGCTGATCGTGTTCGTCTACTTCGCGTTCATCCGCTACGACAGCAACGGCAACCTACGGGCCCAGAATCCCTAGAAACCAGAACCCCGAGAAGACCAACGGCGACTAGCCGGCCACGAACGGCCGCAGCTTCTCGGCGATCTCGTCCGGCAGCGGCACGGCGACCGGCGGCTTGCCAGGCTCGATGCGGCAGCAGACGCTGGTCATTGCCCCGGTGGCAACCTCAACCCCGCCGCAGGTCATCTCGAATCGGTAGGTGATGCTCTTGCCACCCAACCTGGTAATAGCGACCTCGATATCAAGAACGTCCTCGCAGCGGACCGGGGAGGCGTAGTCGCACTCGGCATTGACCCGGGGGAAGCTGATGGCGAGGTCATCACCGTGCGACTGGAAGACGCTCAGCCCAAGGCTCCGCAGCAGGGCGTGCTCGGCCGACTCCATGTAGCGGAAGAAGGCCGAGAAATGGGCGATGCCGGCCATGTCGGTATCGGAGAACTCGACGAACCGCTGAGTGCGAAAGACTTCTGGCATGGCAAGGGCCACCGGAGGAGCGAGTCGTGATCGGTCGCGACCGTAACGCCCCTACACTGCCGTGCTGCACGAACCGACCAAACGGCCCGTCAGGCTAGCTAGCAGCCGGCCCAGGCACAACGCGACGTTCGGCAGCCGATCAGTCGCCGACGTACGGCATGAGCGCCATGAAGCGTGCCCGCTTGATCGCCCGGGCGACCGCATTCTGGCTCGCGGCGTGGCAGCCACTCTTGCGGCGGCTAACGATCCGGCCGTGGCGGTTGGTGAGCTTCGAGAGCAGCTCGAGGTCCTTGTAGTCGACGTACATCGGGGTTGGCTTCACGCCATCGATGAACAACGGGTCCTTCTTTGGCGTCTTCACCTTGGAACGCCGCTTGTTGTTCGGGCCGGTGCTACGCCGCTTCTTGCCAAACGCCATGGTCGAAAGCTTGTTATGTGGGGTGTGGGAGTGCCAACATCATTACAAGCCCCGCATTATACGACGGTCGGCTTTCGACGCAACCCCGTAGCCGCACCCCGCCCCTGCCCGGCGGGGACGACCGTTGGATCCCGTACCACCAGGGGTCGTCTGCCGCCCCGGCTGCATTCCTTAGATCGACGCTCTGCGGCGGCCATTCGCAGGCGAATGCCCGCCAAATGAGACTCGGATTTGGGCCCCAAACGTCTTGCATCCCACCGCAGATTGGCCGATGCTGAGCCTGGCGGAGGGCGCCTATCGGCCAGCGGGAAAGGCCCGGTGTTTACCTCTGTCACGCTCATCCAAGTCAGGTTTACGGCCAACAGCCCTGCTGTGTGTCGTCGACGGGTGACCTACGCCTGAGGAGACGCCCTGTGCCTGCTCGACCGAATCAACCTGGCGTCGGACCACCGCCTGCACGACTACGGGCAGAAGAACCGCCTCCGACAGCAGACCGCGGAGCCTCAACGAACAAGCCCGCCGCAGCAAACCGCAGCGACCCTCCGCAGCCGACCGCTGGCCCCCACGGTGGCGCGCCGGCGGCGTTCGACCCCAGGTCGGCGGTCGACGCGATGCCGACCGCCTGTGGCTGGTTCTCCGCCACGGGCGAGCTGCTCCACGGCAACGACCTGCTGATCGACCTGATGGGCGAACGGCCTGCCCGTGAGGCCCCCCTGCGGAGCCTCGGGTTCGAGGTCGATGAACTCGCTTCCGCGGCCGCCCAATCTGCCGTCGGCTCGGTGCTGCGTCGGCAGACCTGCCCCGACGCCCTTGCAGGCGCCGCGCGGAGACTTCGGCTCGACGCCCGGGTGCTGCTCGACCACTCCCTTCTGTGCGTGCTGACGGACGCGCCTCCCGAAGTTGACCCGGGTGGCGATTCCGTCGCCGAGATCAAGTCTGAACGCGATCGCCTGCGCGGCATCCTCGACAGCGTAGCGGCGGGAGTCGTGGTGATGGACTTTAGCGGGACCATACTGGGGGCGTACTCCGTTAGCTGCGGCGGCCAAGCAAGCCCCCTCCGCCCTGGCGACATGATCCACGACCACAAGGGCGCCTTCGACGTCCGCCTGCCGAGCGGCGAAGCGGTCCCGTTTGAGGAGTGGCCGTACCTCCGGATGATGAACGGCAGGCCTGTCGAAGACATGCTGTTGTGCGTCCGACCCGTCGACAATCCGAGCGGCGGCTGGTTTCGCTACAACGGAAGCGTGGTGCAAGACACCACCACTGGCCAGCCGCTGATCGTGATGACTGTCCGCGACGAGACCGACAGCCAGCAGGCGTTTTCCGCCCTGCGAGAGAGCGAGGAGCGGTACCGCACGCTCTTCGAGAATGAGAGCGTCGGCCTCACGGTCGTCGACGCCTACACCGGCAGGTACGTCGCCGCGAACAACCGCTTCTGCGAGATGCTGGGCTACCGCCACGACGAGCTGGTGCGGCTCACTATTGGCGACGTCACGCACCCAGAAGACCGCGAGCGGGATGTCGCTCGCTACAAGCAGGCGGTTACCGATGGCGTCCGCCAGTACGGCATGGAGAAACGCTTCCTCAAGAAGGACGGTACTTGCGTGTGGGCCTGGCTGGAGGCCGTGATGCGCGGCCGCAGCGGCGCCAATTCTGCGCACGCCTACGGTATCGTCATCGATATCACGGCGAAGAAGCAGGCGGCGGAACGGCTTCGCGAGAGCGAGTCTCGCTTCCGCGCCGTTCTTGAGAACGCCGCGGTGGGCGTCTTTATCGCCGACCTCCCTAGTGGCAAGATCCGCTTAGCCAACCGGCAGCTGGCAGATATGCTCCACTACTCGCAGGACGAGATCCTCAAGCTGAATGTAGGCGATATCGCCCACCCGGACGACCGCGGCCGCGGCCAACTCGAGGCCAAGAAGACTCTCGAACGGGGAGAGCGCCACTTTGAGATTGACAAGCGTTACCGCTGCAAGGATGGCGCCATCAAGTGGGTGACGCTCTCGATTGCGATTCAGACCGACGACCTTGGCACGCCGACCGAGGCGATTTCTGTCGTGCGCGACATCACGGCCCGCAAGGTAGCCGAACAACGCCTGCGTGATAGCGAGGCCCGCTTCCGCGGCCTGGCGGAATCGATCCCGGCCGCGGTCTGGGTCGCCGAACCCGATGGCCGACTCAGGTACCGCAACCAACGGAGCCTCGAGCTCTACCAGGGCTCGCACTTCGACGACGTCTCTGGCTGGCAGCCGCCGGTGGTCCACCCCAACGACATTGGCCGCCGGAACGCGGCGTGGTCTCGCAGCCTCAGCACCGGCGAACCGTACGAGGTCGAAATGCGGATTGCCACCCCCGAGCAGTCTGGCTACCGCTGGATGCAGTCCCGCGCAGTCGCCGGGCGGGACGACAGCGGCGAGATTGAGGGCTGGTACGGCACCACCACCGATATCCACGACCTGAAGATCGCCGAGCAGGAGCTGCAGCGTGAGCGGGATCGCTTCATGGTCACGGCGGAGGCGTCGCCCGGGGTGCTGAACTCTGTCCGCTTCACCTCGGACGAATCGATGGAGTTCACCTACCTCAGCCCCGGCATCTATGAATTGACAGGGCTCACACCTTCCCAACTGCAGAGCAACGCTTACGCCCTGCGGGATCGAGTGCACCCCGACGACCTGAAGCCGTTCCGGGAGGCTGTGCTCACCGCGGTCCGGGAACGTACCGGCTGGGTCCACCAGTTCCGGCTGCTGCACCCCGAGCGGGGCGAGAGGTGGCTCGAGGGGCGGTACTCGCTCGGCTCGGTCGAAGACGGTGTCGTGACCCAACACGGCGTGCTGAGCGACGTCACCGAGTCCCGGCGGCTCGCCGACCGGCTCCGCGATACCCAGAAAATGGAGGCCATCGGCCGGCTGGCCGGCGGCGTCGCGCACGACTTCAACAACCTCTTGGCGGTGATCCTCGGCGAGGCCGAGCTGCAACTCGAGTCGATGGACCCCGACGCGCCGACGCACGAGACCCTCAGCATCATCGCCGACGCCGCCGGCCGGGGTTCGGCCCTGACACGGCAGCTGCTCACGTTCAGCCGCCGGCAGCCGCACCAGCCCCGCGAGCTCGAGTTGAACGAACAGGTCGACTCGCTCAGCAAGCTGCTCCAGCGGCTCGCCGGCAACTCCGTTCGCTGCGAGTTCGTGCTCGACGCGCAGCCGCTGCCGGTGCTGGCCGACCCGGTGCAGCTCGAGCAGGCGCTGTTCAACCTGGTGGTCAACGCGCGCGACGCGATCTCCTCGAGCGACGGCGTCGTGGTCATCAAGACCGGCGTCAACCAGGGCGAGACGGTCGAGGAGCGTCTGGCCGGCGTGCGGTGGGCCGAGCTCTCGGTGACGGACAACGGCGCCGGCATCGCGAAGGAGGCATTCGACCGGATGTTCGAACCGTTCTTCACCACCAAAGAAGCCAACAAGGGGACCGGCCTGGGCCTGGCCGTCGTCCACGGGATCGTCGAGCAGTGCGGGGGAAAGGTCGTGGGGAGGTCCCGGCCCGAAGGGGGCGCTACGTTCCGCATACTGTTGCCGCTGCGCGACCAACACACGACGTCGCCCAACGACGGCTCTTCTGAGCCCCACCCTCCCAGGCCCCGGTGGTCCGCGGACCTCTAGCGCGGCCCTCAATCCTTGAACAGGTCGAACCGCTCGGCGAGCGCGGCGAGCTCGGCAGGCGACTCGGCGCCCATCTTCTCGAAGACCGAGTGCCGCCGGCGGTCGAGCGTGCGGGCGCTCATCTCAAGCCGTCCGGCCAACACCTTGTTCGAGAAGCCACGCACGACTCCTTTCATCACCGCCAGCTCCTCGTCATTGAGCTGGGCCAGCCGGTTCATGACGTCGTGGGCCTGGTCGCGGCGGTAACGGCGGTGCTCGCCATCGGAAATCGCCTTCGCCACCGCGGCGAGCAGGTCGATCGAGCTGCACGGCTTTTCGACCAGCGTCACGACGCCGCGTTCCATCAGTTTCACGGCGGTCGCGACGTCGGCAAACCCGGTCAGCACGATCACCGGCAGCGTTGGGTCGAGTTCGTGGATCCGCTTGAGGAGCTCGGCGCCGCCGATGCCCGGCATGTTGAGGTCGGTAACGACACAGTCATCGTTTGGAGAGGAGTCTTCTAGGTACTCCGCCGCCGACTGGAAGCAGCGCACCTGATACCCGCCACCCAGAAGCACCTCGCGGGTCACCTTCAAGACGGCGGCGTCATCGTCGACCAAGCAAACAGTGAGAGCAGCGTGGGTCACAAACGACCTCCAGCGAATCGACTACAAAAGCCATCCAGGAAGTGGGGATTGACGCCCCACTTAGCAGCCGGCAACGGGCCCCGCTCCACTGATATACGGCAGGCAGATAAGACTGACAACGGCGTATACTGCAATTCAAAACGACGGGGACTGCAGGGCGCCCTCGAGGCGCGACACTCGTGAGAGGGAGCCCCTCTACCAACAATGATACCGCGCGTTTTAGGCGCCAATTTGTCGAGATGTGCGGAAGTCGAATAGCAGGCTTGGTTTATCGTTAGTCACCTACTAATTCGCCTGAAAGCGAATGAGCTTGGTGCGGGTTCTAAACAGGAGTCCCCCGTCGATCGGGGTTGGGGTCGCGACCGAGTCGTCGCCCAGGAAAGTTTCTGACAAAAATCGGTATCCCTCATCGACCGACGCCGACACCACGGCGCCGTCTT